>JAKDMO010000014.1 GCA_030452305.1 Alcaligenaceae bacterium | reverse complement strand
CCGCCTCGCACGCAGCTGGGCATGGCCGCAGCCGGCACAACGCTGGCCATGGCCGCACCCGCTCTGCGCACATCCGACACCGCCGCCACAGAGGAATGGACCGAATTCTGATTACAATCGGAACACTCGCCCAACCCGTTTGCTACGGGTTGGGCCATTCATTCCGACACAGGAGTCCGTCGTGGCCATCAAAACCCTTTTTGCAAGTCTGGCCGTGCTGGCGGCACTGGGCGCCACGCCCAGTGCCGCGCAGGTCAAAATAGGCGTCGTCGCCTCGGCCACCGGCCCGACCGCCCTGGTGGGCATCCCCCAAAAAAACACGGTTCCCCTGCTGCCTGCCAAGGCGGGCGACCTGGATATCCAGTACATCGCGCTGGACGATGCCAGCGACCCGACCCAGACCGTCATCACCTTCAAGAAACTCATCAACGAGGAAAAGGTCGATGCATTGATCGGTCCCACCGGCTCGCCCAACGCCATGAGTGTGCTGCAGTTCGCAGCCGAATCAGGTACCCCTATGCTGGCACCCGTTGGGGCGGCGTCCATCGTCCTGCCCATGACGCCCCAAAAGAAATGGGCCTTCAAGACCACCCAGAACACCGGCATCATCGCCCGCGCGCTGGTACAGGACATGGTGGCCCGCCACATCGACACTGTGGGCTTCATCGGCTTTGCCGACGCCTATGGCGATGACTGGCTCAATGTGTTCAAAGGCCTGGCTGAGGCAAACAGCATCCGCATCGTCGCCGTGGAACGCTACCAGCGATCCGACAGCTCGGTCACCGGCCAGGCTCTGAAGCTGCTGTCTGCACACCCCGAGGCCATCCTGATTGCCGGCACGGGCGCAGCGGCGGCCCTGCCCCAGACCACACTGGCCCAACAAGGCTACAAAGGCCAGTTCTATCAAACCCATGGCGCGGCCCTGCCTGCGTTCCTGAAGTTTGCCGGCAAGGCGGCCGAAGGCACGATCCTGGCAGCCGGCATGATGCTGGTTCTACCCGAAGTGCCCGATTCCAACCCATCCAAGCCGATCGCCGAAGACTACATCCGACGCTATGAGGCCATGTACGGCGAACGACCGGCCACCTTTGGCGCCAATGTCTACGATGCCGGCCTGCTGCTCGAACATGCCATTCCCATCGCCGCCAAGACCGCTGCGCCGGGCACGCCTGAATTCCGGGCGGCGCTGCGCGACGCACTCGAGCAAACACATGAACTTGTCGCCACGCAGGGCGTCTACAACATGAGCCCCGAGGATCACAGCGGCTTTGACGAGCGGGGCCGTGAACTCATCACCGTCAGGAACGGGGCCTGGACGCTGCTGAATTAACGGCCCCGCCCAGGCAATCAGCCCTTCACGGAATCCAGTTTTTTCTTTAGAGCGTCCAGCGGCAGGGCGCCGTTGACCCGCGAGCCATCGGAAAAGAACAGCGCGGGCGTGCCCTGCACATTCAGCTTGCGCCCCAGCGCCAGGTTGGCCTCGATCGGCGTATCGCACTGGGCTTCAGGCGCGGCCTGCCCCTTCAGCATCCAGTCCTGCCAGGCCTTGGCCGGGTCCGCCGAGCACCAGATATTGCGTGATTTCGTGGTCGAGTCCGGCGCCAGAATCGGGAACAGGAAGGTGTAGACCGTGACGTTGTCCACATCCTGCAGGGTACGCTGCAACTGCTTGCAGTAGCCGCAGTTGGGGTCCTCGAATACGGCGATCTGGCGCGACCCGTCGCCCTTGACCTGCTTGATCGCCCGATCCAGAGGCAAGGTATCAAAGGAAACCTTCTGCAGGGTTTCAAGGCGCTCGGCCGTCAGGTCGCGACGCGCCCGGGCATCGATCAAGGAGCCCTGCAGCACATAATTCACATTCGCATCGGCATACAGCAGATCCGGCCCCACCTGGATCTCGTACAGGCCGGGCATGGGCGTCACCCGCACCAGATCGACCTTCAATCCAGGAAAACGGGTCTCGAAATTATGGGTGATCGACTCGGCCAGCGCGGGTGACAGCGAGGCCGTGGTCACCACCTTGCCATCGGCGCCGGCACGGGACTCGCCGCCCTCGGTACCTATGTCGGCAGTGCTGGTCACAGTCGCATCCTGCGAAGCGGCGGCCAGTGCCGACTGCGTAGAGGTCACAGTATCATCGGCCGGCGCGGCCCAGGCCACGCCATGGCACGCCAAGGCAGCGGCGGTCAGGAAAACGGTTAAACGCATGATAATCCTCGATTCAAGCCCAAAGCCCTCAGCAGACGGCCGGGATGCGGGCTGATTTATTGCCCGGCGGCTGCACGAATCAGCCGCCGCTTCAGAAACGGTACACGGTCGACGACGCGCATACCTTCGTTACGTGCCCAGACCACCGGGGCGCACTGCGTCGCAAACAAGCGATGCAGGCCGTCGGTGACCAGGCTCATGGCCAGTACAGGCTCGGCGCGCGCACGCCGGTACCGGGCCAGTACCCGGGCATCGCCCGGGTGTCGGAAGGGTTCACGTGCCGCCAGCACATCCAGTAGAGCACGTACATCGCCCAGGCCCAGATTCAGGCCCTGGCCGGCCAGCGGGTGGACACGGTGCGCGGCGTCACCCACCAGGGCCACACCCGGCGCAACCATATTCGTGCGCTGCAGTGTCAGGGGAAACCCAGCCGGGGTGCTGCGCAGGCGCACGCGACCCAGCCGCGCCCCGGTGGTCGCCAGGATATGCGCCGCCAGAAAGGTCTGCTGTGCGCCGGATTCCTGCGCCAGAAACTCGCGCGCACGGCCTTCGGGCAAGGACCAGACCATCGAGACCTGTGGCCCGTCGGCCGTATCCGGCATCGGCAGCAAGGCCAACACCGAATCCCCGGTAAACCATTGCAGCGCCTTGCCCTGATGGGGGATCTCTACATCCAGATGCGCCACCACCCCCATGTCGCCATAAGGTGTGTAGTCGTGATGAATGCCCGAGGCCTCGCGAACCTGCGAGCGCGCCCCGTCGGCACCCACCAGCAGATTCGCCTGCATGACGCGTCCACCGGATGTGGTGACACGCACGCCGTGGGCGGCGGAATCCAGCGAAGCAAATGCTTCCTCGAACCAGGGCACACCAAATACGCGCACGGCCTGCTGCAGGGCCCGTTCGATCTCGCCCGACTCGACGATCCACGCCAGGGTATCCTGTGTATCGTGCCAGGCCTGCAGATCCAACGCACCCTGACCGTCACCATAGATTTCCATGGCTTCGACCGCCGTGATGCGCCGCATATCCATCAGGCGCCAGGCACCCAGCTCGTCGAGCAGGCTGCGGCTGGTCGCTGAAATCGCATACACGCGGGGGTGATACGTATCCGCCTCAAGCACGGGCGGCGCGCTGTGCGGCCCAAGCAGGCTGACCGACATACCGGCGCGCGCAAGGCCCAGCCCACAAGCCAGGCCGGCAATGCCGGTTCCGCAGACGATGATGGAGTCTTTCTTCATGATGGAACCATATTACAGCGCCTTATCGCGCTGTGGGGGCTCCTGCGCCGGCAGGCCACAGCACCCACATGCGGCCGGTCTGTTTCATGCGCCCGGCCTGTGCGCCGGCCTCGTCACCAAAGCCCCAATAGAAATCCGCACGGGCGGCCCCCTTGATCGCCCCCCCAGTGTCCTGGGCAAAGACCAGGCGCTGCAGAGGTCGCTTGGTGGCCGGGTAGGTGGTGGCCAGGAATACGGGCGCACCCAAGGGCACAAAGGCCGTGTCCACAGCAATGGCTCGTTGTGCCATCAGGGGAATGCCGTAGGCGCCCTTGGGCCCAAGTTCGGGATCCTTGGTCGGGGATTCACTGAAGAACACGATGGACTGGTTCACGTTCAGCATTTCCTGGACACGATCAGGGTGCCGGCGCGCCCATTGTTTGATGTTCTGCATCGACGTCTGGGCCAAGGGCATTTCGCCCTGCTGAGCCAGCCACTTTCCCACCGAGGAATAGGGCCGGCCATTATGGTTGGCATAGGCCAGACGGATGATCTGGCCGTCGGGCAGTTGCGCGCGGCCCGAACCCTGGATCTGCAGGAAAAACGCCTCGACCGGGTCGTTCGCCCAAACAATGACGCGGGGTGGATCGCCCGATTCGGCAATCTGCCCCCGGGTGTCATAGGGCACGACGCGATGGCCTTCGAGCTTACCGCGGATGCGCTTGCCTGCCAGTTCCGGATAGACCGAGCCCAAATCGACGGTCAGCAGATCGTCGGGGGGCGCATACAGCGGCCATTGGTAGGCACCGCCCCGGGTGCGCGAGGCGTGGATCAGCGGCTCGTAATAGCCGGTGACGGTGTTCTGGGCGACATGGCCGGCCCCATCGAGCACACGCCAGGGCTGCAGCTGGGCCTGCAGAAAGCCGCGTACCGCTTCACCCCCGGCGTCCGGGCCCAGGCCCAGTTGGGAGGCTGCCAGGCATACAGGTTGCCAGACGCGCGGCGCGGCGCGGGCCGGCAACGCAAGCGAGCCGGACACTGGGCGCATCAGGCCCTTGCAGTTATTGATGAACCCCTTCCAGATATGGTGCAGATCATCGGCCGCCCATCCCGGCAGGCTCGCCCAGTCGGCCTGGGCAAAACGGCCCTGTAGCGGGCGCACGGGGGTTTCAGGCAGGGCCGAGAGCGCCGGCACGCGCAACGGCTGTGCAGAAATATCCACTGCGGCCCGGTCCGCCGGCGGTGCGGCGCTTTCCTCAAGCGGCACGGTCGAACACGCGGCAAGCATAGTCAGGACACTTGCACCAATCAAGAGTTTTTTCATGGGGTCGGGGTGTGCTCTAAAATGATGGATCGTGCAAACCACAATCATGACATACATCCGGACGCCATTACACCATGCCCAAGCTACCCGCCGCCCGTATCGCCCCCAGCCTGCTGTCCGCCGACTTTTCGCGCCTGGGCGAAGAAGTCCGCAATGTGATCGCCGCCGGCGCCGACTGGATCCATTTCGATGTGATGGACAATCACTATGTCCCCAACCTGACGATCGGCCCCATGGTCTGCGCCGCCCTGCGCCCTCACACCGAGGCAGCAATCGACGTGCATCTGATGGTCGAACCGGTCGATAGCCTGATCCCCTCGTTTGCACAGGCGGGTGCCAATATCATCAGTTTTCACCCCGAGGCCTCGCGCCACGTGGATCGCACCCTGGCGCTGATCCGGGAACACGGCTGCCAGGCCGGGCTGGTGTTCAATCCAGCCACGCCCCTGACATGGATGGACCACGTCATGGATAAACTGGATCTGGTGCTGCTGATGTCGGTGAACCCGGGCCATGGTGGGCAATCCTTCATTCCCCATACGCTTCAAAAGCTCGCCGAGGCGCGCCGGCGCATCGATACCTGGCAGGCGGCAGGTGGCGGGCCCATCGCGCTGGAGGTCGATGGCGGGGTCAAGATCGACAATATCGCCGATATCCGCGCAGCGGGCGCCGACGCCTTTGTGGCGGGTTCTGCGATCTTTGGGCAGGCCGACTACACATCGGTCATTCGCGACATGCGCGCCGGCATACAGGAAGGCGATGACCGACGTCAGGCCGTCCATCAGGCCGCCGCGAAATAACGATGTCCGAAAAGTACCAGCGAGTAATGCTACGATTATTGCTTTCCAATGCGATATTCGCGACGCGACATGCAATTCGACGCCATACTGTTTGATCTGGACGGCACACTGCTGGACACCATTCCCGATCTCGCACACGCAGCCAACGCCATGCGGCTCGACGTTGGCCTGCCCCCGATCCCTCAAAATATCCTGGCCACCTACGTCGGTCAGGGCGTCGAACAACTGGTGATCCGTGCACTGGGCCACGAAGGCACCCCGGCCAGCGTCGAGACTGTTATGCGCGGCCTGGCTCGCTACCGCGACCACTATCGCAAATGCAACGGCGACCAGTCCCGTCCCTATCCCGGCGTGCTGGCCGGACTACAAGCCTTTCGTTCAGCCGGCGCCAGGCTGGCCGTGGTCACCAACAAGGACACCGAATTCACCGAGCCGCTGCTGCGCCGCGCCGGGCTGTTCGACTACTTCGACCTGATAGTGTGCGGCGACACCCGCGAACAGAAAAAGCCCAATCCCATGCCGGTGCTGTACGCCTGCGAACAACTGGGCGTGGCCCCAGACCGGGCCCTGTTCATCGGCGATTCGATCAACGACGCACTGGCTGCGAACGCGGCCGGCGTTCCGGTACTGGCTGTACCCTATGGCTATAACGAGGGGCGCAGTGTGCAGACCTTGCCGGTCAATGCTATAGTTGGCTCCATTATCGAGGCGGCCGAATGGGCCGCAAACACACCGACTCAAACCGAACACGCATGAACCCGATTTACCATCCCTATCCGCTCACCATCGGCGCCGCTTGGCGCGGCTGGCGCGTGTGTCACGGGTAAAGCGATCGGCCGGCGTGCGCAAAGCGCCGCCTTCATCCAAAAAGCCCGGATACCAGAATTGGCCGGGCTTTTTTGATTTCTGTCCCGGCCTGCAAAACCACCCAAAAAAATGGACCTCCACATGACGGAAATCGAATTCAACGCACTGGCCGCACAGGGCTATAACCGTATCCCGTTGATCGCGGAAACGTATGCCGATCTGGATACGCCGCTGGCGATTTACCTGAAACTCGCGCACAGCGGCCCAGAGGCCGGGCGCAACAGTTGCCTGATGGAATCCGTGGTGGGGGGCGAGCGTTTCGGCCGCTATTCATTCATCGGCCTGCCGGCCAAGACCATCATCCGGGCCACAGGCACCACCACCGAGGTCGTGCACCAGGGCCGGGTTGTCGAAACACAGGAAGGCGATCCGCTGAAATTCATCGAGGCCTACCAGGCGCGCTTCAAGGTCGCCCTGCGCCCCGGCATGCCGCGCTTTGCAGGCGGTCTGGCCGGCTATTTCGGCTACGAGACCGTGCGCCACATCGAACCGCGCCTGGGGCCCTGCGTCAGACCTTTCCCTGCAGGGCAGGAGCAAGGCACCCCCGACATCATGCTGCTGCACATTGACGAGCTGGTCATCGTCGATAACCTGGCCGGGCGCACCTACCTGATCGTCTACGCAGATCCGCGCGAACCCGAGGCCTATGCCCTGGCCAAGCGCCGCATCAAAACCTTGCGCGAAAAACTGCGAACCCCGGTCGTCATCCCCTATGCCTACGCCAGCATGCAAACCACTGCGCAGCGCGACTTCAAAAAAGACGACTACCTGGCGGCCGTGCACAAGGCCAAGGACTACATCGCCGCCGGCGACCTGATGCAGGTCCAGGTCGGGCAGGTGATCGCCAAACCCTTTCGCGATGCGCCGCTGTCGCTGTACCGCTCGCTGCGCTCGCTGAACCCCTCGCCCTATATGTACTACTGGAATTTCGATTCCTTCCACGTCGTGGGCGCCTCGCCCGAGATCCTGGTGCGCCAGGAAAAGACGCTGGATCAAGGGCACGAGCGCGAAATGGTCACCATCCGGCCTCTGGCCGGTACCCGCAAGCGGGGGGCCACGCAGGAACAGGACCTGGCGCTGGAAAAAGAACTGCTGGCCGACCCCAAGGAACGCGCCGAACACGTCATGCTGATCGACTTGGCGCGCAATGATATCGGCCGTGTATCCAAAATCGGCACGGTCGAGGTCACCGACACCATGACCGTTGAACGCTATTCGCACGTCATGCACCTGGTCTCGAATGTGTGTGGTGAACTGATCGACGGCATGAGCTCAATGGATGTGCTGCGCGCAACCTTCCCCGCCGGCACCCTGACCGGCGCACCGAAGGTACGCGCCATGGAGATCATCGACGAACTCGAGCCTGTACGCCGGGGGATCTACGGCGGCGCAGCCGGCTATCTGAGCTACGGCGGCGAAATGGATCTGGCGATTGCAATCCGCACCGGCATCATCCAGGACGGCATGCTCTATGTGCAGGCCGCTGCAGGTGTCGTCGCCGACTCGGACCCCGAAAAAGAATGGCAGGAAACCGAGGCCAAGGCCCGCGCCATGCTGCGCGCCGCCGAGCAGGTGCAGTTCGGGCTGGACGAGCCGATCTGATCGCTTCAAACAAGGAGGACAAACATGTGGCAGCCAAGCGAACGTTACCCCGATCCAAGGATCCGGATCCTGCATCCGGATTTTGAGCCATATCGTCTGGCCAGCGCGGCCGTAGAGTGGCTGGCCGGCGGCACACGTTGGGCCGAAGGCCCAGTCTGGTTCGGTGACAGCCGCTTCCTGCTGTGGAGCGACGTGCCCGGCAACCAGATCATGAAGTGGGACGAAACAAACGGGTCGGTATCGGTGTTCCGCGCCGGCAGCAACCACGCCAACGGCAATACCCGCGATCGGTCCGGCCGCCTGATAACTTGCGAGCACCTGGGCCGCCGCGTCACGCGCACTGAATACGACGGCAGCATCACGGTGCTAGCCGACTCGTTCGAGGGCAAGCCCCTGAATTCGCCCAACGACATCGTCGTGAAATCCGACCATTCGATCTGGTTCACCGATCCGCCCTTCGGGATCCGTGACTATTACGAGGGGCGCCCGGCCAGGCAGGAACTGCCCGCCAATGTATACCGCATCGACGGCCAGACGGGCGAGCTCACGGTCGTGGCTTCGGATATCGACGGCCCCAACGGCCTGTGTTTTTCACCCGATGAGTCGATCCTGTATATCGTCGCGTCCCGCGCAAAGCCCAACCGCCTGATTCTGGCCTATGACGTATTGCCCGACGGCGCATCCATCGCGAACAAAAGGCCCCTGATCGATTGCGGCCCAGGCACCTCGGACGGCATCCGCTGCGACGAAAACGGCAATCTGTGGTGCGGCTGGGGCATGGGCACCGACGAACTCGATGGCGTGCGCGTCTTCAACGACCAGGGCACGGCACTGGGGCATATCTCGCTGCCGGAACGCTGCGCCAATCTGTGCTTTGGCGGAAAGAACAATAACCGACTGTTCATGGCCGCCGGAAAAAACCTGTTCAGCCTCTACGTCAACGTACGCGGGGCACCCGGCATGGCGGCTCCCAAATCTCAGGAGGCTGTTCATGCTGTTCATGCTGGATAATTACGATTCCTTCACCTACAACCTTGTCCAGTACTTCGGCGAACTGGGCCAGACGGTGCATGTCGCGCGCAACGACCAGATCACCATCGCGGAAATCGAGGCGCTGGATCCCGAGCGGATCTGCATTTCGCCTGGGCCGTGTTCCCCGGCCGAGGCTGGGATCTCGATCGAGGTGATTCGCCACTTTGCGGGGAAGAAGCCCATTTTTGGCGTCTGCCTGGGGCACCAGGCGATCGGTGCAGCCTATGGCGGCGACATCGTGCGCGCCCGCGAAATCATGCACGGCAAAGTCTCGGCGGTCACCCACACGGGCACCGATGTCTTCAAAGGCCTGCTCTCGCCCTTTGACGTGACCCGCTACCACTCGCTGGCGATCGCCCGCGACACCCTGCCCGACTGCCTGAACATCACCGCGCAGACCACTGATGGCGAGATCATGGGCATCGCCCACAAGACCCTGCCCATCTATGGCGTGCAGTTCCATCCCGAGTCCGTACTCAGCGAACACGGCCACGCCCTGCTGCGCAATTTCCTGGATCTGTGAACAAGACTAAAAGAAGGCCCCTCCCATGACAGAAATCACTCTGAACGAAGCCCTGACCCGTTGCATTGAGCACAGGGAAATTTTCCACGACGAGATGCTGTACCTGATGCGCACGCTGATGCGCGGCGAGGTCTCACCGCAGCTCGCCTCGGCCCTGCTGATGGGCCTGCGTGTGAAAAAGGAAACCGTGGGCGAAATCACGGCTGCCGCCCAGGTCATGCGCGAATTCGCACTGCCCGTCGTCACCCCCTACCCCGAGGACCTGCTCGATATGTGCGGCACGGGCGGCGACGGCTCGCATACATTCAATATCTCGACGGCCGCCATGTTCGTCGCTGCGGCGGGCGGCGCCAAAATCGCCAAACATGGCGGGCGCAGCGCCTCGTCCTCGTCGGGCAGCGCCGACGTGCTCGAAGAACTGGGCGCATATATCGAGCTGACGCCCGAGCAGGTCACCGAATCGATCGAAGCCACGGGCATCGGTTTTATGTTCGCCCCCGCGCACCATGCCGCAATGAAGAACGTCGGCGCGGTGCGTAAGGAGCTCGGTGTGCGCACGATCTTCAACATCCTCGGGCCACTGACCAACCCTGCCGGGGCCGCCAACCAGTTGATGGGCGTGTTCCACCCCGATCTGGTCGGCATCCTGGTGCGCGTCCTGCAACGACTGGGCTCGCGCCACGTGCTGATCGTGCACGGCAAGGACACGATGGACGAGGCCTCGCTGGGCGCCGCCACCCTGGTTGGCGAACTGAAGGACGACACGATCCGGGAATACGAAATCCACCCCGAGGATTTCGGCATGTCCATGGTCTCGAACCGTGGCCTGAAGGTCGGAAATTGCGCGGAATCGGCCGCCATGCTGCGCGAAGCCCTGGCCAACACCCCCGGCGCGGCGCGTGATATCGTTGGACTCAACGCAGGGCTGGCGCTGTACGCCGGGAACCGCGCGCCCAGCATCCAGGCCGGCATCGCCCAGGCCTTCGAGCTGATCGCCGGCGGCGCCGCACAGGAAAAGATGGAAGCCTTCTGCACGTATACTCAACGATTCAAGTCATGAACGATATCCTCGAAAAGATTCTGGAAACCAAAAGGGCGGAAGTCTCGGCAGCTCGCCAGATGCGCAGCGAGTCCGAACTGCTGCGCGAAGCCAAAAGCCGCAAGGACCTGCGCGGCTTTGCACGGGCCATCGAAGACAAGATCAGCCAGGGCAAGCCCGCCGTCATCGCGGAAATCAAGAAAGCCTCGCCGTCCAAGGGCGTGATCCGCCAGAACTTCAATCCAGCCGAAATTGCCGCCACCTACGCCGCACATGGCGCAGCGTGCCTATCGGTACTGACCGATGTGCGCTTCTTTCAGGGCGGCTACGACTACCTGCGCCAGGCGCGCGCTGCCTGTGCGCTGCCCGTACTGCGCAAAGATTTCATGATCGATCCCTACCAGATCATCCACGCGCGGGCGCTGGGGGCCGACTGCGTGTTGCTGATCGTCGCTGCGCTGGAACCCGAGCACCTGCGCGAGCTCGAGGCCGTCGCCATGGAACTGGGCATGGATGTGCTCGTCGAGGTCCACAGCCGGGATGAACTCGACACCGCACTGACGCTGAAAACCTCGCTGCTGGGCATCAACAACCGCAACCTGCGCAACTTCGATACTTCGCTGGACACTACGCTGGGCATGCTGGCCGACGTACCCGAGGGCAAACGCATCGTCACCGAAAGCGGCATCCTGAATCCTGGCGACGTGGCCACCCTACGCACCCATCATGTCGAGGCCTTCCTGGTGGGTGAGGCCTTCATGCGGGCAGAGGACCCGGGCGAGGCCCTGCACGAACTATTCTTTGCCGCCCCATGAGCCACCCGACCGACCCCTGCCCGCTGTGTGCGCCCCCCGGCGATGAGGTCCTTTGGCAAAACGAATGCGCACGCGTCGTCCGTGTGGACGGCACCGCGCAACCCGGCTACACACGGGTCATCTGGCAATCGCATGTCGCCGAAATGACGCAACTGACCCCGGCCAAGCGCCAAGGCCTGATGGATGTGGTCTACCTGGTCGAACAGATCCAGCGTCAGGAGCTCACCCCCGACAAAATCAATCTGGCAGCACTGGGCAACCAGGTTCCCCACCTGCATTGGCACATCATCCCGCGTTGGCGAGCAGACAGCCATTTCCCCGAGCCCATCTGGCACCCGACCCCACCGGCCGAACGCGTTGCCGCCTGGGCGCTGCAGCGGCCGGCCATCGAGGCGCTGGTGCCGCACTATCACGCACGGCTGATCGAAGCCCTGAGCGCCCACCTGGCCTGAACGTATGACCCTGCGCCGCCCCAGTATCACCTACACGAAGGCCCTGCTGCTGCTTGCCGTCCTGCTGGCGGGTCTGAACATGCGCGCCATGCTCACCACCATGGGGCCGGTGCTGGACGACATCAGCACCAGCCTGGACCTGTCGCCCAGCGGGGCGGGGCTGATGGTGGCCTTGCCCACCCTGTACTTCGGCGTATTCGGTTTGCTCGCGCCACGACTGCTGCGCGCGTTTTCAATGCGCCGCGTGATTGTGGGTTCACTGGTGGTCGTGGCCCTGGGCGTAGGCTTGCGCAGCGTGCTGGGCATTTTTGGCATGTATGCGGGCTTGCTCATAGCCAGTGCCGGCATCAGCATGGGCATGGTGCTGGTTCCCGTGGTCATCAAGAACGCCTTTCCGCAGCGCATCAGTCTGGTGATGAGCCTCTACACCATGTCCTTTTGCCTGGGTGCATCGCTGGGCGCGGGCCTGGTCGTACCGATGACGCACCTGCCTCACAGCTCGTGGGAATGGGCGCTGGCGTTCTGGGTACTGCCCGCGCTGGCGGCCGCCGCCATCTGGCGCGCAGTGCCCCGGGCCGGCCTGGACACAGAGGGCGCGCCGGGCGAGCCCATCACACCCCCTAAGGGAATGTTTCGCGACCGCCTGGCCTGGCAGGTGACCCTGTACATGGGCCTGCAATCCTCTATCGGCCAAAGCCTGATCGCCTGGTTGCCCATGATCCTGATCAGCCGTGGCATGCCCGCCGCAGAGGCGGGCGCAGCCTTGTCGGTGACCCTGCTCGTGCAACTCGTTACCAACCTGGCAGCGCCATGGCTGGCGATGCGCGGCCGCGACCAGCGCACGGCCATCACCATGATGGTGTGCATGGTCATTGCCGGCCTGCTGGGAATATTCTATGCGCCGCTATCCTGGGCCTGGCCGTCGGCCATCGTCATGGGTTTGGGCATGGGGGGCACCTTCAGCATTGCGGTGTCGCTGCTGGTGCTGCGCAGCCGCTCGTCACGCGATGCCACGGCCCTATCGGGCATGGCACAAGGCGTGGGCTATACCGTTGCCTCGATTGGCCCGGTGCTGGTGGGCGTGCTGTACGAATATTCCGGTACCTGGCATGCCGTCGCAGCAATGTTCGTAGGCGTGTGCATCGCCGCGTGGATCATGGGCATGAAGGCGGGCCGCAATGGCGTGGTCCTGGCCGGCGCCATCGATTAAGCTGCGTTGGTGCGCGCACGGCGAAACTGCAGGGGGGTTTCGCGAGCGTTCTTGATAAAGAAACGCGTGAAATATGCCGGGTCCTCGAAACCCAGCACGTACCCCACCGCCGCAATGGATTTTTCGGTATAGAGCAGATTGCGCTTGGCCTCGAGCATCATCCGCCTATGGATGATCTGGATGGGCGTCTGATTGGAAAATTTCAGCGTCAGGCGCCGCAAGCTGCGTTCCGTGATCGCCAGCGTCGCCGCATACGCGCCCACGGGCCAGTGGTCGGAAAAGTGTTCCTCGACCAGTTCCTTGAAATGCTGATAGGCCTCGCTGCCGCGCACCCGGGCGGCATGCAGCCGGCGCTGGCTGCGTTGTCGCAAACGTGCAATTTCCGTCAACAGAATCAGCACATGCCCGGCGATCGTCGCCGTACGGCAGACACGCTCGTGCGCATACTCGTCGTTCAGCATGGCAAAAAGCCCCGCCACGCGTGCAGCCGTGTGGTCGTCGTGATACTCCGTCATGACCAGAACCTGGCTCATCGCGGCCTGAAGGACTGGGTCGCGCGTCTGCAGACACAGATCGGTCATGAAGTTCTCGGCCATCGTCAGCACAAAGCCCTGCGCACCTCGTGTCCACTGAAAACCATGCACGATCGTGGGCGGAATATTGATCAATACCGGACCCTTCAGGTCGATCTGCCGATCATCCAGTATGACCGGGCCACCACCGCGCTCTACCCACACGACCTGGTGCAGGTCGTGGTGCCGGTGCGGCCGGATATGCCAGTTGTAGTAGCGATTGCGGCTTTCGATGGTTTCCAGGTGGATGAAACGCAGTTCGGCTGCGCCGTCGATCTGTCCATACAGTGAATAAAGCGGAATCGACGCGCTATCGCCCGCAGCCATCTGACCTTCGATCATGACACAGCAACCTGAAAAAAACAGACACACTCACAACTTGGTTATGTCCGGAAATAACAATTTTTAGTCCTGTTCATCCATTCGCGCCGCGCTCGCTATATCCGATTATATCGCTTTAGATATTCGATAGTTAACGCAATTTCGAAAGGGCGACACATGACACTGCAACTTGATCGATCGCGTCCGATTCCAGACACTTTGATCTTTGACCTACGCGAATCGCGCAAAGGCTTGCGCATCAACACCATGTGCGATGCGCTGACCACCGAGGCCAACCGTGAGGCCTGCAAGGCCGATACGGAGTCGTTTATGACGCGCTTTGGCCTGAGCGAACAGGAAAAGGATCTGGTGCGCCGACGCGACTGGGCCGGTTTGAACGAACACGGCGGAAACATCTATTACCTGCTGAAGCTGGGGTTTGTGCTGGGGCACGGCCTGTATCGGATGGGCGCACAGATGCGCGGCGAATCCTTCGACGAATTTCTAGCCTCGCGCACAACACAAGGGGCACGGTAGTTATGAGCAAGATCATCGCCGGAATCGGCACCTCGCACGTCCCCTCGATCGGGGGCGCCTACGATCGCGGCGCGCAGGCCGAGCCCGCATGGAAACCGTTGTTCGACGCTTATGTGCCGGTGCGTGCATGGCTGAACGAGCTCAAACCCGACATCGCCATCATGGTCTACAACGACCACGGGGCCGACTTTTTCTTTAACAAGTACCCAACCTTCGCCCTGGGCTGCGCGGACGAATATGCCATCGCCGACGAAGGCATGGGCGTACGCCCTCTGCCGCCCATACGGGGTGATTTCGAATTTTCCAGGCATTTGTGCGAATCGCTGGTCTACAACGAATTCGACCTGACCATGTGCCAGGAAATGTCGGTTGAACACGGCTTTCTGGTACCCATGCACCTATGCTTCGAGCACGCATCCGACTGGAACGTCGCGGCCGTGCCGCTGGCCGTCAACGTGCTGCTGCACCCGCTGCCGACCGCGCGCCGCTGCTGGCGGCTGGGCCAGGCGATTCGCCAGGCGGTCGAGGCCGACGAACGCGACCTGAGGGTCGTCATCCTGGGCACCGGCGGCATGTCGCATCAACTGCAGGGCAAGCGTTTTGGCACCATGAATCCGGACTTCGACCACGACTTCCTGGATCGCATCGAACACGACCCCGAAAGCCTGGCCGACATGACCCACCAGGAGCTCATGGAGCAAGCGGGCGCCGAAGGCATCGAACTGATCATGTGGCTGATCATGCGTGGCGCCCTATCCGGCAATGCACGCCGGGTCCACCGGCACTATTACGGGCCGATGACTACCGGCATGGGTCTGATCACCTTCCAGGAACCCTGAGGCACCGCCCGGGCATCCCCCAGAAACCACGCAGGAGAAACAAGTGGAAAGCAGTCGTACCAAGGTTGTCATCATCGGCGCAGGGCCCGCAGGCCTGCTGCTGGGCCAGTTATTGCAAAAATGCGGGATTGATCATGTGATCCTCGAGCTGCGCAGCGCCGAATACGTACTGAGCCGCGTGCGTGCCGGCGTGCTCGAACAGCCCACGATGGCAGCGCTGCGCGAGGCAGGCGTGGCCACTCGCATGGATCGCGAAGGCCTCCCGATGACCGGATTCGACCTGATGTGGGAGGACCGCCGCGCCCACATCAATTTCAGCCTGGCAGGCAAATGCGTCATGGTCTACGGCCAGACCCGGATCACCGAGGATTTGATGCAGGCCCGCCAGGCCACAGGCGGCATCACCCATTACGAGACCACGAACGTCCAGCCTCACGATTTCGACACGGAACAGCCCTGGGTATCGTATGAAAAGGACGGCAGGCAGTTCCGCATCGATTGCGACTTCATCGCCGGCTGTGACGGCCATCATGGGGTGTCACACAAATCCGTACCCAAAGACCGCATCAAGACCTATGATTTCGCCTTTCCGTTCGGCTGGCTGGCCATTCTGGCCGACGTGCCCCCGGTTTCGGAACAGGTCGCCTGGATCAACCATCCGGACGGGTTCGTCATGTGCAGCCTGCGATCAAAGACGCGCAGCCGCTACTACTTCCAAGTGCCCGTGGATGAAGACATCAAGGCCTGGGACGCCGACCGTTTCTGGGGCGAATACCGGCGTCGCCTGCCCACATCGCTGGCCGAGCGGCTGGTGACCGGGCCGGCGCTGGAAATGAGCTTCACGCCGCTGCGCAGCACCGTCAACACGCCCATGCGCTTTGGGCGCATGTTCCTGGCGGGCGACGCCGCACACATCGTACCGCCCACAGGGGCCAAAGGCCTGAACATGGCCATTGCCGATGCGCGCCGCCTGTTCGAAGGCCTGAAACAGTTCTACCACGGCGGGGGTGGGCACATGGAACAGCTCGACAGCTATTCCGACGACGCCCTGGCGCGCGTGTGGAAGGCCGTGCGCTTTTCCTGGTGGATGACCAATCTGTCGCATCGGCTTTCCGACAATCCCTTCAATCGGCAAATGCAGCTCGCCGAGCTCGAATACATTTCGGGCTCGGTGGCCGCCCAGACCACTATTGCCGAGAATTTCTGCGGTCTGGACTGATTCGATATTTCGTTTTCCAAGGAGGAGACTCAATGAAGCACACAATAAAACGACTTGCCATCGCAGCCTGCGCCACGGTTGCCCTGTCGGCCGCCCACGCCGATGAGCTGAAAATCGGCATGGTGCTACCGCTGAGCGGTCCCTTTGCCGCACACGGCGTTCAGATCGAAAACAGCGTGCGCCTGTACATCAAGCAACACGGCGATACCGTGGCGGGACGCAAAATCAAACTGCTGATCAAGGACGATACGGGCATCGCGCCGGCCATCAGCAAACGCCAGGCCCAGAATCTGCTGATCCAGGACAAGGTAGACATCCTGGCCGGGTTCGGCATGACCCCTTCGGCCTTCGCCGTCGCCCCACTGGCCACTGAAACCAAGACCCCGATGGTCGTGATGAACGCAGCGACCTCATCGATCACCACCAAATCACCCTACATCGTTCGCACATCGATGACACTGCCCCAGGTGGCGGCCCCGATTGCCGCCTGGGCGGTAGACAATGGCATCAAGACGGTCTACACCGTCGTCGCCGACTACGGCCCGGGGCATGACGCCGAGGCGCAATTCATCAAGACCTACACGGCCGGCGGCGGCAAGATCATCGGCCAGGCGCGTACTCCCGTCGGACATCCGGATTTCGCTCCCTTCCTGCAGAAGGTCAAGGACGCCAAACCCGACGCCGTGTTCCTGTTCGTCCCGGCCGGCGAGCAAGGCGTGTCCTTTGTCAAAGGTTTCAAAGAACGCGGCCTGGGCGAGGCCGGTATCCGCCTGATCGCCACCGGCGACATGACCGATGAAAACGTGATCGAGGCCATGGGCGATCCGGCGCTGGGCGTCATCACCTCGTTTCATTACTCACAGGCGCACGATTCCGACGAAAACCGCGCATTCGTCAAGGCCTACACCGAGGCTTACCCTGGACAGCGCCCAAATTTCTGGACGGTCGGCGGCTATGACGGCATGCACGTCATCTACGAGGCCCTGAAAAAGACGGATGGCGACGCCAGTGGCGATGCCTTCATGGCGGCAGTCAAGGGCATGAGCTGGATCAGTCCGCGCGGACCCGTATCCATCGACCCCGAAACGCGCGACATTATCCAAAATGTCTACATCCGCAAGGTCGAGCGCGTGGACGGAGTCCTGCAGAATGTGGAGTTCGCCACCGTGCCGGACATGAAGGATCCAGGCAAGGAATAGGGTGACGGCGGGAGCCCTCCGCCGATAAAATCCGATATTATTCTAAGCTCTGGCTATCAAGCATGCCGCGCCCTATCCACACGCATGCGACACACGACAGGAGCAGGCATGAATATTGATCTGGCTGGTAAGCACGCCCTCGTGACAGGGGCATCTCGCGGCATCGGGCTTGCCGTCGCCCGGTCCCTGGCCTCGGAAGGATGCCATTTGCACCTGGCTGCTCGCGACGCGCAACGGCTCGAGACCGTTCGCACCGAACTGTGCGCGGACTTTCCCGGTATCGAGGTTCATACCTATCAGGCGGACCTATCCCGACCGGCAGATCAAGTGCTCCTCGCCAAACAGTGCGACCAGGTGGATATCCTGGTAAATAATGCCGGCGCCATCCCCCGTGGCGACATTGAACAGACACCCATTGAGGTTTGGCACGAGGCGTGGGACCTCAAGGTCTTCGGCTTTATCAACTTATCCCGGCTGCTGTTCCTGGAGATGAAAAAGCGCCGCCAGGGGGTGATCGCGAACATCATCGGCACGGCCGGGGAGCGGTTGCAGCCCCAATACATCGTAGGCAGCACCGGCAACGCCGCGCTGATCGCATTCACCCGCACGATGGGTAGCCTGTCTGTCGACCACGGCGTACGCGTTGTCGGAATCAGCCCATCGCTGACGGCCACCGAGCGCGGAATAATGATCCTGCAGTCACATAGCGAGCAGAAATATGGCACACCCGATCGTTGGCGCGAAATCGAAGCCGACATGGGTTTGCCCTTCGGGCGGATGGCAAGCGTGGCCGATGTGGCCGATGCCGTCACGTTCATGGTGTCGCCGCGTGCGTCCTACATTAGCGGCATGGTGTTGAACGTGGACGGCGGCAGCACCTATCGTCATGAGTGAATCCGTATGCGAGGATTCACAGGCCAGTCGATTCCAATCTGGAGATCAGTCTAAACCTGGTGGCCGGTAGTCCATGCCCAATCGCTTACAGTTCTTGGCATTTGAAAGATTCCAGCAGGCAGGAAGTTCGATTATCATTGCCGCACGCGTTCGGACGTACAACCGTGCGGTGACCGATCGCAACAACACGAAAGGAGACTCGCATGAGCGGCGACTATATTCTGAAGCGCAGCGGTAACCAATTCATGTTTAATCTGCGGTCGGGCAATCATCAGGTCATCCTGACCAGTGAACGCTACACCACCAAGACCGCAGCACAGAACGGCATCGAATCGGTCAGAAAGAACGCCGCCGGCGATGCGCGTTTCAAACGCCTGACGGCCAAGGATGGTTCACATTACTTCAGCCTGACGGCCGGCAACGGCGAGGCCATCGGTCGCAGCGAGATGTACAAATCCACCGCCGCCCGCGACAAGGGCATAGAATCTGTTAAGACCAACGGCCCGAGCGCGACGGTACGCGACGACACGTAGTCAAGCAAACGAGGATACTAACCCGCCTGGCCAGAACCCGGCCCTCAACGAGTGTGCGAGGCCGGGTGCCTGCCCGAAAGTCCCGAGACCAGAGAGATCAGCTGCGCGACGATTGAGGATCGCGCTGTAGGATCTGGGCCACCAGGAATGCGATGGCGCCCAGCGCCAGTGGAATCCACGAGGTGGTGAAAAGAGTCACGATGCCCAGCACAATCGCAAGCGATGCGCCGGCCATGAGCGTACTGGTGCGCCGGCCGAGCAGTGCGCCGATAGAGGTGCCGATCATTATTGCGGCAAGAATCTGAATGACGTAATGCACGGATGTCCCCTTTTGTATTCTGATCGAAATTATAGGTGGCACGCACACGGCCTGTGCCGTCGTCCGTACCGACCGCCCGAGTGTAGCACTGGCGGGGGCCCATATGGCCTGCCTCAGGTCACAACGCGCCGTTCCCTGGACGATACAAACCACTCGCCCAAGACAATGACCACACAGCATACTGCCATCAGCATGATGGAAATTGCAGCGGCGGCCGGCATGTCGGTGCCGCCTTCGGATATCTTGCTGTAGAGCAGCAAGGGCAGGATGTTCAATTGGGTACCGACCAGTGCCAGTGCGGTGCCGTATGCGCCCATGGCGACGGCGGCGGTCAGGCAAAAGGATGCCACCAGGCTGGGAAAGATCTGCGGCAGCATGATGCCAAAGACCGTGCGCACACGCCCTGCCCCCAACGACCTCGCGACCGACAACTGCACCATGTCGAAATTCTGGACCGCAGGCAGCATGATCATGATGACGCGCGGAATCAGATAATAGGAGTAGGCGAAGCCCAGGCCCGCCGGCGTATAGATCAGCGCGCCGACGACGGCCGGATCAAAACCCGCATAGGCCAGAAGCTGTGTGATGAAACCGGCCCGCCCAAAGCCCAGGATGAAGCCATAGGCAATGATCAGGCCGGAGAACGTCAGCGGCAACGATATGGCGAATAGTGTGGCGGTGCGCATCTTTGTGCGCATCCGGTGCAAACCCATGGTGACGCAAAACCCGACTGCTACCGAAAACAGGGGGGTCAACGTCCCCAATATGATGGTGCCCCACAGGCCGCGCCGAAACAGCGGGTCGGCCAGTACCCGTCCGAACGCGGTGTCGTCGGACAAGGCCTCGCCCAGGATCAGCGCCACCGGCAGCACAAAAAACAGGCAGAATAGCACCAGTGTCGGCAGCGTGAACAGGGCAAAGCGTCGGCGGGACAGCATCATGGCAGCGGTCTTACTGGTTCAGTACCGCATCGGCCCAGCCCTTATCGATCTCGGCCTTCTTGGCCGTAGCCTTGGCAATGTCGATCGGCTGGATCTGGGGCGCTTCAGGCAGTTTCTGGGCGACATCGGCGGGCAGTTCGATACCGGGCACCGAGGGGCGCACAAAGCCTTCCGCAAATGTGGTCTGGCCCGGCGTGGTCATGATGTAGTTCAGCCACAACTTGCCGGCATTCGGGTTGGGCCCGTTCTTGACCAGGCTGATTGCGTAGGGCGCAGCCGCCGATCCGTCCTTCGGGATCACGACATCGACATCATCGCCCATGCCGTCCAGATATTTGGCCTTCAGGCCGTCGTTTTCATAGCCGATCCAGATGGGGATTTCGCCCTTCAGGAATTGTGCATAGGGCGTGGTCCCGACCACCCGCAGCACATTACCCGTGGCCTGCAGCTTGCCCAGATAATCAACACCGGGCTTGATGTCATCCATAGTGCCCTTGTTGGCGAAATTGGCAGCCAGCACGATGACCTGACCCTGCCCGGTCGAGCGCGGATCCAGATAGACAACGGACCCCTTGTACTCGGACTTGAGTAAATCCTGCCAGGATTGCGGGGTGTCCTTGACCAGTTTCTTGTTGACCAGGAACGCCACATTCAACGTGTGGATGGTGAACCACTTGCCATCCGGATCGCGCAGGGGCTCGGGCAGCTTGTCGAAATTGACGGGCTTGAAGCCGGTCACGACATCCTTTTCGACCGCAGTCAGCGCCGAAGCCGCAAAATAATAGGCCGTGTCAGCCTGTGGCCGATTGCGCGCCTTGTCCAGTGCCACGACGGTGGCCGCCGACCCCAGGTCGTTGTAGACCAGTTCAACGCCCGGATAGCGGGCCTTGAACGCACTGAACTGGGCGCTCCAGTTGGCCCAGGTCGGGCCGGTGTCGAACGACACCACCATGCCTTCCTTTTTGGCGGCGTCGTACAGGGCCTGTTCGCCCTGGTAGAGTTCAGGGCCGTCAAACGCATGGGCCATGCCCGATGCCAGGCACAGGGCCGTCACGGCGATCATGCGGGAATATTTGAACGTTTTCACTTTCATTCTCCTGGATAGAAGTGAATCAGACCGAACCACTAGGCTCGGATGGCAGCAACCGCACCGATTCGGGCGGAATCGTAATCTTGGAAAAGGGATCTCTGGAATGTGTATCGATACGCACAAGGCCTGCGCCAATTGCCAGATCCACACGACGGGCTGACCCCAGGAAACGGTCTGAGGACACGCTGCCCGCAAACACGTTCGGTGCGTCTGCCTTGTAGCCCGGCAGGACGGCCTCGGGACGCACCATGGCGGTCACCGCAGTACCTGCAGCAAATCCATCGGTATCGCAGGCCAACGCACCAACGGGCGTCACGACGCTGCGTCGGTCATCGCTGACCCGGCCATCCCACAGATTGGCCTGTCCGATGAACGACGCGACCCAGCGCGTGGCCGGGCGGTCATAGAGTTCCCGGGGGGTACCCAACTGCACGACCCGGCCGGCACGCATGATGGCGATCCGGTCGGCGATCGACAGGGCTTCCTCCTGATCGTGAGTGATGTGCAGCGTCGCGATCTGTGCGGCACGCTGTACACGCAATATTTCCTCGCGCATTTCGATGCGCAAGGCCGCATCCAGCGCCGACAGCGGTTCGTCCAGCAATAGCGCCTTGGGTGAAAACACCAGGGCGCGCGCCAGTGCAACGCGCTGCTGTTGCCCGCCTGACATCGACAAGGGCATGCTGCCGGCCCACTGGGCCAGACCCACGCGATCGAGTGCCTGAGTGGCCTGCTCGTGGCGGGCTGCTTTGTTCAGGCCACGGATCTTTAGCGGATACGCCACATTTTCCAGTGCCGACATGTGCGGAAACAAACCGTAGGACTGGAACACCACTCCCAACTGGCGCCCTTCCGGGGGCAAGCCGGTGATGTCCTGCCCATCGACCACAACCCGCCCGGAGACAGGTCGGGCAAATCCGGACAGCAGTTTCAACAAGGTCGTTTTACCCGATCCCGATGGGCCGATCACGGCCAGGAATTCGCCGTCACCCACCGTCAGATCGACATCGAACACGCCGTTGGGGCTGTCGGGGTAGCGGTAATTGATGGATTCGAACTGAATAGCCATAAGCAGATTCCCGAGGACGCCGATCAGGCGCGGCGACTGGACAAAGAGGCGGTCAGCGAGCTGGCACACGAAGCCAGGATCGCCAACAGCAGCAACACAACCGTCGCGGCGCATGCAAAGCCTGTGGCGCCATAGAACGCCTGCAACAGCACGACCGGGTACGTGCGGGACAAAAACCCCGAAATCAAGTTGGAAATCTGGAACTCGCCGATCGACAGCGCAGCGACGGTCAGCAGGGACGACAGCACGCTGGTCGCCAGCAAGGGCAGCACAATATCGCGCAGTCGCGTCCAGAAGGACGCGCTGAGCGTGGCGGCCACCTGCTCGTATTGGTCCAGGCGCAATTGCTGCATATCGGCCAGCACCGTATTCACGGTATAGGGCAGGGTCAGGACCACGTGCGCCGCGATCAGCAGACCTATGCTGCCCAGCCAGGGTGCCTCGTCAGAGGAAAACACCAGGATAAAGCCGAAACCCAGTACCAGGTCGGGCACCGCAATCGGCAACAAGGCCATGATCTTGGCAGCCAGGCGTACCCCGCGCCGTGCGCTGGCGTAGATCGCATAGGCCAGCGGCAAGCCGATCAGCACGTTGAGCACGCAAGTCGCAATCACGACCTTGATGCTAGAGACAAACGCGCGCTGAAAACTGGGGTCTGCGGCCACCTGCCGGTACCACTCCAGTGTCATCCCGTGCGGCAGGATCGTGTTGCTCCAGGACTCGCCGAACGAGCCGACCAGCAGCAGCGCAATCGGGGTCGCCAGAAACAGCAGATAAGCACAGGTGATCAACAGCATAGGGCGGCCTCCCGGCCAGGCATCCTTGTAATCACGAAATCATGGAATCAAACAAACATTATTTCCTATCAAGATGCCACCATCATGACAGCCCCGCACCGGCATCCGCCTCGTCGTCGACGGGTTCTGGTAGTTGCAGCAAATGTTCAGCCGTGCGATTCAGCGCTTCATCCACCGACGTGCAGGCCACGACGCCGGGCAGGGCGGGCGCATCCCCCAGGGCCAGCACCAATTTGTCGAAATGCAGCCCGAAGGCCATTTCCGACATCGTGCCATAGCCGCCACCCACCGCAATCAACACTGTGGAGGATTGCGCGATGATCACGTTGCGCGACTTGCCAATACCCGTGGCAATCGGAATGCGGACATACGGATTGGCACAACGCCAATCGCCCTCGGGCACCAGGCCGATGGGCCGGCCGCCCGCCTCAAGGTGGCCCTTGGCAGAGGCCTCCATCACGCCGTTCTTGCCCCCGCACAGCAGTTGCAGGTGGTGGCCGGCCAGGGCGGCGCCCATTGCCTCGGCGGTCGCGTATTCCTCATCCGAGGCCTCGCGCGGGCCAATCACCGCCACAGGCACCTGACGCAGGCGCGCACCAAGATTCAACAGGGCCTGGGGGGCTGCCACAGCCTGCAAATCCGTCGGTGCCGGCTGTTCGAAGGGCTGCCACTGCATGGCCCACGGATCGAAGCTCAGCGCCGGATCGGCGAACAGGTTCTGTAGTGTATCGGACCAGTAGAGTGCGGAATCGGCCATGATCAATATGCGTCTGGAATTGACAGGAATACCGTAATGTACACCGTCGAGACCATCGTTACCGGCGACGCCTGAGCCGCGCGGGGCTTGAGTTCGCAATGACGTAGAGGCGACCTACCGGGCCGGACCCACGTCCAGCCGAGTCAACACGGCCAGGCGGGCCTCGCGCAGGGCATCGCGAATACGCTGTGCCTGACCACCGGCCGCGTGAGCGATTGCTCCCGCATCGATCGCGCGCAATGCGTCGACCCGTCGGTTCCAAATAGCAAGATCCAGCCCGTCGCGCAAGCAGTTGGCGGCCGCCAGGGCTTCGAGGAAGCGATCGGGCTTGCGCAAGGCGTCGCTGGTTTCGATCAGAGCCAGTTGTGCCTGGGCGTCGTCCGTACCGTCGTCCAGGCGGCGCAAGACACCGGGCAGCAGGCGCGCCATGTCCTGGCAGGCGGTGGGTGCCCGCAGCGCACGACCTATGCCATCGGCTGAAGCCGCGCACAGCAGGGCAAAGCGCTGGGCAAGACCCAAGCCGCGCGTCGCCCCGCAGGCCAGACCACGCGCAACCGCCTCATCCCAGACCAGCCCTGGCGCAAGCCGCGCAAGGGCTCCGGTCGCGGCCAGCAAATCGAGCATCCGTCCGGGATGATCCGTCATCAGGCCTTTTGCAAGTTCCTGCCAGACTCGTTCAGGTACCAAGGCATCGACTTCGCCATCGCGCACGAGTTGTCGCGCGAGCGCCAGGGTCTCGGGCGCAACGCTGAAATCCGCGAAGCGCGCTGCAAAGCGGGCCAGGCGCAGCAGACGGACAGGGTCCTCGATGAAGGCAGGGCCGGTATGGCGCAAGATGCGTGCACGCAAGTCAGCCTGGCCGTTCAGAGGATCGATCAGGGTGCCGTCGGCACCGCGTGCCATGGCATTGACGGTCAGGTCGCGCCGACGCAGATCATCGGCCAGGGTGACATCCGCACCGGCATGAAAGACAAAGCCCTTGTAGCCGCGCCCGGTCTTGCGTTCGGTGCGGGCCAGGGCGTATTCCTCGTGCGTACGGGGATGCAGGAATACCGGGAAATCGCCACCCACCGGCTTGAAGCCGCGCGTAGCCATAGCCTCGGGCGTGGCACCCACCACGACCCAATCGCGATCACCCGCCGGCAAGCCCAGCAGATCGTCACGTACGGCACCACCCACGACATACACCTGCAGCCCCGCCACGGCAGGATCCGGGATCGCGCATCCTTCGGGGCCGCAGATCATGGCAGGGCGGTTCGCGTACCCGCGTTGGGCGCTATGGTACCCAAGCGCTTTTTCAGCGACTGCGGCTGACCTGTGAACAACATGGCGTAGTAGACCGCATTCGACATGACGTGCTTGACATACAAGCGCGTTTCCGTAAACGGAATGGTTTCGGCAAAGATCGCGCCCTCGACCGGACCTTGCAGGCGCGAGCGCCAGCGCTTCGAGCGCCCGGGCCCTGCGTTATAGCCCGCAGTGGCCAGCACCTGGGAACCGTCCAGGTCCTGCAGCACCATGTTCAGGTAATTGGTGCCCAGAATGGTGTTCGTATCAAAGTCATTGACCGAGCTGGGCTTGAAGTCCTTCATGCCGAGTTTGCGCGCCACCCATTTTGCGGTAGCCGGCATCAGTTGCATGAGGCCCGAGGCACCCACGCGCGAGCGTGCGTTGGTGATGAAACGGGATTCCTGGCGGATCAACCCATACACCCAGGCGGGATCCAGATCGATCAAATGGGCCTTTTCGGCGACCTGGCCTTCAAAGGGGGCGATGAAGCGTTGACTGAAATCGACCTCGTTTCGGGTCCTCAGAGACGTGTTCACCACGCGATCATAAATGTGCTCGGCACGCGCCAGCTCGGCGGCGGCGCGCAATTGGCGATCGCTCATGCCGCGCAGCGCATAGTTCCATTCGGGCACGGCCTCACGCCGCCAACCCAGGTCAAATAATGCAATGGCCCGCTCCAGACCGGGCTGGCCGCGCATCTGCCGGATCTGCGCCGGATCGACGGGCGGAGGCTCGGGTGGCATGTAGACATGGCGACCAAGCTCCTCGTTGGCGAGCTGGCCATAGAAATCGAGCTTGTCGGTAATCGATTCGTAATATTGCCTGGCTGCCTTTTTATTGCCTGTAGCCGCCAGCGCTCGGCCATACCAGTAGCGCCAGACGGGTTCGTCGGCCTGGGCAGTGGTCATTTTCCGGATGGCGGCGGCCACGCGCTTCCAATCAATGGGCGCTTCGCGCAGCTCGGCGCGCACTTCCCAGGCATGGGTGTAATCCGTCATGGGCACGTTGCCGGACTTGCGAAACCAGCGTGCAGCGTCGGGTTCGACGTTCAGGGCGGCGATCAGGCCGAACTGACCCCAGACCCATTCCATATCGGCCTTGGGAATGGTGTGGGCCCACTGGCTTTCCACGTATTTTGCGGTTGCGATCCGATCATCAGTACGTGCGAGGCGCGAGAGCGCCAACGTGACGAGCTCGATCTCGGTGTGCGTGCGCGGCGCCTTTTGGCCGTCCAGCCATTTGCGCGGATCCTTCATCAGCGCGCTGTAGGCCACCATGGCCGGGGTATCAAAAATGATGGATGCCACCCGGCGCGAAACGCCTTCGCTGCTTCTTTCGAGCGTATCGCGCAGCAAACGAGCCTGCTCGACCTGACTGAGGACGTGGTCATTAACCATCTGGTCGAGCATGCTCCAGCAGTCGGAGTTCGGAGCATAGGCGTCCAGGACTTCAGAGCTGCGGGCGTGTTTGACCTGAATATGTCGGGCCAGCAACTGTGCGCATTCGATGCGGGAATTATCAATGGCAACTGGGCCGATCTCCAGAGCACGGGCATAATCACCAGCGCGCACTGCTGCCAGGATCCAGTCGCCCTTGATGCGCTCGGCCAGGTACTCGTCCGTGTTCCGGCTCAGGAAGGCCATGACCTCGGCCTCGGGTACGGGCTGGGTGCGGTCGCCCAGCTTATGCCGCAGTGACCAGTAAGGCGGGTAC
>JAKDMO010000298.1 GCA_030452305.1 Alcaligenaceae bacterium | reverse complement strand
TGCTCCCTGCAGAACATGGCAAAATGAACGCTTTTGCAGAACACGACCACCTCGCGCCAGAATGACCACTGAATCCTCCCCCGCTCCCGTTTCGAATTTCCTGCGCACCATCATTGAAAACGATTTGAAGGCGGGTCGCTATGCCCAGCGCCTGTGGGCGGGCCGCCCAGGCCCGGCATCGGTCAGAATGGCCGGAAGCGCCGATCCGGCGAACATCCGCACGCGGTTCCCGCCCGAACCCAATGGCTACCTGCACATTGGCCACGCAAAGAGCATCTGCCTGAATTTCGGCCTGGCGCGCGACTACCAGGGGGCCTGCCACCTGCGCTTTGATGACACCAATCCCGAAAAAGAGGAAGACGAATACGTTCACGCCATCATCGACATGGTGCGCTGGCTGGGGTTCGACTGGACGCACGAGGGCCAGACGAATTGCTATTACGCCAGCGACTATTTCGAGGTGATGTATCAGTTTGCCGAAGCCCTGGTGACCGCCGGCCATGCCTACGTGGACGAGCACAGCGCCGAGGAAATCCGCCAGGCGCGCGGCACCCTGACTGAACCGGGCACCGATTCCCCGTGGCGCGATCGCCCGGCCGAGGAATCCCTGGCCCAGTTGCGCGCCATGCGCGATGGAAAATACCCGGACGGCACGATGGCGCTGCGCGCACGCATCGACATGGCCTCGCCGAACATCAATCTGCGCGATCCGGTGCTCTACCGCATCCGTCACGCGGCCCACCACCGTACGGGCGACGCCTGGTGCATCTATCCGATGTACTCATGGGCTCACCCGGTCGAGGACGCCCTGGAAGGCATCACGCACAGTTTCTGCACACTGGAATTCGAGGACCAGCGCCCCTACTATGACTGGATACTGGCCCGTCTGGCGGAACTGGGTCAGCTTGCACAGCCCCTGCCCCACCAATATGAATTCGCGCGCCTGAACCTCAGCTACGTTGTGACCAGCAAGCGCAAGCTGCGCCAACTGGTCGAGGAAGGTCATGTCCAAGGCTGGGACGACCCGCGCCTGCCGACCCTGGCGGGGCTGCGCAGGCGTGGCTACACCCCGGCATCGATTCGCCTGTTCTGCGAGCGCCTGGGGGTCTCCAAGGCCGATTCGCGCATCGACTACAGCACGCTCGAGCAGGCCTTGCGCGATGACCTGGACCCGATCGCCTCGCGCGCCGTTGCCGTGCTCGACCCCATCAAGCTCGTCATCACGAACTTCCCAGCCGATCGAACCGAACCCTGCACGGCGCCGGTCAATCCACACGAGCCTGACGGCGCACAACGCAGCTTTCCCTTCACCCGTGAACTCTGGATCGAGCGCGACGATTTCCGCGAGGATCCGCCACGCAAATACTTCCGCTTGTTTCCCGGCAATACGGTGCGCCTGAAATACGGCTATATTGTGCGCTGTACCGGCTGCGTCAAGGACTCGGAAGGCCGGGTCACCGAAGTCCACGCGGAATACCTGCCCGACACCAAAAGCGGCACACCCGGCGCCTCAGCGGTCAAGGTCAAGGGCACCATCACCTGGATCAGCGCGGCCCATGCGGTACCCGCCGAAATCCGCCTGTACGACCGACTGTTCACCGACGCACACCCCGATTCCGGCGATAAGGATTTTCTCACCCTGATCAACCCGGAATCCTGCCGCAGCGTCCAGGGCTGGCTCGAACCCGGCGTGCAGGCCGAGCCGGGCGTGACCTGGCAGTTCGAGCGCCTGGGTTACTTTGTCGCTGACCGGATCGATTCCCGGATTGATCAGCCCGTCATCAACCGCGCCACCACGCTGCGCGACACTTGGGCCTGAGCGCCCACCGGCCGACTGGAGCCACCGTGAACACCTCTACCGACCCCAAACAGGACCTCGTTCTGGACTTCAAAAGCGCTACGCTGTATGCGCTGCGAGTGGTGCTGCGCACCCAGGACACCCCCCTGCTGCTCGACGCACTAGAGCGGCGTATGGCCGAGGCCGGTTCGTTCTTTGAGCACGAACCGGTCGTCATCGACGCCTTGGCGCTCGATGAGTCCCCTGACTGGGACGCCCTGGTCGAACAATTGCGCGGCCACCACCTGCATCCGATCGGGGTGTCGGCCTCCGGCCAGGTCCTGGCCGATGCACAGGCACACGGGCTGGCCCAGGTCGAGGTCTCGGCCGCCCAGGTGCGCGCCAGCCCGCCACCCGCAGACACTCCGCCGCCACCCGCCCCGACGGCTGCCACGCGCAGCGCCCCGGCGCCTGCCGCCCCGCCCGCGCCCCCCCCGGCGGCGATGCTCATTCGTCGCCCCCCGGGGTGGGGGCAGCCGGGGGTTTCCCAGGGGCCCCGCCGG
>JAKDMO010000297.1 GCA_030452305.1 Alcaligenaceae bacterium | reverse complement strand
TTCCCAAGCGGCCCAGGCTACCCGACAGAATCTGGCGGAACTCCTCGGTCTGGATATCGTGCCAAAGTCGCACGATCACGGCCGGCACCCCGGGCATCAGAAAGTCCGGCAAGGTCCAGGCCGCAGCCTGCCAGAACAGCAGGATCAAGGCCATGGCTATCACCATGGCGAGCTTGCGGCCAAAGGGGGAAACGCGTTGTTTTTTACTCATGAGCCTGAAACAAAACGGCCGGGGAATCCCGGCCTGGAAAAAACCGTATTATCCACGGATCAGAGATTGCGCGCCTGCTGCCACTCGAGATCCACAATCGAGGTGACATCAAAGGGCGAGCCATCCTTGGTCTTCAGTGAGCCCTGGGCCTGCATGATATCGGCAATTTCCTGCATGCGACCCAGATCCTCTGGGGTCAGCGCGGCATTGAAGGTCTGGCTCTTGATCGCGCTGGTGATGACCTGCTCACGCGGGACTTCGCCGTGCTTGAGGGTCTTGAGCGTCGGCTCGGCAATGAAGTAGCCGGCGATCAGCTTGGCGCCTTCCTCGGGCTTGTTCTGCAGCAGGTCAATGGCCTCGCGCTGCGCATCCAGAGACTTCCACACTAGGTCTTTCTTTTCTCGCAACGTGTCGCCGGCAGTGATGGTCACCATGCAGGGGAACGGCCAGACTGCGCCGATTTCATAGATCTGCTTGACCGGCGCAATCAGTTGCGCAATGCTGGCCTGGGGCTCGAACAGGAAGGCCGCATCGACCCGTTTGCCCACCAGCGACTGCACCGCCACCTGCGGGCTGACGCCCATGATGGACAAATCAGTGGCCTTCAGGCCGGCGTTCTTTAGCACCACACCCTTCAGGACCGTATCGGCCGTGCTGCCTTCCTTTTGCGAGGCCAGGGTGTGGCCCTTCAGGTCGCTGACCGTGTTGATCCCGGCATCCTCACGGACGACCAAGGCATGAAAACCGCGCTGTGCACCGCTAACAACCTTCAGGTCGGCGCCACGGGAGGACCATGAGGCCCCATTGGTGAAACCCAGCACACCGGTGTCGAGTTGGCCGCCCACGATCGCCTTGATCAGATCCGTACCGGATTTGAATTCGACGAGCTGGACATCCAGACCGTGCTTCTTGTAGAAACCGCCCTCGTAGGCGGCGATGGCCTGCGCGTCATCCATGACACGGATATAACCGACCTTGAACGGTTCGGCTGCGGCCACTTGGGACGACATCACCAGCGCGGCAAGCGCCGGAACCAGAATACGAGCTAATTTCATGCTGCTGCTTCCTCAGTAAATAATTCGGTGATTTCCTGCGAGGCATCGCTGTGCTGGGCACGAATCCCCAGCAAGCCCAGGATCTCTCGGCGCAGATCCGCAAAATCCGAGAGGTCGTGCGATTTTTCGCGCGACGCCAGATTGAATTCCTTCAGTACCCGCGACGGCCTAGCGCTAAAGACCAGAATGCGATCAGCCAGGAATAGCGCCTCGTCCACATCATGCGTCACCAACAGGACCGTTGGTTTGGTCTCGTGAATCAAATCACGCAAGGCGTCCTGCAAGGTCAGGCGCGTGAGCGCATCGAGCGCACCGAAGGGCTCATCGAGCAACAGGACTTCGGGATGGCTGATGAATGCGCGGGCCAGGGCGGCACGCTGGCGCATGCCCCCGGACACCTGATGCGGAAAGTAATCCTCAAAGCCCTTGAGCTGAACCTTTTCCAGCCAGGCCCGGGCCTGCCGATGGGCGTCCGGCTTGGGAACCTTTTGCAGCTCAAGCGCCATGGCTACGTTCTGTACCAGGGTCAACCAGGGATACAGGGCGTTTTCCTGAAACATCAACATGCGCCGGGGATCCGGGCCATTGATGGCCTGGCCGTCTGCGATGACCTGACCGTGTGTGGGTTTTTCCAGGCCGGCCGCAATATGCAGGATCGTGGATTTTCCGCAACCCGAGGGCCCGACCAGGGCGACGAGCTCGCCCGGAGCGACCTCGCGATCAAAGCGCTCGACTACACGCAGATCGCCAAAGTGCTTTTCCATATCCTTGAATGTGAGGTTCATGGTTCTACCCGCGGTGACCGATTTCCGGCCGCCACGATTGCGTCCAAATAATGAATATGGAGAAACTTTAACGATTTTCCCTAATGCCTAACAAGAAATTTATAATACTTTATATATAACCTGTAGATATAAGTAACCCGATGACAAGCCTATTATCCACAGACGCCTGTAGACGAATGATCTACTATGAATGCATTCATTGGCACACATCCTGGCCCACTCATGCCCCATTCCGGCGACCTGCCCTTTTCCATCGACCCCTCTACCGATCCACTGCAGGCGCTCTCGGCCT
>JAKDMO010000296.1 GCA_030452305.1 Alcaligenaceae bacterium | reverse complement strand
GCGAAATGCCGGGCAAGAAATACACGAAGGAATCAGGCTAGCAGGATGCCCGCCACCATGTCCGGATGCGTGATGTGCATGCTCAGCGTCCGGCTCCCAACGCCGTTCGCAACCTGACCTGCTGGGCGACCCGCACGATCGCCTGGATGATGAATTTCTCTCGTTTTTTGTCCAGACGGTCTGTGGGGATCGAGGTGCTGACCGCAATTTGTCGTCCCATCGGCGTTTCACCTGCATACACCGAAAAACATATCAAGCCGGTGGCGACCTCTTCGATGTCGCGGGCCAAGCCAGTTCTGCGCACATCTGCCAGCTCTTTGCATAGCACCTCGTGACTGGTGATCGTGCGATCCGTGACGGCTGACAGTTCATCGGGCAGCAATCGCAGAACGTCTTCATCGGGCAGTTGGGCCAGCAGCGCCTTACCCAAGGCGCACGCATGTGCGGGCAAACGGGTTCCTATATCCGAGACGAGGCGAACCGGTCGATGCGCATCCTCACGCGCAAGATAAACCACATCGCAGCCTTGCAGGACAGCAAGCTGGACAACTTCGTTATGCTCGGTGACGAACTCCGCCGCAGCGGCCCGGAACGTGCTTTGCAAGTTATCGAGATGAACGTAGGCGCAACCAAGCACATAAAGCCCAATACCGATAACGTAGCCGCCCCCCTTTTTCTCGATCCAATGACGTTGCTCCAGGGACGCGAGCAACAGATAGAGCGTGCTCTTTGCAAGCCCGGTGCGTTGCGCCAGATCGGATGGATGCAAGGGCTTGCTGCTCGAGGCCAAAAGCTGCAAAACAAGATCCGCCCTGTCCAGTGCAGGTACGGCGGACTCGAGTTTGGCCTGTTGATGACTGCTCATGCGCCCCACTCCACCACTTTGCCGGGGTTGAAGATATTGTTTGGATCATAAGCATGCTTGATCAGGCGCATGAGTTCGAGTGCGGGCTCTCCGTGCTCGACCTTGAGGAATTCGATTTTGTGAAGGCCCACTCCGTGCTCGCCCGAGCAGGTACCCTCCATTTCGATCGCCCGCAGAACCAGGCGGCGATTGATGGCTTCCGCCTCGTCCCATTCAGAACGGCTGTCCGGATCGATCAGCATCTGGACGTGGAAATTGCCATCGCCGACATGGCCGACGATCGTATAGGGAAATGTCGCGGTCTTGAGGTCCTCTGCGGTCTGCGTCACACAATCAGCAAGACGTGAGATCGGCACGCAGACGTCTGTGGCAACGCTGCGCGAACCAGGCCGCAATTGCAGGCCGGAAAAATGTGAGTTGTGCCTGGCCGTCCATAGGCGTGTACGGTCCTCGGGCTGGTTCGCCCAGGCAAATGCCGTCCCGCCATGATCGCCCGCAATTTCCCGGACAACATCAATCTGCTCCTGGACGCCGCCGGCGCTGCCATGGAATTCGAACAGCAACAGCGGAGTTTCCTCCAGAGCCAGCTTGCTGTAGCGGTTGACCGCGTTAACTGCATGCTCGTCCATGAACTCGACCCGTGCAATGGGCGTGCCCGACTGCATGATCTCGACCACCGACTGCACGGCATCGGCGAGGCTGGGAAAGTTGCAGACCGCCGCAGTGATGGCCTCGGAGCGCGGATAGACCCGCAGCGTGACCTCCACAATAATCCCCAGCGTACCCTCGCTGCCGACGAACAGATGCGTCAGGTCATAGCCAGACGATGACTTGCGAGCCCGGCTGCTGGTGCGGATGATATCGCCGTCAGCCGTCACGACCTTGAGCGACACGACGTTCTCTCGCATGGTGCCGTAACGCACTGCGTTGGTGCCTGACGCACGGGTTGCAGCCATGCCGCCTATGGTGGCGTCGGCGCCCGGATCAATCGGAAAGAACAGGCCTGTATCGCGAATGGCCTCATTGACCTGGGTACGCGTCACGCCCGGTTCGACAGTCACCGTGAAATCCTCGGCCTGGACCGACACGACGCGATTCATTTCCGACAACGACAAGGTCACGCCGCCCTCAATGGGCAACACATGGCCCTCGAGGGACGAACCGATACCGAAGGGTATGATCGGCACCTTGTACTTATTGCACAGCCTGACAGCATGCGCGACTTCGCTTGCATCATGTGGAAACACGACTGCATCCGGCGGGCAAACCGGATACGGGGACTCATCCGTACCGTAATGCTCGCGCACCGCATCGGTAGTCACAAATCGCGAACCGAAGGCCCGCTGGAACTCGACCACGCCTTGTGCAGGCAAACTACGCCTGGCGGCTTGTTCAAAAAATGTACTCATGCATTTCCCCCGTCCGCCCCGCCACGCCGACACGCGCCCAGCAGGCGCATCCTAGTCAATGGTTGTTGCGCGA
>JAKDMO010000295.1 GCA_030452305.1 Alcaligenaceae bacterium | reverse complement strand
GCGGGCCTGCGTGTCCAGTCCGTTGCTGGCGCCATCTGCGATGATGGCGGCCGGCCGGCCCAAGGCGGCGGCTGTCAGGAAGACCTTGCGGCGCGTACCCGTGGACATCTGTTCGAAACGCTTGTCCAGATGCGGTTGCAGCCCCAGCCTGTACGCCAGATCCAGCACGGTATCGTCCAGTGCTGTGTTCTTTTCCAAAGCAAGCTTTTCGAGCAGTTCACGGCCCGTAATCGTGGGAAATACCAGGCAGTTGTCGGGTACGTAGGCGATGCGGGCTTTGGCTTGCAACGGCGTTTGGTCGAGGGAATATCCGTCGATCCAGACGTCCCCTGTATCCGGCGGGATTGTGCCCGAGATGATGCCCAGCAGGGTGGATTTGCCCGTGCTTTCGTCCTCGCACAGCGCCACGCAGCCGGGCTGAAAGGTATGGGTCAGCCCCTGGAATACAGGATGGTCACCGTAGCGTTTGCTGAGGTTGTCGATGCGTAGCATGCCGGGAAGTGTACGAGTTTCAGGCACTATTAATCCAATTTTCCAATTCAAGCGCTGGCACACGCATGAATTCTGATACGTTATTCGTTACCAGCACCAGACCCTCACTACGTGCATGGCCTGCAATATGCAGATCGTTTACACCGATGGGTTGACCCTGCTTTTCCAGGGCGGCACGGATCGCGCCGTAGTGCTGTGCCGCCTTGACGCCGTAGGGCAGTACGTTCAGGCGGCTGCAAAAATCCTCAATGACCGACAGGTTCTCGCTGACGCGGCTACTTTTCTCTGCGCCGTGCAGCAGCTCGGCCAAGGTGATGGACGAGATCGCCATGCGGGCGGCATTGGCATTGAAGGTGGCGAGCACCTCGACGGGACGCCGCTTCAAGACATAAATGACAATATTGGTCTCAAGGAGGTAGCGCAGCATCAGAGTGATTCGCGCTCTGGCTGGTCCTGGCTGGTGCGTTCAGGCATGAAATCATCACTGACGGCGGGGCCGCCTAGAAAAAAGCTATCCCAAGATTGGCCGACTGGCGCGATGATGCGCTCATTCCCGCTGATACGGACTTCCACCTTGTGCACGCCTTCAGGCAGTCGCACGTCCACAGGAAGTCGGACGGCCTGGGTGCGGTTATTGATAAACACGGTGCCAATGGACATATTGATTCTCCTTGAAGTTGGAACTATGTATATAGCAATCGTATATAGTTTAATTCTTCAGGTCAAGGCCAGTACGATGCGTCATTTATACACACGTGCATACGGTTACCCATACCCCTTATAAAAGAACGCCGCCGTCACGATGAAAAAGATCATCGAGATGATTTTTCGCATTACGTCTGCGCTCATGAAACGTGTCACCAGCGCGCCGAGGTAGCCGCCAATGACTGCTGCGATGGTCAGGTACAGGGCCACCTGCCAGTAGACATCGCCCCAGATGGCAAAGATCAGGACGGCGATCACTCTGGCGGCAGCCACTACGATGGTCTTGACGCCATTCAGTGTCCTGACGTCGCCCAGGCCGAATACCGTCCAGCCGGCCATCATCATGATGCCCACTGCGCCGCCGAAATAGCCGCCGTAGGCCCCCAGCACGAATTGAAAACATGCGATCGGCCAGCCCCGCATTGGCGTACTTCCCGAGGCTGCATGCGCTTGTATGGATTTGCCGAAGGTGAAGGTGATGGCTCCGATCAGCACGAGCCATGGAATGATCAGATCGAATAGCCTGGACGGCGTAACGAGTAAAAGGGTTGCGCCCGCACCGCCCCCGATCAATGTGGATATCAGCAGCGAGGGCAGCTTGGCACGCTTGAATGCGCGGATTTCCGCCTTGTACGCCCATGCGCTGGCCAGGCCTGCCGGCAGCAGGGCGAAGGCCCCGGTCTGGTTTGCGGATATCGGTGGCAGGCCGGCCAGCACCAGTGCAGGGAATGTGATGAACGAGCCGCCGCCGGCGATTGCGTTGATGGCGCCCCCGAGCAGCCCTGCGGCGGAAACAAGCAAAAGGTTGTCCATGATGCCAATGTTAATCCGCCGATGATCCGGTGATGTCAGAGAATTTCTGATTTGCGTCCGGGAACTGGCCGGGGTATCGCAGCAGTGGTTTCTACCTGTGCCTACCGGCGCGTCGCCATGTAGCGCTGCGCGGCCTGCCAGCCGAGCTCGGCCAGGGGGGTCGCCTTGGCGCCGGTTGCCTCGGCGTCGGTGGCTGCTGCGCTGCCGTCACGGGCGCGCTGGGCGATGCCGTGCAGGATGGCGGCCATGCGAAATAGGTTGTAGGCTAGGTAAAAGTCCCAGTGTTCGGCCGCCTGGCGGCCTGTGGCCTGCTCGTACCACCCGACGTATTCCTGTTCGG
>JAKDMO010000294.1 GCA_030452305.1 Alcaligenaceae bacterium | reverse complement strand
GCCAAGTGCAGTTTCACGACTTCGAAATCATACGCACCGCTAACGGTCCAGTTGGTGATGTTATCGCCGACATCCTGGCTGGCACGGTCATAGCTCAGGCCGGCAGTGATCGGGCCATTGGCATAGCCGATACCCGTGGACAGCCAGTTGCTGCGATCATCGTTGCTAGCAGGATTGAAGTCGTTACGATAAACCGTCGTGTCCGGGTTGCCATAAGCAATACCAGCGGTGAAGCCGGAGAAATTGGGCGTCATGTACTTGAAGGAATTGTCCATGCGGTTGCCCAGACCAACGCCACCGAAGGTCTTGTCCATATCGCCCATCACCACGTTGGTGTTGGCCTTATAGGTCGTGGCTGTGCCGACGTTGTACTGGCGGCCCATCGTGAAGCTACCCCAGTTGTCGCTGGCCAGACCAACCCAAGCTTGACGACCCCAGAGACGCCCATCTTGCTGGTGTTCACCGGTGCCCAGCGCAAAGCCGGCTTCCAAGTTGAAGATCGCACGCAGGCCATCGCCCAGGTCTTCGGAACCACGCACACCGAAACGGTTGCCGTTAAAGACACCGTCGCGCAAACCGGAAGACTTTGAGGTGATATCGCCGCCAGGGCCGTCATATTTGAGGTTCTTGTAACCATAGCCGGTATCCAGAATACCGTACATCGTGACCGAAGTTTCTGCTTGAGCGACGCCGGCAAAGCCAACGATCAGAGCAGCAGCGAGCAGAGTCTTTTTCATGTAAGAAATCTCCGTAGATTGAGTGAATCAGAGCAGCCCAACAACCACAGGTGCTGCTGCTCCTTCTAACTCCGCGATGGGAAGTTGTAGCTATTGCATCAAAAAACACAGGGTATGGCTACGTTGACCTGTGTAAAAACGGTAGTTTCCGGGTGGTGTGTTGGATTAGCACTACACGGCTAGCGTTTCCGTTTTATGACACCAAGGGTTAACCCTTATTAAACCTTTTGCGCTTTGCGTTCGTGCAACAACTGCTCGATCGCGGATTGCCAGGCCTCCTGGGTGAACTGAATGTCTGCAGCATCATGCGCCATCGAGACATAGTATTTCGTATCGCCCTTGAATATGCCGCGCTCGCGCAGCAGCACGTTAAAGCGCTGCGTCAGCCAGGGATCGCCGCTGATGGTATCGCGGTAGTTGCGCACCGGGTCCTGATGAAAGATCACGTCGAACATGGGCGGCGCACCCACCACCTGACCCGGGAGGCCTGCCTGCTTCAGTTGCTCCGACAGGCTGTCAATCAGGGCCTGCCCGATAGCGAAGTAGTTCTCGTATGCCTTGGGCTGTTGCAGCACGTTCAATGTGGCCAGACCGGCGGCTGCGGCAACGGGGTTGCCGTTCAATGTGCCGATCTGCATCAGAAAGCGGTCGTCTGCGGCGCTTGCCGGGTCGAACAGGGCCATGATGTCAGCGCGGCCTGCAATCGCGGCCAGAGGGAAGCCGCCGCCGCAGGCCTTGCCCAGCGTGCAGATGTCGGGGGTGACGCCGAAGTATTCCTGGGCGCCGCCATAGGCAAAGCGAAAGCCGGTGACAACCTCGTCGAAAATCAGGGGAATGCCGTATTCCGCCGTGACTTCGCGCAGGGCTTCGAGAAAGCCCGGAACCGGTGCCAGCAGGCGCTGGAAGGGCTCGACAATCACCCCGCCCAGCTCGTCATGATATTTGCGGATCATGTCTACAGCCATCTTCGCATCGTTGAACGGCGCGACGATCACCTCGTCGCGCACGCTTTGCGGGATGCCCGGAGAATCGGGAATCGGTTCGGGGAAGTGCCCTTCGCGCTTGGGGGCCAGGCTCATCAGGCCGTAATCGCTCATGCCGTGGTAGCCGCCCTCGAACTTCAGGATCTTGTCGCGCTTGCGAAATGCCCGTGCAAGACGCATGGCATAAAAATCCGCCTCGGTGCCGCTGGACACAAAGCGCACTTTTTCCGCGCAGGGCACCGCCTGCACGATGGCCTCGGCCAGCAGAATGCCGTGGCGGTTGTTTGAAAAGAAGGTGGTGCCATCCACTACCTGAGCCTGCACGGCCGCAGTCACATCAGGGTGCGCATGGCCGATCAGCATCGGGCCCGAGCCCAGCAGATAATCGATATATTCGTTGCCGCTTTCATCCCACACACGCCCGCCGCGGCCTTTGGTGACGACCGTCTGGAACGGCAGATTGCCGAAGCTGCCGGCGGGCAGCACCCGCGAAGCGATGGCCCTCAGGTCCTGCTCTGCCTGCGAGAGCACCTGAGCGCCGGCATGCGAGGGGTCCGCAACTTTGATTTCCGATGAAGTCATTGGATCTACTCCTTTCTGTTTACCCGAAACACCTGTATCAGACGGCAGGCCACGCAAGGCGCGCCG
>JAKDMO010000293.1 GCA_030452305.1 Alcaligenaceae bacterium | reverse complement strand
GGCTATGCGGGCAGCTCTTTGTTGCTGCTGGCCTTTATCGTAGTGGGGTCCAGCCTCTTTCTCGGTTTTTCCTGGCTGAATGTGTCCGAGCGTGTCGGCCTGGCCATCGAACTGGGCGTGCGCAAGGTGTTGGAACTGAAAACCGCGCGCGAAGATCGCCGCGTGGGTGCGACCAAGTCTGCCGAGCGCAAGGAAATGGTCGAAACCCGGCAGGTGCAGCTCGTCCACGAGCAGCCCGTGCGTATCGAACCGACCGTCACTGCGGTGCCCAAATCGGCGCGCGCGCAGCAGGAAAAGCAGCAGTCTCTGTTTACGCCGCGCGAGGATCCGGGTGCCGGCGGCGGCCTGCCTGCCTTGTCCCTGCTGGATCCGATCGAGGAAACGCACGAGACCATTTCCCCGGAAACCATTGAGTTCACCTCGCGCCTGATCGAAAAGAAGCTCGCGGACTTCGGCGTGAATGTCGTGGTGGTGGCGGCCCAGTCGGGGCCGGTCATCACCCGTTATGAAATCGAACCGGCCACCGGCGTCAAGGGCAGCCAGATCGTCAACCTGGCCAAGGATCTCGCACGTGCCCTCAGTCTGGTGCGCATCCGGGTGGTCGAAACCATTCCCGGGAAAAACCTGATGGGGTTGGAGTTGCCCAATCCCCGTCGTCAGATCGTGCGTCTGTCGGAAATCCTCGGCTCGCAGGTCTATCATTCCAGCGCATCGATGCTGACGATGGCACTGGGCAAGGACATCGCCGGCAATCCCGTGGTGGCCGACCTGGCAAAAATGCCTCATCTGCTGGTGGCGGGCACCACCGGTTCGGGCAAATCGGTAGGCATCAATGCGATGATCCTGTCCTTGCTCTATAAGGCCGACGCAAGCCAGGTGCGCCTGATCCTGATCGATCCAAAGATGCTTGAAATGAGTGTCTACGAGGGCATCCCGCACCTGCTGGCACCTGTGGTGACCGATATGCGGCACGCAGCCAACGCCCTGAACTGGTGCGTGGCCGAGATGGAAAAACGCTACAAGCTCATGAGCAAGCTGGGGGTGCGCAACCTGGCCGGCTACAACGCCAAGATCCGCGACGCCCAGAAGCGCGACGAGCCCATACCCAATCCGTTTTCACTGACGCCCGATGCACCCGAGCCCTTGGGGCATCTGCCCATGATCGTAGTGATCATCGACGAGCTCGCCGACCTGATGATGGTGGTGGGCAAAAAGGTCGAGGAATTGATCGCCCGCCTCGCGCAAAAGGCGCGTGCCTCGGGCATACACCTGATTCTGGCGACCCAGCGACCCAGTGTCGATGTGATTACCGGCCTGATCAAGGCGAACATCCCTACACGCATCGCCTTCCAGGTTTCGTCCAAGATCGATTCGCGCACCATTCTGGATCAGATGGGCGCCGAGGCCTTGCTGGGGCAGGGCGATATGCTGTATCAGCCGCCGGGCACCAGTCTGCCGACCCGGGTGCATGGCGCCTTTGTGCATGATGATGAAGTTCACCGCGTAGTCGATGAATTGCGCCAGAGCGGCGAGCCCGATTATGTGGACGGCCTGCTTGAAGGCGCCGTCGAGGGCGAAACCGGTGACGGGGTGGGATCTGTAACGGGGTTCACCGATCATGAATCCGATCCCCTGTACGATCAGGCCGTGGAAATCGTCCTGAAAAACCGCCGGGCCTCGATCTCTTCGGTCCAACGCCATTTACGAGTCGGGTATAACCGTGCAGCCCGCCTGCTTGAGCAAATGGAGCGCTCGGGTCTGGTGTCGGCCATGCAGCCCAATGGCAATCGGGAAATACTGGCTCCGGCCAACAATGGAGGCGGTGATGATTAAGCGATGGCTGGCAGCGGTGACTCTGGCCTGCCTGCCGTGGACGGTTTCGGCCACCGATGCGCGCAGCCAGCTTGATGCATTCATTACAGAGGTCCAAAGCGCGACCGGCGCCTTTGAGCAGGGCGCGGTGGACGAGCAGGGCAAGGTCGTGCGCCCGCAGCAGGGCAAGTTTTCCTTTCAGCGCCCCGGCAAGTTCCGCTGGGACGTGCAAAAGCCCTATTCGCAGCTGATTGTCTCGGATGGCCGCTATGTCTACCAGTACGATCCGGATCTGGCACAGGTGACCCGGCGCGGTGCGCGGGATTCCATCGGCGCCTCGCCGGCCGCGCTGCTGTTCGGCTCGGGTTCGCTGGAACAGGCCTTCAAGCTGCAGGCGCAACCTGATCGTGACGGCATGCAATGGCTGCGCGCGTTGCCCAAGGGTGCGGATGCGGGTTTTGTCCATGTGGACATCGGTTTTTCCGATGGCTTGCCCAGGCAGATGGAACTGCTCGATGCCTTCGGGCAAACGACCCGGATCGTGCTGTCGGACTTGCAGGC
>JAKDMO010000096.1 GCA_030452305.1 Alcaligenaceae bacterium | reverse complement strand
CCGCTGATCGCCCTGTGCATCATGCTACGCGCCGCCGGCCTGGACCCCCTTCTTTCCTCTTCATTCATGACCCACGAGACCCCATGATACTGCATCTGATCCCCGTCGGCCTGGGCGCATCCGCCCCGGCGCTATGGCTGCCGCCGACCGTCCAGGAATTGGCGGCCCGGCTAAGGTTCTACATCGCCGAGAACGCGAAAACCGCCCGGGCCTTTCTGAAACTGATCGGCACACATTCCGAGCTCCGGGACATCACCATCCATACCTTGAATCGCGACACCACGCTGGAAGACATCCGGGCCTGGCTGAGCACAGCCCCTGATGGCGCTGAGATCGGCCTGGTTTCCGAAGCGGGCTGCCCAGCCGTGGCCGATCCGGGTGCACGGGTGGTGGCACAGGCCCACCGAATGGGGTGGCGCGTCATGCCCTGGACGGGACCATCCTCAATCATGCTCGGGCTGATGGCCAGTGGGCTGGATGGGCAGCGTTTTGCATTCCACGGCTACGCCCCGGTCAAGTCGACCGAGCGCGACACCCAGCTGCGCGCCTGGGAAACGCTGTCGCGCAAGCACCATCAAACCCAGATTCTGATCGAAACCCCCTATCGGAACGAGGCCATGTTCGAGGCGATGCTGCATACCCTGCACGACACTACGCAGCTATGCCTGGCGCGCTCGCTGACCTGCGAGGACGAGTGGATCCGCACCTTGAGCATCGCCCAATGGCGCAAGGCGCCACCCCCGGAACTGGCGCGCCGCCCCGCCCTGTTCCTGTACCTGGCCTAGGTTTCACAGCACGCGGGCGCGCACCCAGTCACGCATGGCCACGCCACTGGACACCAGGGCTGTTGGCTCTGCCTGATCCAGTTCACTGCGCGGGTGCGCACCGTAACTCACCGCGAGGCTGTCGACGCCCGCATTGCGTGCCATCCAGATATCGTGGGTGGTGTCGCCCACCATCAGAATCTGCTCTGGCGTCATTGAGAATTCCTGCAGCAACTGGTGGAGCATCGTCGGATCGGGCTTGCCCGCCGCCTCGTCGGCGCAACGGGTCGCGCGAAACACATTCTGCAGGCTCAGCGTCCGGATCGCCCGGTCCAGCCCACGCCGGCTCTTGCCCGTGGCCACCCCCAGAATGACGCCGCCCGAATGCAGTTCCGCCAGAAAATCCGCCATGCCTTCGAACAGAGGCGGCTCGGCCTCGCCATGCAGGTAGTGGTCCCGATAGCGCTGCACAAAGGCCTGCATCTGCTCGGGACCCAGATCCGGCACAAGCCGGTAGAGGGCCCCTTCCAGAGACATGCCGATCACCCAGGCGGCCTCCTGGGCCGAGGGTACGGGCAGATTCAGATCGGTACAGGCCCGCTGCAGGGCGGACACAATATGGTGGGTGGAATCCATCAGAGTTCCGTCCCAATCGAATACCACGGCGTCGTAGCGTTTCAACGCGAATGCTCCAGTTCGTCAAGCACGGCACGGCAGGCCGGCGGCAGGGGGGCCTCGAGGGCAAGCTCATGGCCGGTGAGAGGATGCGGCACGACGAGACGATGCGCATGCAGAAACATCCGCGCAAAGCCGCGACGGGCAAAGGCCTCACGCACAGCATCAGGACCATATTTTTCATCGCCGACAATGGGATGGCCCTGGGCGGCCAGGTGTACGCGGATCTGGTGCGTGCGCCCGCTGCGCAGTTCCGCACCCAGTAGACTATAGGCCCCATAACGGTGCTGCAGGGTCACGATGGTGTGCGCCGCCTTGCCCGCATCGTCCACGCGCACCCGCCGCTCGCCGCCCGGGGTCAGATACTTCAGCAAAGGCAGACGAATATGCTGCCGGTCGTTCACCCAATCACCCACCACCAGCGCCAGATAATGCTTGCGCCCCCCGCCGGCGCGCATCATATCGTGCAGGGCAAGCAAGGCCTTGCGGCTGCGCGCGATCATCAGCAGGCCGGAGGTTTCGCGATCAATCCGGTGGGCGAGTTCCAGAAAGCGCTCGCCTGGCCGTGCGGCGCGCAATTGCTCAATCACGCCAAACGACACGCCGCTGCCGCCATGCACTGCCACGCCGGCGGGCTTGTCGACCACCAGCAGCGCCTCGTCCTCGTAGACCACGGGGAAAACCGCAGGCGGCACATAAGGCCGCTGATCCGGGTCGGGCATGCGCAGGGGCGGGATTCGCAGCATATCGCCTTCCTGCAGACGATATTCGGCCGCAACACGCCCCTTATTCACCCGCACCTGACCACTGCGGATGGCCTTGTAGATGTGGCTTTTTGGCACACCCTTGCACTCGCGCAGCAGGAAATTATCGAGCCGCTGCCCCGCCTGCCCGGCCTCAATGGTGCTCATTCTGACGCGCAAGGGGCGGGATTCGGCGATAACAGTTTTGCGCATAGGGAAAAGCAGCATATAATCACGGCAGCCTATAGAGGCTGAAAACCGCCTAACGTAGAGATGCAATGGATGCGTCTCCGTTTGGCCACAAGGCGCCTATTGTACTGCCTGGGTTTCAGCCTCCGGGTCCAAGGTTGCCGGCACGGTCCCGGTTCCAGGTCCATTCAAGCCACACGCCTCTGACGGACAGGGATCGACATGTTGCTGCGTGCGACGCTGTAAGTTTCTGCTTGTTTTTGCACCAGGTGCGGCGCCCTTCGCGCATCTGCCGTTCCCAGCAATTTTTTTGTCAACCACTATTGTGACCCTGACCATCCTGCTGACTGAACCACGCACCGCAAGGCGCGTCGTGCCCACCCCGGGGGTGGGCGCCGCCTGACGTCGTCAGCACGCCCAAACCCCACCGCAGAGCACAGCTGCACACCGAGTGACCCGAGGTCGTGCGCCGAACCCGGCGCGCCATGACTACGGAGAAACACACTCATGAAACGCATGTTGTTCAACGCGACGCACCAAGAAGAACTACGCGTCGCGATCGTCGATGGCCAGAAGCTCATCGACCTCGACATCGAAACTGCCGGGCGCGAACAGCGCAAGGGCAACATCTACAAAGGCGTCATCACCCGCATCGAACCCGGCCTGGAAGCCTGCTTCGTCAGCTACGGCGAGGATCGGCACGGTTTTCTGCCGTTCAAGGAAGTCGCGCGCACCTATTTCAAAGAAGGTGTGGACGTGCGCGGCGCCCGCATCCAGGATGCACTGGCCGAAGGCCAGGAACTGATCATTCAGGTGGAAAAAGAGGAACGCGGCAACAAAGGGGCCGCCCTGACCACCTTTATTTCGCTGGCCGGCCGCTATCTGGTGCTGATGCCCAACAACCCCCGTGGGGGCGGTGTATCGCGCCGGGTCGAAGGTGAGGACCGCCAGGAATTGCGCGAGGCCATGGACCAGCTGGAAATTCCGGCCGGCATGAGCATGATCGCACGCACCGCCGGCATCGGGCGCAGCGCCGAGGAACTGCAATGGGACCTGAACTACCTGCTGCAACTCTGGACGGCAATCGATGCGGCGGCCCGCGACAACAAGGCACCGATCCTGATCTATCTGGAATCCAGCCTGGTCATCCGTGCCATCCGTGATTATTTCTCGCCCGAGATCGGCGAAATCCTGATCGACACCGACGACATCTACGAGCAGGCCACCGCCTTCATGAGCGTGGTAATGCCCGACAACGTCCAGCGCGTCAAGATGTACCGCGACGACGTCCCCCTGTTCTCGCGATTCCAGATCGAGCACCAGATCGAAACCGCCTATGCGCGTACGGTTCAGCTGCCCTCGGGCGGCGCGGTCGTCATTGACCACACCGAGGCGCTGGTCGCGGTGGACGTCAACTCAGCGCGTTCCACACGTGGTGCCGACATCGAGGAAACTGCGATGCGCACCAACGTCGAGGCAGCCGATGAGGTCGCCCGCCAGTTGCGACTGCGCGACCTGGGCGGCCTGATCGTGATCGACTTCATCGATATGGAGGAAAACAAGAATCAACGTGCGGTCGAGCAGCGCCTGCGCGACGCCCTGCACTTCGATCGCGCCCGCGTGCAGATGGGCAAGATTTCCCGCTTTGGCCTGATGGAGCTTTCCCGTCAGCGCCTGCGCCCTGCACTCAGCGAGGGCTCGCACATTACCTGCCCACGCTGTACCGGCACAGGCGTGGTACGCGATGCCGAATCCAGCGCCCTGCACATTCTGCGCCTGCTACAAGAGGAAGCCATGAAGGAAGGCACCGCCGCCTTGCACGTGCAGGTGCCTGTAGAGGTCGCCACCTTCCTGCTGAACGAAAAGCGCCACGATATCACCCAGATCGAATCACGCCTGAAGGTCAATCTGGTTCTGATCCCGAACAAGACCCTCGAAACGCCCCACCACCATATCGAGCGTCTGCGCCACGATGACCCGCGCCTGGACGACACCAAAAGCAGTTTCGAGCTCGCCCAGGAAACCGAAGACAAGGTGGTCTGGCAGCCCAACAAGGCCCAGGAAACCAAGGCACGGCCCGAAGCCCTGGTCACCGGTATCCAGCCGGCCTCACCGGCCCCGCGTCATGTCGAACCCGTCAAGGCAGCCCCGGCTGCACCCATCGCAGCACGCACCGCACCCGCGACCGAAGGCGGACTCATCAAACGCCTGCTTGGCTGGCTCAGCGGCCCGGCCGCTGCACCCGCAGCTCAGCCCGAACCCAATATCGAGGCGCCGGCCACCCCCGCAAGCCGCCCGCAGTCACGCAATCGCCGCAACTCCGATGCACGTCGCGATCGCGGTGCCTCGCAAAGCCGGGGACGGCGAGGCGAGCGCCGGCAGGATCAGGAAACAGCCGAACAGCACACCCAGGCAGAGCAGGCAGCACCCGTCCACGCACCGGCAGAAAGCCAGCCCACAGAAGCCGGCGAACCCCGTCGCAGCCGAGGCCGCCGGGGCCGAGGACGCGGCCGACGCGACGATAAGCAAAACGTCGTTACCGCAGAGCAATCTGAACAGGCCGCCGTTGAAACGACAGACAACATTCCGAATGGCGCCGAGGTCAATCTGGATCAGACTGAGGCACCCATTGTTGCCGGTCCGGACATTGAAACCGAAACGCCTGATCCCGAGCGCAAGCGCCGCCGTCGGCGCAGCCGCCGCGGCCGTCGCAGCACGGAAAACACCGTTGAGGTCAGCGAAACAAGTACCGACGAACAAAGTGCAGCCGATAATAGCCAGGCATCCGAAATCCAGGCACATGACACGCCGCGCTTCGACCCCGAGGCCTTGAATCGCACGATTCCTCAGGCCGAGCCCGCCACCACCGAAGCTGCGGAATCGGAACCCGTCGCCATTGAGCCGGTGAGTGCCGAGCCCGAAACAGCGGAACCTGTCGCCACCAAGCCCGAGGTCGTCGAGCCGGCACGCACTGAACCCGTAGCCGTTGAATCTGCACCCATCGAGCCTATCCGCACCAAGGCACAGGCCACTGAACCGCCTGCCGCTGCTGAACCGCAGGCCAAAGCTGCTGACTCCGAAACCGTCCAGCCGCACACCGAACCGGCTGAATCTGCGACCGCAGACGCTACGGACACCCCAACAGAGGAAACCATGGCTGCTGCGGCACTCTCGAACGGCGCAGCAACCCCGGAAACATCCGGCGCACAAGCTGCCGGACTAGAGGCCGTACTGGTCGCCGCAGGCATGCAACTGGTCGAAACCCAGGCGCCGGCCACGCCGTACACCCCGCCTGCACCCGTACGCCTTGGCCGCGCACGCAAATCGGCCGCCGTCGTCCAGGACGAACCTCTGAAGCAGGTTGAAACCAGCCACTAAGGTCCACAAGTGCCCGCCGCCGAAAGGCGGCGATTCTGCATAAAAAAGCCTCGCCGCACATGATGAACCGTGCGGCGAGGTCTTTTTGAACGACTGATGAGGCGTCAAGCCACCCTGGCGATGGCCTCGACTGGCTGGCGCGTGAACAGGGCCAGTAAATAGGCCAGCTCGCGACGCATCTCGCGGCGATCCACCACCATGTCTATGGCACCTTTTTGCAGCAGGAATTCGGCCCGCTGAAATCCGTCGGGCAGAGTTTCACGTACGGTTTGCTCGATGACGCGCGGCCCGGCAAAGCCGATCAGGGCATTGGGTTCAGCCATCACCACATCACCCATAAAGGCAAAGCTGGCCGATACCCCACCCATGGTCGGATCGGTCAGCACGCTTATAAAGGGCAGACCTGCATCGGCCAACTGGCTGAGCATGGCATTGGTCTTGGCCATCTGCATCAGAGAAAACAGGCTTTCTTGCATACGCGCGCCGCCCGAGGCCGCAACGCATACAAAAGGCATGCGTTTGTGGATGGCTTCCTGTACGCCAAGCGCAAACCGTTCGCCCACCACTGAGCCCATCGATCCGCCCATGAAAGCGAACTCGAAACATGCCAGCACAGTGGGCATCGACAGAATCGCCCCACTGACCACCACGATTGCTTCGGTTTCGCCGGTCTGTTTGACTGCCTCGGACACGCGCTCGGTATACCTGCGCGTGTCCTTGAACTTCAGCGGGTCCATAGGCCGGGTGTTGGCCCCGATCTCGATCCGGCCTTCCGCATCCAGCAGGGCGTCAATACGCGCACGCGCGCCGATGCGCATGTGATGGTCGCACTTGGGACACACATTCAGGGTGGCAAGCAGGTCTTCTTTGTACAGCACCGCCTCGCAGGACGGGCATTTCACCCAGAGGCCCTCGGGCACGCGCTTGTTGGAACCGGAATCATTGTTTCGGTTGATGCGCGGTGGCAGAATTTTTTCAATCCAGCTCATGAATGATCCTTTTTTACCTCTGACAGGGCTTGGTGAATATCGCCCAGCCAGCGGGCGGCAGCGATAACCGCCTGCTCCTTGCCGTGGTCGATCGAGGCCTGCTCGATGACTTTGATCAGCGCACTGCCAATCACCACGGCATCCGCACATTGGGCCAATTGCTGTGCGCTTTGCGCATCGCGTATGCCAAAACCCACGCCAACCGGAATGGAAATATGGTGACGGATGCGCTCGACGTGACGTCGGACATCCTCGGTATCCAGGTTTCCGGCCCCCGTGACCCCTTTTAGGGATACATAATACACATAGCCGCGAGCGAGGCCTGCCAACTGAGCCATACGCGCCTCTGTGGACGTAGGCGCCAGCAAAAAGATCGGATCCAGCCCGGAATCGGCCAGCAAGCGGGTAAAGTCCACGGATTCTTCGGGGGTGTAATCCACCACCAGAACGCCATCGACACCGGCTCGTCCAGCCGCCTGAGCGAAGGCCGCCTGGCCCATAGACTCGATTGGATTGGCATAGCCCATCAGCACCACGGGCGTGTCGGTATCCTGCGTGCGGAATTCGGCCACAATATCCAGCACGTCCTTCAGGCCCACACCGGCCGCAATGGCCCGTTCGCCTGCTTGCTGGATGACCGGGCCATCGGCCATGGGGTCGGAAAACGGCACGCCCAGTTCGATCACATCGGCGCCGGCCTTGGCCAGCGCATGCATCAGATCAGGTGTGGACGACACCAGCGGATCGCCTGCGGTAATGTAAGGAATCAGCGCGGTGCGCCCCGACAGGGCCTGAAACACGGCCGACAGCCGTATATTGGATGCTTGACTCACGACAGACTCCTTCACAGGCTGATGCCGCTGAGCTCGGCCACGGTGTGCATGTCCTTGTCGCCGCGCCCGGACAGATTCACCAGAATGATCTGGTCGCGAGGCAAAGTCGGGGCAAGCTTGGTGGCGTAGGCCAGGGCGTGGGCCGATTCGAGTGCGGGCATGATGCCCTCGATCCGGCAGCAATCATGAAAAGCCGCCAGCGCTTCGCGGTCAGTGATGCCCACGTACTGCGCGCGGCCCGATTCCTTCAGCCAAGCATGCTCGGGACCGACGCCCGGGTAGTCCAGGCCGGCCGAAATCGAGTGGGTTTCGGTGATCTGGCCATTTTCGTCCTGCAGCAAATAGGTACGATTGCCGTGCAGCACCCCCACCACCCCTCGATTCAGCGAGGCCGCATGCCGGCCGCTATCGAGCCCTTCGCCTGCTGCCTCGATCCCGATCAGACGCACCTGCTCGTAGTCGATGTAGGGATAGAAAATCCCCATCGCGTTCGAACCGCCGCCCACCGAAGCCAACACATAGTCGGGCTGACGCCCCGCATCACGCGGCATCTGTTCGATGCATTCCTGGCCGATCACCGACTGGAAGTCCCGCACCATCAATGGATAGGGATGTGGCCCGGCGACCGTGCCGATGATGTAGAAGGTATCCTCAACATTGGTCACCCAGTCACGCATCGCCTCGTTCAAGGCGTCCTTCAGGGTGCATGAGCCCGAATCCACAGAGCGTACGGTCGCGCCCAGCAGCTTCATCCGATACACGTTCGAGGCCTGGCGGCGTACGTCTTCGCTGCCCATGTACACCACGCACTCCAGACCGTAGCGCGCGGCAACCGTGGCGGCAGCCACACCGTGCTGCCCCGCACCCGTTTCCGCAATGATCCGCGGCTTGCCCATGCGCCGGGCCAGCAGGATCTGGCCGATGCAATTATTGACTTTGTGGGCACCGGTGTGGTTCAAGTCCTCGCGCTTTAACCAGATCTGCGCACCACCCAGTTGCTCGGACCAGCGCTGCGCGTGATAGACCGGGCTCGGCCGGCCGACATAGTGTTCGAGTTCGTAGGCGAACTCGCGCTGAAACTCGGGGTCGTCTCGATACCGGTCATAGGCATCGCGCAAGGCATCCAGGGCATGCACGAGGGTCTCGGCGACAAACGAGCCGCCGAACTGCCCGAAGTGGCCCGTCTGGTCAGGCAAATGGTATGGTTGCACGCTTTTTCTCGATGACGCGTCCGGACACAATCGCGCCGGGCGCCGGAATGATTCAAAACACAATCCAGTATTCTACCAGTCGCCGGGCCTGCCCCGAGTGTCCGCTGCTAATGCCTGCCCGCCTCTACCCCAGGCAGCGCATTGACTGCCGCCAACGCCTGCGCAATCTGTTCCCCATTCCTGACTTCGATCGTAAACACCATATGGGCCAACGAGCGGCGGCTGTGCGTCGTCACCCGCACGACACGCAGGCGCAATCGGGCAAAGACCTCGGACAAATCACGCAGCAGGTTCGGCCGATCCTGTGCGTGGATGGTCAGATCGACCGGATACATGGTCTCGCCTGTCGCGCCCCACTCGACCTCGATGATGCGCTCGGGCTGACGCTGGGCGAGCGCCTGCCACGACGCACAGTCCTGCCGATGAATGGATACGCCCCGCCCGCGCGTCACAAACCCCCCGATCAGATCGGGCGGCGCCGGGCGGCAGCACCGCGCGAGCTGGGTCAGCAGGGAATCGACCCCCACCACCAGCACCCCGCTCTTTCCGGTGCGTGCTACGCTGCCCGCATTGCTCGCGTAGATCCGCGCCTCGTCACGGTCGGACTCGGCATCATCGGCAGCCGGCTTGAACACATGATCGATCTGCCTGAGACTGAATTCCTCTTTGGCTGCGGCCACATACAGGTCATCGGCACGCGCAAAGCCCAACTGCTGGGCCAATTGTTCCAGATTGGTTGCGGTCTTGCCCAGGCGTTGAAGCTCTTTTTCAACCATGGCCTGGCCCTGTGTGATGCGCTGCTGCAGCTCTACCGCATTGAACCAGCCGCGCACTTTCGCGCGCGATCGCGGGCTGGCGAGGAATCCCAGCTGCGGATTCAGCCAGTCACGCGATGGCCCGCCGGACTTGGCGGCGATGATCTCGACCGTCTGCCCGGTGCGCAGCGCCGTGGACAGCGGTACCATCTGGCCATCGACACGCGCCCCCCGGCAGCGATGCCCCAGA
>JAKDMO010000095.1 GCA_030452305.1 Alcaligenaceae bacterium | reverse complement strand
ATATATGGGCATCTTTGGTGTGGAAATGGCGCCGTTGCTGGCTCTCTGGCGAATATCCACAGATTCTGTGGATAATTCTGTGCATAAGCCAGGGCAGCCGCATAGTTCATGCCCTCTATCGGTTCATTGGTTAATTAGCGCTCAGCACGGTGTAAGTATGAAATATCATATTTATCATGTACTTATATCGATTAATTAAACCATTTATTGATGAGTGTGGCGAATAGGCCTGAAAACAGGACTATTTGACAAAGCTGTAATAATTGTGGACAGATTACATGGATTTTGATGATCAGCCGCCCTGGGCGGTGCCCGGTAAACCCGAAATGATTCTTAGTGTTACACAACTCAATCGCCAGGTCGGGCGTCTGCTGGAGGCCAGCTTTTCGCGGATCTGGGTGCGTGGCGAGATCTCGAATTTCACGCGTGCGGCATCCGGACACTGGTATTTTTCAATCAAGGACGAGGCGGCAGCTGTACGGGCCGTGATGTTTCGCGGGCGCGCACAGGCTGTGGGCTTTGTGCCTCAGCCCGGTGAGCGCTTTGAATTCCGGGTACAGGTCTCGCTCTACGAGCCGCGGGGCGATTACCAGGTTCAGGTCGAAACGATGCGCCGGGCCGGGCTGGGTGATTTGCATGAGGCCTTTTTGCGTTTGAAGGACAAGCTGGCGGCCCAGGGCCTGTTCGATCCGGCACGCAAGCGCGCCCTGGTGCCCATGCCGCGTGCGGTAGGGGTGGTGACATCACTGGCCGCGGCGGCCTTGCGCGATGTGCTCTCGGTGATGGCGCGCCGCGCGCCTCACGTGCGTGTCGTAATCTATCCCTCGCCTGTGCAGGGTCGCGAGGCGGCCGGGCAACTGACCGAAGCGCTTGGGCGGGCGATCGCCCGGCGCGAGGTCGATACGCTGCTGCTGGTGCGCGGCGGTGGCAGTCTTGAGGATCTGTGGAGCTTCAATGACGAGGCGCTGGCCCATATGATCGTGGCCAGCCCCATACCGGTCATCAGCGGCGTGGGGCACGAAACCGACTTTACAATCGCCGATTTCGTGGCGGATCTGCGCGCGCCGACGCCAACGGCGGCTGCTGAACTGTGCTGCGAGAGTCGTGCTGTATCGCTGGGCCGTGTGCAGACGGCCCTGGACGTACTGGGCCGAGCCCAACACCGCATTCTGGATCGATCCGGCATGCGACTGGATCGCGCGATGGCACTGCTGATTTCCCCTAGGCAGCGCCTCGAACGCCAAGGTCAGGGTGTCGATGCCTTGTTGCGTCGCATGACCTTGTGTGCGAGCCGGGATGTCGCCGCCCGCCGCCAGCGCCTGCTGGCGGCCACGCAAACCCTGGCTGCTCTGGATCCACGTTCCGTGCTGGGGCGCGGCTACGCCATCGTCAGGGGCTCTGACGGGGCGATCGCCAGAAATGCGTTAGACTTGAAGGCCGGAGAGCGGCTGGATGTCGAGCTCGGTCGCGGCCATGTTCAGGCCGATGTCGTGCGCACAGGTTCCCTGCTCTAGGACGGTCTTCGTTCAATGTCTGTTTGAAGGAAAATACTCATGGCTTTTACTCTTCCGCCTCTGCCTTACGCGATGGATGCGCTGGCACCCCATATTTCAAAGGAAACGCTGGAATACCACTATGGCAAGCACCACCAGGCCTACGTAACGAACCTGAACAAGGCGATCGAAGGTACTGAGCTTGCGTCGGCCGGCCTCGAAGACATCATCCGCAAGTCCTCGGGCGGCGTATTCAACAATGCCGCACAGGTGTGGAACCATACCTTCTACTGGAACAGCCTCTCGCCCAATGGCGGCGGCGACCCCAGTGGCGCTCTGCTGGAGGCAATCAATGCTAAATGGGGCAGCGTCGATGCCTTCAGGACCGCATTCAGTGCGTCGGCAGGCGGCAATTTTGGCTCGGGCTGGACTTGGCTGGTCAAGAAACCCGATGGCACCCTGGATATTGTGAACACCAGCAACGCGGCCACCACGGTCACGACCAACGACAAGGCCCTGCTGACCTGTGATGTCTGGGAGCACGCCTACTATATTGATTACCGCAACGCGCGTCCCAAGTATCTGGAAAACTTCTGGAGCCTGGTGAATTGGGAATTTGCCGCAGCCAATCTGGCCTGATCTGATTCCATCGCCCCATCTATGCCGGCGGTAATGCGGGCATGATGGGGTTTTTATTTGTGTGTGTTGGGCGGCGGCACGGGCACGATCGAATCGCCGGGTTTTACGCCTGCGCGCGCGAACCAATCCTGCGGCATTTCCAGCGCATAGCGTATTGGCTCGTTCGGGCAGTGAGCGTCCAGGCTGAGCGCCTGCATGCCTGTGATCGAGACAATATGCCCCTGCGGGTTGATGAAGGCGATCGACAGCGATAGGGGCGTGTTTTTCATCCAGAAGCAGTGCAGGTCGGTTTCATCGAACACGAACAGCATGCCGTGGTTCTTGGGTAGGGACGTCCTGTCCATCAGGCCCTGGCGGCGTGTCTCGGGGGTGGCGGCGATCTCGGCCTGGATTGTGCGCTCGCCCACCTGCAGGGTTTCTGTCGGCAGCATCATGGTTTGCGCGCCGACCGTGGTCGCAGCCAGGGACAGCAGCAGTGCGGCCAGAAAAAAAACAGGACCTGGAACAGGCCCTGTGTAGCGGTAAAATAGTGTTGTCGTTATTCTGGCGAAAGGCATGTTCGATCAGGCTTCGGTGATATTCAGGGCCTGTTTGCCTTTGGGCCCCTGGGCGATCTCGAATGAGACTTTCTGACCTTCCTTCAGGGTTTTGAAACCGTTCATCTGAATAGACGAAAAATGCGCGAAGAGATCTTCGCCACCATTGTCTGGCGTGATGAAACCAAAGCCTTTGGCGTCATTGAACCACTTGACGGTTCCAGTTAGCTTAGGAGAATCCCCGGGTGTTTCTATTGAATCGGACATGCGACCTGCCTCTTGACTATAGTGTAGGGTTGAACCTTGGTGCCAGCGTGTGCCACCAAACCTCTCTGGTGATGGCCTGAACAACAGCCATTGCGTGGAACATGCTGATGATGCTTAATTTGTCGTGAGCAAGTCAACTATGGAAACCACTAATATTTAGTATGGCTACCGATATTCAAAGTCAGCGTGAACTGCTCGAAGCGCCACATGAAAGCCGCGTGGCACCGCCCCCGATGTATCAGGTCGTTCTGCTCAATGATGACTACACCCCCATGGAATTTGTGGTTCATGTCCTGCAGCAGGTCTTTCACAAGGGCATCCCCGAGGCCGAACGCATCATGCTGAAGGTGCATCACGAGGGCCGTGGCGTTTGCGGAATCTACACGCGCGACATCGCGTCAACGCGGGTCGATACCGTGCGTCAGATGGCGCAGATGAACCAACATCCGCTACAGTGCGTTATGGAACCGGTGCCGGTCATCTAAGTACGACGTGCCGTTTTGGCCTTAGAATAGGAACATGGATTGTTTTATCCGCTCCGATAAGTCATGGAGGAAGCGTGATTTCCGAAGAACTTGAAGTCAGCCTGCATATGGCCTTTGTCGAGGCCCGTGCCGCCAGACATGAATTCATCACTGTCGAACATTTGCTGCTGTCGCTGCTGGACAACACGGCTGCAGTGGAGGTTCTGCGTGCCTGTGCAGCCGATGTCGATGTGTTGCGCCAGGATCTGCGCAAGTTCATTTCCGAACATACGCCTGTGTTTCCCGGCGATGGCGAGGTCGATACGCAGCCTACGCTGGGATTCCAGCGAGTGATCCAGCGCGCCATCATGCATGTGTCCTCCAGCAGTTCGAACAAGAACACCGTTACGGGTGCGAATGTGTTGGTCGCCATGTATGGCGAAAAGGATTCCCACGCGGTGTATTTCCTCGTCCAGCAGGGGGTTTCGCGGCTGGATGTGGTGAATTTCCTTTCGCACGGGATCACCAAGGCTTCCGAGCCCGCGCAGCCCGAGGAAACACGGGCGGAACCGCCTGTGACCGACCACAAGCCGGATCAGCAGAAATCACCGCTGGAAACCTACGCGACCGACTTGAACGCCGAGGCCTTCAAAGGCCACATCGATCCGCTGATCGGACGCGAAGCCGAGGTCGAGCGCGTCATCCAGGTGCTGTGCCGCCGCCGCAAGAACAACCCCTTGCTGGTGGGCGAGGCGGGCGTGGGCAAGACCGCGATCGCCGAAGGCCTGGCCTGGCGCATCACCCAGGGCGATGTGCCCGAGGTCCTGCACGAGGCTCAGGTCTACGCGCTGGACATGGGGGCCTTGTTGGCGGGTACCAAGTATCGGGGTGATTTCGAGCAACGGCTCAAACTGGTGCTAAAGACCCTTAAGGAAAACCGCAACGCCGTCCTGTTCATCGACGAGATTCACACTCTGATCGGTGCGGGCTCGGCCTCGGGCGGAACGCTCGACGCCTCGAACCTGCTGAAACCGGCCCTGTCCTCGGGTCAGCTCAAGTGCATCGGGGCGACCACGTACACCGAATATCGCGGTATTTTCGAGAAAGACCACGCGCTGTCGCGGCGTTTCCAGAAAATCGACATCCCCGAGCCCTCGGTCGAGCAGACCATCCAGATCCTGCGCGGCCTGAAGGCGCGTTTCGAGGCCCACCACCAGGTTCGCTATTCATCGGCTGCGATCATTGCCGCCGCACAGTTGGCTGCGCGCCACATCAGTGATCGCTTCCTGCCGGACAAGGCGATCGACGTGATCGACGAGGCCGGTGCGGCCCAGCGCTTGCTGCCCAAGTCGCGACAAAAGAAAATCATCGGCAAGGGCGAGATCCAGGCGACAGTGGCTAAAATAGCGCGCATACCTGCGCAAAGCGTCTCGAACGACGATCGCAACAAGCTCGCCACACTCGAGCGCGATCTGAAGGCGGTGGTGTTTGGCCAGGACCAGGCGATTGCGGCACTGGCTGCCTCGATCAAGATGGCGCGATCGGGCCTCGGCCGCCCGGATAAACCCATAGGCTCGTTCCTGTTTTCCGGGCCGACCGGCGTGGGCAAGACCGAAGTCGCCCGGCAGTTGGCCTTTGTCCTGGGCATTGAGCTGCTGCGTTTTGACATGTCGGAATACATGGAGCGCCACACGGTGTCGCGCCTGATCGGGGCGCCCCCGGGTTACGTGGGCTTTGATCAGGGCGGCTTGCTGACCGAGGCGGTCACCAAACAGCCGCATTGCGTGCTCTTGCTCGACGAGATCGAAAAGGCCCATCCAGAGGTCTACAACATCCTGCTGCAGGTCATGGACCACGGCACGCTGACGGACAACAACGGGCGCAAGGCGGATTTCCGCAATGTGATCATCGTCATGACCACGAATGCCGGTGCCGAGACACTGAACCGCAACACGATCGGTTTTGCGGCACCTGCGCGCGGCGGTGACGAAATGGCCGACATCAAGCGCATGTTCACGCCAGAATTCCGTAACCGTCTGGATGCGATCATCGGCTTTGCCGTGCTGCCGCCCGAGATCATACTGCGGGTGGTCGACAAGTTCCTGATGCAGCTCGAAGACCAGTTGCATGAAAAGCACGTGGATGTGGTCTTTACCCAGGAACTGCGCGAGCATCTGGCCCGCGAGGGCTTTGACCCTGCCATGGGTGCGCGGCCCATGCAGCGTCTCATTCAGGACACGATCCGTCGTGTGCTGGCCGACGAGTTGTTGTTCGGGCGGCTGGCCAGCGGTGGTCAGGTCGAGGTGGGGCTTGATGCCCAGGGCAAGGTGTTCCTGACCTTTCCTGACAAAGGGTCCGGTGCGGGGGCCGTCCCGACTCCTTCCCATCCGGAGCCCGAGCTCGTAGATTGATGGCGGGCTTGGGGCTGATCTCTTGTCCACATTGCGGCACCCTGCATCAGGGGGTTGAGATCGAGCCGCGTGCCCAGGCCCTGTGTAGCTGTTGCGGGTACGTTCTGTATCGGCGGACGGGATTGCCCGTTCAGGGCTGGATGGCGGTGACGCTGGCTGCCATCGTTATTTTCGCCATTGCGCAATTCTTTCCGATTGCCAACCTGTCGGTGCAGGGCCACACCATCCGCACCACCTTTCCCGAGGCCTTGCTGCTGACCTGGGATCAGGGACACTACCTGCTTGCGCTTATGACGAGCCTGTTCGGTTTCTGGTTCCCGTTATTCCAGCTGGTTCTGGTGTTCTGGGCATTGCAGTGCATATCCAGGCGTCGCATCCCGGGGGACTTTGCCATCGGCCTGAGGTTGTTGCGTGCACTGACCCCGTGGTCGATGGTGCCGGTTCTGGTTCTGGCGCTGATCGTCGCAATCGTCAAGTTTGCGGGTTTGGCTACTCTGCGCCCCGAGCCTGGGCTGATCGGTTTCGTCTTGCTGACGTTTTTCCTGACAGGGGTCGGGCGCATGAGTGCCCGAGTGTTGTGGTTGCTGGCCGAGCGTGCCGGCCTGGTGGCGCATTCAGGCGAACACGGCCATGACCTGGGCTGCGAGGCCTGCGGATACGTGCAGGAGGCGCATCCGCCCGGTCAGCGCTGTCGACGCTGTCACGCACAGGTCAGGTTGCGTCGTCGTGAGGCGGGTGCGCGCGTCTGGGCTCTGGCCCTGGCCGCCTGCATTGTGTATATCCCCGCGAATGTCCTGCCCGTGATGCGTGTCAGCAGTCCCTTGGGCAGCGAAGAGCACACGATCCTGGGCGGTGTGATCGAACTCTGGGCCCTGGGATCCTGGGATCTGGCGATTATCGTGTTTGCCGCCAGTGTGGTCGTACCGATCGCCAAATTGTTTGCCCTGCTGACACTGATGGTGTCGAACCGGCCGAACGGGGCGATCGTGCAGCGCCAGCGCACACATCTGTACGAACTGGTTGAATACGTGGGGCAGTGGTCCATGCTGGATGTGTTTGTGGTCATCCTGATGTCGGCCATGGCGAATTTCCCCGGTCTGATGCAGATCGTGGCCGGCCCCGGCGCTTTCAGTTTCGGGATGGTGGTTGTGCTGACGATGTGGGCGGCCATGAGCTATGATCCGCGATTGGGGTGGGACCGCTTACATAAGGTACAAGCATGACAGAAACACAGACAGACCCTCCAGCGCAGCCTGTTGTCCGGTCCGGACGCACGCCGCGTTGGTCGTGGATCTGGCTGGTTCCGCTGCTTGCAGTGGTGATGGGTGCCTCGCTCGTGGCGTCGTATTGGCTGCGTACTGGCCCGACCATCACCATACGTTTCGAAACGGCGCAGGATCTCGTGGCCGGGCAGACCAAGCTGCGCTATCGTGACGTGGTCGTGGGGATGGTCAAGGACATCGATGTCACCGAGGATCGCGATGGTGTGTTGGTCCATGTGCAACTCGACAGCAAGAATGCGAAATACATCACTCAAAAAAGTGCTCATTTCTGGGTGGTGCGACCGCGATTCACCCTGAACGGAATATCCGGGCTGGGGACGCTGGTATCCGGTGCGTACCTCAGCGTCGATGTCGAGGAGCCGTACGATCCCGATGCGCAAACCTACCAATTCAAAGGCCTCGAGACGCCGCCCGAGATCACGGGCGGGCGGGAAGGCACACGCTACGTGCTGCAGGCGCGGGATCTTGGGTCTCTGGAAATCGGATCCAGCATCTACTATCGCCGCGTGGTGGTGGGGCGGGTGATCGGTTATCACCTGTCCGATACCGGGACGGCGGTGAATATCCAGGTATTCGTCGACGCGCCTTATGATCGCTTTGTCACCGAAGACGCCAGGTTCTGGAATGTCAGCGGGATCAATGTCCGGCTCTCGCCCGAAGGCCTGTCGCTGCGCACGGGCAGTCTGGGCGCCGTCCTGGGCGGAGGCTTGGCCTTTGGCCGTGCCAACGAGGGTAGCAGCCTCGAAGCCGGTGATATGCCCATGGCCAAGCCCAACAGTCTGTTCACCCTGTTTGATACGCAGGAGGCGGCCATGGCCGATCCCGATGGCATCCCGTTCCCGATCGAAATGCATTTTGATCAGTCGGTACGGGGCCTTAAGGTCGGCGCAATCGTGGACTTCCGGGGCCTGGAACTCGGTAAGGTTGTCGATATCGACCTGGAATATGACCCCGAGACACAACGTTTCTATGCACGGGTGCGGGCGGATCTGTATCCCCTCAGGTTTGCCGATGCCTATCGCAGCCTGCTGACTGAGGACCCGGAAAGAAAGCTGGATGGAAAGCTGCTCAAACCCTTGATCCGTCACGGATTGCGCGCCCAAATGCGGCCGGCCAATCTGCTCAGTGGTCAGCAGTTCATTGCTTTGGATTTTTTCCCGGATGCCGAACCGGTCGATGCACCGTTGCCAGGTTCGTCACCGATTTTGATTCCGACCACGCCTGGAAATTTTGACCAACTGCAACAACAAGTCACTCGGATCGTGACGCGTATCGATAGCATTCCGTTCGACGACATCGGACAGAGTCTGGATGAGTCGCTGAAGGCCATGCGTGTACTGCTGCAGAAGTTCGACGGCCAACTATTGCCGCAAGCCAGTGGCGCGCTGAAATCGGCCAGACAGTCGCTCGATCAGATTGGGAAGGCGCTGGGGCCCAAGGCGCCCGTCATCGGCAACCTGCAAGAAAGCCTGGGCGAGCTCACCCGTGCGGCGCGTGCCTTGCGCGCCCTGGCGGATTATCTGCAGGCCCATCCGGAATCCCTGGTGCGTGGCCACCCCAGCGATACCTTGCATTGACGAGGAGAATGATGCGAACACTATTCAGTTTGGCCTTGCTGGTGATGCTGTCGGCCTGCGCCGGGACGCCGGCGCGCTACTACAGTCTGATGCCCATGCATCAGGCAGCAAGCTCTCTGGATCGCCAGACCGCCGGCTACGCTGTTCGGGTTGATCCGGTTCGGGTGCCCGCCCAGGTGGACCGCCTGCAACTGGTTGTGCGGCAGGATGCCGGGCCCGGAGTGCTGGTGCTGAACCAATCCCTGTGGGCGGCCCCCCTCGCTGATGGCATTCGTGGTGCGCTCGCACGCGAGTTATCGCAGCGTCTGTCGGCTGCGGACGCGACCTATTTACCGGCGCCCGGGGGAGCGGATGTATGGGAACTGGGCGTCGAGGTTCGCCGCTTTGATCTGATGGAGGGGGCCTGGACAGAGCTGGATCTGAACTGGTCGCTGAAGTCGGATGCCCGTCCGGATGCGACTTCGATGATTTGCCATGCCGTGATCCGTCGGCCTGTACAGGCACCGGGCGTCGCGCCACTGGTGGAAAGCCAGCGCGAAGCCTTGCAGCAGTTTGCCGACACCGTCGCTGCTGCGATTCGCAGCAATGCTGCAGGCTCCGGAACAAACCATCCAGCCATAATTGGTTGTACCTAATCCTGAATACGGGTTATCCATAATTTCTGATTTGGTTGCACCTGAGTAGTATTCGGTAGCAACCTTATCGCCGCCGGAATACGGCGGCCCGAAACAGCATTATGGATTGGGTGGTATGGCTACGGTCACTCTAGGTGTAAAGATCGATGAGGCGCTGCGTGAGCGCCTGAAGGCGAGTGCCGCACGCTTGGGGTGCACGCCGCATTGGCTGCACAAACAAGCGCTGCTGGCCTATATCGATGCCATCGAGCGCGGCCAAACGCCGGCTGAAATTCAACATCTGGCAGAAGGGGAGCAGAACCCCGACGCCCAGGTCGAACCCGATCGCCCATCGCCATTTCACGAGTTTGCCCAAGAGGTACAACCCCAATCGGTATTGCGCGCCGCCATCACTGCGGCATATCGGCGCCCCGAGACCGAGTGCATGCCCATGTTGCTCGATCTGGCGACCCCCCCAGACCCGGAATCCACCCAGGCGCTCG
>JAKDMO010000292.1 GCA_030452305.1 Alcaligenaceae bacterium | reverse complement strand
GCACCATCAGTCACTGCGATGGATACCGGCTGAGGCTCACCGAACGATGAAGTATTCATGGTCGCAAGCCTCCCTGTTGTGCAGCCATCACACTCAGAACGATTATACCCACAACCATCACGATGGCCAGTGCGATTCCGACGATCAGCGCCACCCCTTGCAAAGTCCAGTAACGCCGCTGCCACTGCATGGCGTCCTCGAATCTTTGCGGGCTGAGCGAATCCATGCACAGCTTGATCTGACGGGCATACTGGAGGGCAAACCAACCGTACAGGCCACTGACCAACACCGACAACGCAGCCATGACGATACTCACTGTCATCGTGAACGCCACCAGAGTCGCGGGCATGTTCGCTGGAATGGCTGTCATGGACATGCCCAGTAGTGACAACATGAGGCTAACCAAATTGTATGCAGCGCTCAACAAAACCAGAACGCAGATGAATATCACCCAGGGTCGGGTTCTACGCAGTGCTTCGGCTCCTGTTGAACCGATGCAACGGGGCATATTTTCCGTGGTTTCGATGACAACTCCCTGCCGGAATGCTTTATTTAATGCATTCCGATTCTACAACATAAAATTTCAGCCGTCAGTATCATGGAGGCACCAGGACTCTTTCGGCATCCATGTCTTTACACTCAGCGGCAGAGCGCGCGGCGATCACCGCCTCGCAACGACGCATTCAGATCGCGTTTACGGTGAGCTTCATCTTCGTTGCGGCGCTGTGGTGGATTCGGCTGGTCGAATGGCTGGGCGACTGGAATTGGAGCCGCCTTGGCGTTCACCCGCACGTCATCGGCGGGCTGATCGGCGTTGTCACCGCCCCGCTTTTACATGTCTCCTGGGAGCACCTGCTCGCCAACACGCTTCCCGTGCTGATCCTGGGCACGGCATTGCTTTACGGCTACCCCAAGGCCAGTTGGCTGGTGGTGCCGCTGCTGTGGCTGGGATCAGGCGTCGGCGTGTGGTTTACCGGCCCGCCCGGCTTTCACCTTGGCGCCAGCGGGCTGGTGATGGGATTTATCACCTTCCTGATCGTCGCCGGCGCGCTGCGGCGTGACCGCACTTCGGCCGCCATCACCTGCGCGGTCGCATTCCTTTACGGCACCTCGTTGGTGGCGATTGTCCCGGGCACCGGGGGCGAGCACATCTCCTACATCACGCACGCCTGGGGCGCGGGAATCGGCCTGATTTGCGCCTTGGCGCTGTTTCGGCTGGATCCCATCCCGCCACGCAAACACTTGCGATTCGAGGACGAGTCCGAGGATTACGAGGACCCCGTCATTGGCGATTTGTGGCGCGAGACTCCGCCCGAACCGTACCGACCCAATCCGCCGGTTCGTGACAACAACCACCCACCGCGCCTGCATTGAAGTAATGACCCGTCGTTCCCGCGAAGGCGCGGATGAGGGTTAATTCAGAAGTCGCGGATATCGACGAAATCGCCGCTGGCATGGCGCTCAAGCAAATCCGGCAGCGCATCGGCAATCATGCGCGCGACCTTGCGCGGGCCGGGCATGTCCGGTGTGCCTCGCGCTTCCTTCAGGCGCTGAACGGAAGGAAACGTTTTTGCATCCACACCGTCGTTGATCTGGTCCTGCATCGCCGTGTGCACCAGTCCGGGCGCAAGCGCCACCAGATGCGAGTCCGGAAGATCATGGGCATAAAGCTGGGTGAGCATATTGAGCGCGGCCTTGGACATCGCATAACTTCCCCAGCCCTTGCTGCCATTGACCGCCGCACCCGATGAAATGAGCACGATCCGGCCGGGCGCATGATGGGCGGCGAACCAGTCGAGTATCTGCTTGTTTGCCCACACGTTGATATCCATCGCCCGGCGCAATTCATCGAGCGCCAAATCGGGCATCGCCTTGAACTCGCCAAGCATACCCGCGTTCAAGATGGCCAACCCAATCTCGGTCTTGCCGAGGAGCTCTCCGAGCGCGGCGCCAATGCCTTCCAGGTCGCCCAGATCTCTGTGCACCTCATGGAAGTCCGGCGATTCAATTCCCGATGGCCGCCGGCTCAGCCCGTACACTTTCGATCCGCGTTCCAGGAACTCTTCCGCCAGCCCACGACCGAGCCCGCTTGAGGTTCCCGTGATAAATACAGCCTCAGTCATTAGTCACTCCTCAAAAGCGAAAGCCAATCAGCGCCCGTCCTGCTCACCCAATTTATTCTAGTATGAGTGTCTACGCAGTTTGCCACGCCAGTCACAAACCCCGAGGTACGTCATGCCGCAAGCGAACACAGTAAAAGACCCCGTCTGCGGGATGAGCGTCGCCCATGATGCCGCAAAACCCCACCACCATCAGGACGGCAAGACGTTTTATTTCTGTTCCGAGGGTTGCCACAAGAAGTTCGTTGCCGACCCCGAGCGCTACTTGGGCGACAA
>JAKDMO010000013.1 GCA_030452305.1 Alcaligenaceae bacterium | reverse complement strand
GAAGCTCGCCCCGGTAGGATTTTGCAGGACCGTCGTCACGAACACGGCCCGGATGCGATGCGCTTTTGCCAGACGATCGAGCGTGTCGACACAGATGCCGTCGTCTGTGCGCGGTACGCTATGCACCACCACGCCATGCAACTGCAAGATCTGCAGCAGGTTGGCGTAGCACGGCGACTCGACGACGACCTCATCACCCGGCCTGAGCGCAGCGCGCACCACCACGTCCAATGCCTGCGTCGCGCCATGCGTGAGCAGCACCTGCCCGGGGTCGGCCTCGAGGCCGCTCTCGCCCAGGTGTTCGACGATGGTCTCGCGTAAGGGGTAGTAGCCCAGGGGATGACCATAGGACGCCATTTGCGCAACCGGCACCCGGGCGAGTTGACGCAGCGACTGCTGCAAACCGGCCTCGTTGTGCCAATCTGGGGGCAGCCATCCACAACCGGCCTTGATCGATATGGAATGGTCGGCAAATATATCCGAGAGCAGCCATGAGGGCCCCACGCTGGGGAGCGTCCATGCCGGGGCGGCTGCAGGGCGCATCGGTCGCGTGGATGCGACCCGATACCCCGAGCCGGGGCGCGACTGCAGCATGCCCTGCGCCACCAGACGGTTATACGCAGCCAGGACAGTGAAGGTGCTCAGACCATGGTCACGTGCAAATTGACGGATTGAGGGCACCGTCATGCCGGGGCGTAGCGTACGTTCACGTATCGCACGCTCTAGCGCATCGGCAGCCTGGTCCACAAGGGACGGCGCGTGCTTGCGGTCGCGCACAGGTTCGAACAACATCTGCTTCACAATAGACCCGCCTGATTCCAAACCAAGGAATTCATCATCACTACAGTGACTGGAATAATAACGATACAGTCATCGATTCATCCTATCACTGTATATGTATTTATATTCTGGCCGGAACCAGAATGATGATGAATACCCAACCCGAACATCATATTGAATCGAGGCGTCTATGTCTGACACAGCCACTCTTGCCACCGATATGTCCAACCTCTGGATGCCCTTTACTGCGAACCGGCAGTTCAAGTCGCATCCACGCATGCTGGCCAAGGCCAAGGGCATGTACTACACCGCTACAGACGGGCACCAGGTGCTGGATGGCACCGCCGGTCTATGGTGCGTGAATGCGGGGCACGGCCGCCCGGAAATCATTGAAGCCTTGACGCGCCAGGCGACGGAACTCGATTACGCGCCCAGCTTCCAGATCAGCCACGAGGATTCCTTTCACGCCGCCACAGCCATCGCCGACATCATGCCTGCGGGGCTCGACCGGATCTTCTTCACGAATTCCGGGTCGGAATCCGTCGATACCGCTCTGAAGATCGCCCTGGCCTACCACCGCGCCCGGGGTGAAGGCCAACGCACCCGGTTGATCGGCCGAGAACGCGGCTATCACGGGGTGGGCTTCGGCGGCATCTCGGTGGGCGGTATTGCACCCAATCGCAAAGTATTTTCCGGTGTGCTGTTGCCAGGGGTCGATCACCTGCCCCATACCCACGACCTGTCACACAACGCCAATTCGCGTGGTCAACCTGCGTGGGGCGCGCATCTGGCAGACGAACTCGAAAACATCATCGCCCTGCACGATGCCTCGACCATTGCGGCCGTGATCGTCGAGCCCCTGGCCGGTTCGACCGGGGTGCTGATTCCACCCAAGGGTTATCTGGAAAGGCTGCGCGAAATCACCGAGCGCCATGGCATTTTGCTGATCTTCGACGAAGTCATCACCGGCTTTGGTCGTCTGGGTGCAGCGACGGCCAGCGAGTGCCTGGGCGTCACCCCCGACCTGATCACCATGGCAAAGGGCATCAGCAATGCCGCAGTCCCGGCAGGCGCCGTTGCCGTCAAGCGACAGGTCCACGACACCATCATCGAGGCCACATCAAGCGGCATCGAATTTTTCCACGGCTATACGTATTCGGCCCACCCCATGGCCACGGCAGCCGTGCTGGCCACCCTGGGCATTTACAAAAACGATGGGCTGTTCGCGCGTGCCAAGGCCAAGTCCGGCGTATTCGAAAACGCCGCACACGGGCTCGAAACGGCACGGCATGTGATCGACGTGCGCAATCTGGGCCTGGTCGCAGGCATCGAGCTCGAACCGCGCAAGGGCGCCCCCGGGGCCCGGGCCTCGGAAGTCTTTGCCAAGTGCTTCGACAAGGGCGTCATGGTGCGCTACACGGGCGACACCATTGCAATATCGCCACCGCTGATCATCGAAGACGCCCAGATCGCACAGATCTTCGAGACGCTGGCCGATGTCCTGAAAACGGTCGACTGACCAGCAGCGGTGCGCCCAGACATGCCCGCACGGTTTCGCGCCGTGCGGGCATTTTTTACGTCTTTTGCTTGCGAAGTTCGGTAACCGGAACGCCGCCTATCCCCCAGTTGTCGGTATCGACTTCCTCGATCACGACAAAAGTCGTTTTGGGGTTTTTGCCCAGAACGTCGATCAGCAATTGCGTCGTCCCTTCCATCAGGCGGCGCTTCTGTTCGGCGGTCACGCCTTCGCGCGTGAGTTTTATATTGACGTATGGCATGGCAGCTTTATCGCTTATGGGTTGAACTCAGGGCCTACGATAGCGCAATGTGCTCTTCGTGTGCAGCATCGGCATAGTCGGACACCGGCGGGCAGGCGCAGACCAGATTGCGATCACCCCAGGCATTATCGACCCGCGCGACCGGCGGCCAGTACTTGTCGTCCCTGAGCCCCGGCACGGGGTAGGCGGCCTGCTCGCGTGTATACGGATGCGACCAATCCGAGGCCAGCAGCATCTGTGCCGTGTGCGGGGCGTTCTTTAGCAGATTGTCCTCGGGGTCCTGCTCGCCACGCTCGATTTCGGCGATTTCGGCCCGAATGGCGATCATGGCCTCGATGAAGCGATCGATCTCGGCCAGCCCTTCGGATTCAGTCGGCTCGACCATCAGCGTACCGGCGACAGGGAAGCTCATGGTGGGGGCGTGAAACCCGTAATCCATCAGGCGCTTGGCGATGTCCTCGGCCGTCACGCCGCTGGATTCCTTGATGGGCCGTGCATCCAGGATGCATTCGTGGGCGACCCGCCCGCCGGCACCCGCGTACAGGATGGGATAGTGTTCAGCCAAACGGCCGGCGATGTAATTCGCATTCAGGATAGCCACATGCGTGGCCTCGCGCAGACCTTCGGCGCCCATCATTGCGATGTACATATAGGAAATCGGCAGGATGCTTGCCGACCCATAGGGGGCCGCTGCCACCGGGCCGGATTGCCCCACGGGCAGCGCACCGTCCGTACCGATATTGCCCGGCAGGAATGGCGCCAGATGCGCACGTACCGCTACAGGCCCCACACCCGGTCCGCCACCGCCATGCGGGATGCAGAATGTCTTGTGCAGGTTCAGATGCGAGACGTCCGAACCAAAGTGGCCGGGTTTGGCCACTCCGACCATCGCATTCATGTTCGCGCCATCCAGATAGACCTGACCACCCGCATCATGGATCAGCTCGCAGATCTCGGTCACCGTGGTCTCGAACACGCCGTGCGTGGATGGATAGGTGATCATCAGCGCAGCCAGACGGTCGCCGACCTGCGCGATGCGTGCACGCAAGTCGTCCACATCAATGCCGCCGTCTTTGTCGGATGCGACCACCACCACATCCATACCGGCCAGATGCGCCGAAGCCGGATTGGTGCCATGCGCCGAGGCGGGAATCAGGCAGACATTGCGCTGGTGCTGGCCGTTGGCCCGGTGATAGCCGCGGATCGCCAGCAACCCGGCGTATTCACCCTGAGCGCCGGAATTCGGCTGCAGGCTGATCGAGTCATAGCCCGTGATCTCGCACAGCGCGGCCGACAGCCGATCGATCAGTTCCTGGTACCCCTGGGCCTGCCCGGCCGGCGCAAAGGGATGCATCTGCCCGAATTCGGGCCAGGTGATGGGGATCATTTCCGCCGTGGCATTGAGCTTCATGGTGCAGGACCCCAGCGGAATCATGGTGCGATCCAGCGCCAGGTCCTTGTCGGCGAGGCTGCGCAGGTAGCGCAGCATATCGGTCTCGGAGCGAATACGAGAGAACACGGGGTACTGCAGGATGGCCGACTGGCGACGCAAACCGGCGGGAATGCCGCTGTTTGCCGAGTCGGCCTCATCCAGGGCTGCGCGCGGCAGGCCTGAGCCCTCGGCAATCACTCCAAGCAAGATTTCAATATCGTCGAGTTCGGTCGTTTCATCCAGGGAAACGGCCAGATGTTCGCCGTCGACAATCCGCAGATTGATGCCACCAGCCACAGCGGCATCGATGATCGCCTGGGTATGCGGCCCCGTACGCAGCAACAGCGTATCGAAAAAGCTTTCGTTGACCACCGCCACACCCATGCGGCGCAGCGCGCCGGCCAGGCATGCGGTGTAGGCCGTCACACGCCGGGCGATGCGTGTCAGCCCCTCGGGCCCATGCCAGATCGCGTACATGCCCGACATGATGGCCAGCAACACCTGCGCGGTACAGATATTCGACGTGGCTTTTTCGCGGCGGATATGCTGTTCGCGTGTTTGCAGGGCCAGGCGCAGGGCCGGCCGGCCGGCCTGATCCTGTGACACCCCCACCAGTCGTCCGGCAAGGTTACGCTTGTAGGTATCCTTGCAAGCCATGAAACCGGCGTGCGGGCCGCCATAGCCCATGGGCACACCAAAGCGCTGCGCCGAACCGACGGCGATATCGGCCCCCCACTCCCCCGGAGGCGCCAGCAGGGTCAGGGCCAGCAGATCGGTCGCCACGGCCACGACGGCACCACGTTCGTGCGCCTGCGCGGCCAGGGCACGGTAATCGTCCAGCCCGCCCAGGCTATGCGGGTATTGCAGCAGGACCCCGAAGCATTCAGGCACACCGCCCTGCTCGTCACCCACTGCCAGTTCGATGCCCAGGCCCGATGCGCGCGTGCGTACAACCTCGATCGTTTGCGGATGCACATGGCGCGACACAAAGAATGTCTGGGTCTTGGCCCGCGACACACGGCGCGCCAGAGTCATGGCCTCGGCTGCGGCGGTGGCTTCGTCGAGCAATGAGGCATTGGCGATATCCAGCCCCGTCAGGTCGGCAACCATAGTCTGAAAAGCCAGCAGCGCCTCGAGCCGCCCCTGCGAAATTTCCGGCTGATAGGGCGTGTAAGCCGTGTACCAGGCAGGATTTTCGAGAATGTTGCGCAGGATCACATGCGGAACGTGGGTGCCGTAATACCCCTGGCCGATGTAGCTGCGAAAGACCTGGTTGCCCGCAGCGATTGCCTTCAGTTCGGTCAGGGCGTCCACCTCACTGCGCGCGCCGGGTAGGTCCAGGAAGGGTGCCTCGGAACGAATATTGGGCGGCACGACCTGTGCAACCAGCGTATCGAGATCGGGCACACCGATGGCCGCCAGCATGGCTTGCTGATCGGCAGGTGAGGGGCCGATATGGCGGGGAATGAATTCGGAATGCGTGTCCAGATCGCGCAGCATGACAGAACCTCAGGAGGAGGAAGGGTTAAAACGGGAAAATTTGAAAGGTCGGTGGGTCAGTTTGACTCAGGCCTGCGCCTCATAGGCGGATGCGTCGAGCAGACCATCGACGTCTGCCGCACGATCCGGCCGGATCTTGAAAATCCAGTGTTCGTAGGCAGCCTCGTTGATCAGCGCGGGTGCATCACCCAGGCTTTCGTTGAAAGCCACGATTTCACCTGCCACGGGGGCATAGATATCGGATGCCGCCTTGACGGACTCGACCACGGCAGCGGTCTCGCCCACGGCCAGTTTGGCCCCCACATTGACGTCGCCGACATAGACCAGGTCACCTAGCTGATCCTGGGCGTCATCGGTAATCCCGACGAGGAACACGTCACCGTCGGCCTTGACCCATTCATGCGAGGCCGTGTATTTGCGATCTGAAGGAATGGACATGATTGATCCTGTATGAATGATGGTAAGAATAAGAGCGCGGCTTAGACCAGAACCTGGCCATTACGCACAAAAGGCAGGCTGATGACCTCGGCGGGCAGCCATTTCCCCCGGATTTCGACCTCGACGCGCTCGCCCGCTGCCGTGGCCCGCGGTACGCGCGCCAGACCGATCGAAACACCCATGGTCGGCGACATCGACCCGCTGGTCAACTGCCCTTCGCCATGGGCTGTGCGCACCTTCATATGGCCGCGCATGACCCCACGCTCCAGCAATTTCAACCCTACGATGGTGTTCGCAGGCACGGCCGATTCCAGGGCCGTGCGCCCAACGAATGCCCGTTGGGGATCCTTCATGGACACCGTCCAGGCAAGGCCCGATTCCAGCGGATTCACGGCCCCGTCCATATCCTGGCCATATAAATTCATTCCGGCTTCGAGGCGCAGCGTATCGCGCGCACCCAGCCCGCAGGGGCGGACCCCGGCGGCCAGCAGATCATCCCACAGAGCCTGCACCTGACCGACGGGCAGCACCACCTCGAAGCCGTCCTCGCCGGTATAGCCGGTACGTGCCACCAGCACGTTCTCGTCGATGCGTGTTCCGGAAAACGGCTTGAGCTCGGCACTGGCGGGCTTCCAGTCGGGCCGCGCCGCCCAGAGTTTCTCGCGCGCTTCGGGCCCCTGAACGGCCAGCATGGCCAGGTCACGGCGGGGTGTGAGGATCACGTCAAAGCCGCCTGCCTGGGCATGAGCCTGCATCCAGGCAATGTCCTTATCGGCCGTGCCGGCGTTGGCCACCACACGCCAGCTCTCGGGCGCAAAAAAATAAACGATCAGATCATCGACCACACCGCCATCGGGCTTGAGCATGCACGAATACAGGGCTTTGCCGGGGTTGCCGACGATGCGTGCCACATCATTGGCCAGAAGAGACCGCAGGTAGGCTTGGGCGCCGGGCCCGATCACATCCAGATTGAGCATATGCGAGACATCGAACACGCCCGCGTGCTGACGCACCGCGTGATGCTCTTCGATCTGGGATCCATAGGACAGCGGCATATCCCAGCCGCCGAAATCAACGATTTTTGCACCCAGTGCAAGGTGCGCGTCGTACAAAGGGGTGGATTGAGACATTCAGGCTCCGGAAAATAAGTCGCGGCCGACACATGCCGGCAACGCCCTTCTGTCCTTTGGCCTGAGAGTTGCCCCGCGTGGCGGGTTCACCTTCGGCGCCCGCTACCTGAGTGGCGCGGGTCTCTCCAGAATGCTGCGATGTGCACGGTCAACAGGGTCACACTACACAGATGGTACGGGGTGCCTGAGCGATTCTGGGCAAATTGCGCCTTCGGCGGCCGGCGATACCGGCGCTCTCCCATCTGTGCAATAACAGCAGAGGGCAAGCATACCCTGAAATCATCCTCTAAAACAATATGAACCGCTTGTTCAGGGCAAAAGTGCTTGCCCGCACGCAACACCCGAGGCCCAGGCCCACTGGAAATTGTAGCCGCCCAGCCAGCCCGTGACATCGACCGCCTCACCAATCAGATACAGGCCCGGGGCGCGACGCGCCTGCATGGTTTTCTGATCCAGCTCGGCGGTATCCACGCCGCCACGCATGACCTCGGCCTTTTTGTAGCCGGCCGTGCCGGAGGGCTGCAGCGACCACTGGTGAATGCGCTGCGCCAGATCGCGCAGGACACGGTCCGGTACATCCGCCAGACGGCGGGCCGCCAGGTCCCGCCCGCCCAGATGGACCAGCCACTGCTCGGCCAAGCGGCGCGGCCAGGCCTGTGAGAGCACCGAATCCAGTTGTTGACGGTTGCCCGACTTGCCTTGCAGCAGAAAGGTTTCCATGGGCTGCTCAGGCGACAAATCCAGGCGTATGGGCGTGCCGGGCTGCCAATAGCTGGAAATCTGCAATATCCCGGGCCCCGACAAGCCGCGATGCGTGAACAGCACGTCCTCCAGAAACTCGGCCGGTCGCATCCGGCGCGGCATGCGTCCCGCAGGTGTCGTGCCGATCCGGGCCTCCAGCGCCACGCCGGCCAATTGGGCGAACGGCTGCCAGGCCTCGGCCTCGAACACCAGCGGCACGAGCGCGGGGCGCGGCTCGACGATCTTCAGGCCGAACTGACGAGCAATACGCAGCGAAAAATCTGTGGCCCCCAGTTGCGGAATCGCCATCCCGCCGGTAGCCAGCACCAGTTGACGGGCCCGGATCGGCCCCTGCCCGGTAGTCAGGACATAGCCCTGACCCTCGCGCGCCACACTTTCCACAGTGCACGGCATGCGCCAACTGATCCCGGCCCGGTCGCACTCGGTCTTCAGAACCTGGATGATCCGTTCGCTGGAGTCATCGCAAAACAGTTGACCGCGATGCTTTTCATGCCAGCGCACGCCGTGGCGCTCGATCAAATCAATGAAGTCCCGTGGGGTATAGGCTTTCAGGGCCGAACGGCAGAAGTCGGGGTTCTGCGACAGAAAGTTCTCGGGCCCGGTGCCGATATTCGTGAAATTGCAGCGGCCGCCCCCAGAGATCCGGATCTTTTCCGCAAGTTTGGTCGCGTGATCGATCAGCACCACGCGCAGCCCGCGTTGCGCCGCAACGGCGGCAGCCATCATGCCGGCGGCGCCGGCACCGATCACGGCGGCATCAAAGACCTTCAAGGTGACGTCCTAGGCGGGCTCGCGGATGCAATCGACGTAGTACTGTCGCCTGCCCTGTTCATCGAGTTCGTACCCCAAGCCATGCACATCGGTCTCGAAGCCAGGAAACTGTGTATTGAACAACTGGGTGAATTTCAGATAATCGACGATATCGCGGTTGAAGCGTTCGCCCGGAATCAGCAGGGGGATGCCAGGGGGGTACGGCGTGAGCAGCACGCCGGTGACACGCCCTTCCAGCTGATCGACCCGCACGCGCTCGATTTCGCGGTGCGTCATGCGCGCATAGGCATCGGCCGGGCGCATCGCGGGCACCATGTCACTGAGGTAGACCTTCGTGGTCAGGCGGGCAAAATCGTATTCACGGTATGCCTCGTGGACCTGCTGGCAGAGATCACGCAAGCCCATGCGCTCGTAGCGCTTGTGGGACTTGCTGAACTCGGGCAAGGCACGCCACAGGGGCTGGTTGCGGTCATAGTCATCCTTGAATTGCTGCAAGGCAGTCAGCAGCGTATTCCAGCGCCCCTTGGTGATTCCGATCGTGAACAGGATAAAGAAAGAATACAGGCCGGTCTTTTCGACGACCACGCCGTGTTCAACCAGATAGCGGGACACCAAGGCGGCAGGGATGCCGGATTCGGCAAATGTTCCCGAAATATCGAGCCCCGGGGTGATCACGGTTGCCTTGATCGGGTCCAGCATATTGAAGCCATCGGCCAAATCGCCGAAGCCGTGCCATTCATCCCCGGAGGACAGGATCCAGTCCTCGCGATTACCGATGCCGTCGGCCACCAGGCGATTCGGCCCCCAGACCTTGAACCACCAGTCGTTGCGCCCGAACTCGGACTCGACCTTGCGCATGGCGCGGCGGAAGTCCATGGCCTCGCGAATGCTTTCCTCGACCAGCGCAGTGCCGCCAGGGGGCTCCATCATCGCCGCCGCCACATCGCAGGATGCAATGATTGCATACTGCGGCGAGGTGGACATATGCATCAGATAGGCCTCGTTGAAGATATTGCGATCCAGTTGGCGGGTTTCGGCATCCTGCACCACGATCTGCGAGGCCTGTGACAAGCCGGCCAGCAGCTTGTGCGTCGAGTGCGTGGCGTAGATCATCGTATCGCGGCTGCGCGGCCGATCGGGCCCGATCGCGTGCATGTCCTGATAGAACTCGTGGAAAGCCGCATGCGGCAGCCAGGCCTCATCGAAATGCAAGGTATCGATCTCGGAACCGAGCTTGTCCTTGATCATTTCTACATTGTAGATTACGCCATCATAGGTGCTCTGGGTCAGGGTCAGGATGCGCGGGCGCTTGTTGACCGCATCGCGGGCAAAGGGATTGGCCTCGATTTTCTTGCGGATGTTCTCGGGGTCGAATTCCTCAAGCGGAATCGGCCCGATGATGCCCAAGTGATTGCGTGTGGGACGCAGGAACACCGGAATCGCACCAGTCATGGTGATGGCATGCAAGATGGATTTGTGGCAATTCCGGTCCACCACCACCACGTCGCCCGAGGCGACACTGGCATGCCAGACGATCTTGTTCGAGGTCGAAGTCCCGTTGGTGACGAAAAAGCAGTGGTCAGCATGAAAGATCCGGGCAGCGTTCAGTTCCGACTCGGCAACCGGCCCGGTGTGATCCAGCAACTGACCCAGTTCGTCAACCGCATTGCAGACGTCGGCGCGCAGCATGTTCTCGCCAAAAAACTGGTGGAACATCTGACCGACCGGGCTTTTCAGGAAAGCCACACCCCCAGAATGCCCGGGGCAATGCCACGAATACGAGCCGTCGGAAGCGTAGTCCAGCAGTTCGCGAAAGAACGGCGGCGGCAAGCTGTCGAGATAGGCTCGTGCCTCGCGGATGATGTGACGCGCCACGAACTCGGGCGTGTCCTCGAACATATGAATGAAACCGTGCAGTTCGCGCAAGATATCGTTCGGGATATGCTGCGATGTGCGCGTCTCGCCATACAGATAAATGGGGATGTCTTCGTTGCGGAAACGCAGCTCGCCGATGAACGCGCGCAGGTTCTTGATCGCATTGGCGACGTCCTCGGGGGAGTCCTCGTCGAACTCCTCGTCGTCAATCGACAGGATGAAGGCGCTGGCACGACTTTGCTGCTGCGCAAAAGAGCTGAGGTCACCGTAGCTGGTGACCCCCAGAACTTCCACACCTTCGGCCTCGATCGCCGCCGCCATCGCCCGGATTCCGAAACCCGAGGCGTTCTCGGAACGATAGTCTTCGTCGATGATGACGATGGGAAAACGAAATTTCATTGCGATCCACCGCTATGTGCGAGGCAAGGTGACCCCTTGTTGCCCCTGATATTTACCGCCTCGGTCAGCGTAGGAGGTCTCGCAAACCTCGTCGCTTTCAAAGAACAGCATCTGAGCGCACCCCTCGCCCGCATAGATCTTGGCGGGCAGGGGCGTGGTGTTGGAAAACTCAAGCGTGACATGCCCTTCCCATTCGGGCTCCAGGGGCGTGACGTTCACGATGATGCCGCAACGCGCATAGGTGCTTTTGCCCAGGCAAACGGTCAGCACGCTGCGCGGAATCCTGAAATATTCAACGGTGTGCGCCAGCGCAAAGGAATTGGGGGGAATGATACACACATCACCCTCGAAATCCACAAAGGATTTCTCGTCGAAGGCCTTTGGGTCAACAATCGTCGAGTTGATATTGGTGAAGATCTTGAATTTGGTTGCGCATCGCACGTCATAGCCATAGCTGCTGGTGCCATAGCTGACGATGCGCCGGCCGGCGACCTCACGGACCTGGCCAGGCTCGAAAGGCTCGATCATGCCGGCCTGTGAAGCCTGTCGAATCCAGCGATCGTTCTTGATGCTCATGTCTGCCCCTATGTACACGTTGCGGTATTTTATCGTTTATGACCGGCGAGGGCGCAGCCGGCCCCTAATCCATTGAGAACCAGCGATACACCAGCGCCAGGCCACTGACCGTACCGGCCGTCACCTCGGCACGCAGGCCTCGCATCAGCCGATAGCTCAGACGCCCCACCGTTCCAGTCTGCGAGAGCGCCTGCTCGATGCTGACCCTCAAATCCTTGGTGACTGCCTTGCCGGCCACGATGAAGCGCCGCTCGATATCACTGGTACCGCTCGCCAGGCCGCCGACCACGGATTCCACGGGCAGGATGCTGCCGGTGCTGCCCAGTTCGCCCGAACGCATGCTGAACTCGTCGATTCCAAAGCGCTTGTAAAAGGGCTCGCCGCCGGACAAGAATGAACTGCCGACGGAAAACAGCAGAGCCATATCGCCGCCGCCATCGTCCGGCCCATGCCCGAGCAGCAGCCAGGTCAGCTTTTCACCCTCGCTGACATCCGGGTAGGACACCAGATCGATACGCGGCCGGCGCGCCGTCCCGGCCACCCGCACCCCAGCCTGGACCGCAGCGTCGGTACGCAAGGCCTCGATGCTGATGACAGGGTTGGTGATATCGCCCTGAAAGGTGATGGTGCCACGCCGCAACTGCAAATGCTGACCATAGGCGTCGATCGAGCCGCCGCGCGTACGCAAGGCGCCGATGGCCGTCAGCTTGCCCTGTTTCATCCGGATGTCCATTTGCCCGACCAGACCGGAATTCACCCCGTACCCGGTCAGGTAAAAGCGCGGCCCCAGGTCCACACTGACGGCGACATCCACGTCCAGCGGCGTTCCCGTATCGATGACCTCGGTCTGACCGGGCTCCAGGATCACCACATCGCCGTCGAGCGAGGGAATATTGTTCAACATGTCCAGATCGAACCAGCCCGCATCGGCGACGATCTTTCCAGTCACCCCGACGCGCGGCAGGCGGCCATCAATATGCAAATCGCCCGAGATCATGGCGTAGCGATCAGAACGCTGCAAAATCGGATAGCGGTAAAACGCCACATCAACGGTTCCGGCCTGCTCGATCAGATTCCATTGCCCGCTCAGTGTCAGCGAACCGCCTTGTGCGTCCGGGTTGCTCGATACCCACTCGGCAGTACGCCACTCTTTGGGTGTCACACGCAGCACAGCGGGAAACTTCAGACCGTCGAGCACCACACGGTCGCCGTCGAAATGCGCCTTCAGTGTCCCGTTCAGCAGGCGTATGCCCTGATCGAGACTGAGCACACTCATGTTTTCGCCACTCACAGGCCCGCTCAGCGCCCAGGTGCCATCGGGTCGGCTGGTTCCGTGCACATCCGCGTGCACTGTCCCGCCGATCTCGATCGCGCCCTGCAGGAACAGGTTCACCCATGCCAGGTCTTCGGATTCCGCCCTCAGGTCAATCGTCTTGGTGTCTTGTGCCAGCAGCCCCAGACCGCCTTCGGGCGTGGCATGCAAAGGCGTCTGGAATCGCACCTGCATATTGCCCATTTTCTGTGTGCGCACCTGCAGTTCCGCAGTCACCGAGCTCAGCCCCGGCCCGTCGCGATCAATCTGGACGTCCAGCGCAGCATGCTGCAGCCCCAGTTCAATGGGCACATCGACCGGCACGACCAAGTCACCTGCCGTGCGCTGGATATGCAGCCCCCCTTCCAGGGCATCACTGAACTTCAGCGACCAATCAACACTGGTTTCCAGCCGGCTGTGCTGCGCCCGCTCGGACAGGGCGGTATGCACGCCACCTTCCTGTTCTTTGCCACGGCCAAGCCAGGCCTGTAGCATCTCGATGCGTTTCGGGCTGATCACCAGGGAATCGATCCGGCCGGCGGTCGCCCAGTGTGTGCCCTGCCCTTCTGAAGAACTGTGGTCCAGACGCACAATGGATTCGCCCGACAGACTGACCTGAATCTGCCCTGCACCGACATGCCAACGAGCAGCGGCGCCCTCCTCGGAAAGCAGGTATTGCAGCGCGATGGGATGATCGCTGCGTACGGACAAATCGGCGTGCTCGGCATCCAGCGTATCAACCGCGCCGCGCCAACCCGCTACGCCATCGACGGATGCCCAGCCCCCCGTCACCTTTAGCTTCGCCTCTGCCGGGGCCTCGCCCACCACACCCTCGCGCGCGTGATCCGGGGTATAGCGTGCATCCACCGACAAGGTCTGCTGCGCCAGGGACCCGGCCAGGGCCGCATGGAGGGCTGCCGCACCCGGTATGCCGGGCCAGAATGCCGCCAGCGCAGGCGCCTGGGCATCCACGTCGAGTTTCGTGCGTGCCACAGCAATATCACCCTGCGCCCTCAGGTGATTCGACCCCAGTGTCAGATCAGTATCCAAGCCCGACAACATCAGATCGCGCGGGTCAAAACCATGCTGTTGGCCAGGATCGAACAAAGGGCGCCCGGACAGCCCCACGCGATCCAGTTTCAGGGACCCCGACAGCGCCTGGCCGTTCCACCGGCTGCCCGGGTCAAATGACAGCTGCGCACTGATATCCTGCACCCGCCATTGCGCATCCAGGCCAATGCCCGACCGGACCTGAGCACTGATGACGCTGGTACCCAGCGCCTCGGGCAGCCAGGCGCCCAGATCCAGGCTGCGCACTGCCAATTGCAATTGGGCGCGACGGGCACCCGCAGCATCGGCCGGCCCCGGATCGGCGACCAGCGTCAGGCCCGCCCCACCCGGCAAATCCAGCGCCACCCGGGCCTGGCCGAGCGGAAACGCCAGCTTTGGAAACACCTCGGCCTTTGCGTCCAGGCTGAGTCCTGCGCCCTGGGCCTGGGCCGCAAGTGTCAGGCCATCCAGAGAGCCCGACAGATGGGTCTGCATGTCAATCCGGCAGTCGGCCCGGCGGGCATCGCCCTCGGTATCCACACCCAGCACCCGACGCACGCACAAGGGTGAGTCCTCGCGCCCATCCTGGGCAAAGCCACGCAAATCGAGATCAAAGGGCCAGGGTGCGGCCAAACCATGCAGACCCAGTTGGCCATCCAGTGAGACCTGCATGCCGTCCCAGGCGACATCCAGGGTATCGAGCCGGATTCGCGCGCTCTGGCGATCCAGGAAAATCGCGGCCGACAGCGCCTGCAGATCGATCGGCAGGTCTTGGCCATCCTGATTGACATCCAGCCCATTGAGCGCGATCCGATCAATCTGCACATCAACCGGCAGCGCCGGAAACTCGAAGGCGTCGGACGCCTCGGTATCGACCGTCGGATGTGTGCGCTGCATCACGCTGACCCGCACAGCCGACAGATCCCGGATCCGCAGATGCCGTTCCAGCAAAGCAGGCCATGCCGCCTCGAAGTGCAAGCCGACAATCCGCACATCAAGGTCCGGCAAGGCAATGGCAAGGCCTTCGACCGAGACGCCATGGGCCAGCGTACCGTGAACCCCCTGGGCGTGGCCATTGAGTTGCTGCGCGACCGTCCCCAGCGTCCAGCGGGTGCCTGCCTCAGTGGCCACGCACCAGTAGGCGAATCCCGCGATCAGCACAAGCAGACTGATCAGGGCCGGCAGCACCCAGATCATCAAACCCCTGAAGCCACGCCACAGTCTGCTCAAAACGCGATGCCCAGAGAAAAGTGCAGCCTCAGGTGGCGATCTTTTTGCCCCCAGGCCAGATCCACGAAAAACGGTCCGGCCGGCGTGCGCACTGCAAGCCCGGCACCATAGCCGATGTGCCAGTCCATTTGTCCAAACGAGGCTGCCGCGTCACCCGCGTCGATAAACAGGCTTCCTCCGAGCAAATCTGTAAAGTAATGGGTGTACTCGATGCCGGCAACCGCCAGGGCGGGCGCACCCATGACCGCATCGCCGCGCGCCAGGCCGATGCTCTGATACCGATAGCCGCGCACGGTTCGCGATCCGCCGGTGCGAAACGAGAAGTCCTGGGGCAGGCGGTCGGTATCGGACCAGACCTTGCCGACCTCTGCGCGTACCGTCAGCACATCGCGGCGGCCAACCGGCCACCACTGCTGGGCGCGCAGGCGGCTGCGATAAAAGGGTTCGCCCGTGTCCAGGGTCGTACCCACGCCTAGCCCGATATCGATCAGATTGCCTTCGCGCGGATCGTATTTGGCATCCACATCACGGCGCAGCCACTGCCAGGTAGCCGCCCAGGACGGGACCTCATAATTGTAGGCGCCCGAGATCTGGGTCTTGTCATAGGCGATGAGCCCGCCCCACTGCACCTCATAGTCCACCCGACTGCCGCCCCCCGCCTTCCAGGACCTCGTACGTTTCCAGCCAAGCCCTGTGCGGCTGTTCTCGACACCCTCGATATCGCTGTGGTCGTACAAAAGCCCGACGCTGTCCTGCCAACCCGATGTCGTCGGGGGCAGATGGACATCGAAAAACGCGCGCTGGCGTTTGTTGTCCACGCCCACACCCGTCTCGATCCAGACGGGTTGGCCAAACACCACGTTCTGGCGATACAGGCCCTCGACACGCACGCCATGATCACTGTCCGCGCCCAGGGAAACGCCGGCCCGTCTAGCCGGCGCCTCGGTGACCCGAACCTGAACCGGCAAGTCCACGTCTTCCTTTGACGAGGCGAGCGCGCCATCGGATTCATCCTTCAGCGTCACAAAGGCACCACGGAAAAACGTGGTGGATTGCAAGGCTTCCTGCCAGGCGTCGAGCTTGTCCTGATCATAGGGATCGCCCGGCGTGTACTGCACGTAACGCCGGATCAGCGACTCGGGCACGCGCTTGAGCCCCAGGATATGCAGTTCGCCCATATTTACCTGGGGGCCGCTGTTTACCTTGACGTCCAGGTCCGCCTGGCTCAATTCAGGCCGTATCGTGGCACGGGTACGATCCAGCCGCGCAAAGTAAAAATCCTGACGGCTCGTCTGATCCAGCAGCTCGCTCTTGGCGTCCCCCCACTGGGAATTGATAAAGAACATGCCCGGCTTAAGCGCCCACGAATCCTTCAGCATCTGGCGTCGTGCCTCGTAGCGCGGTTGGGCAATCGAGCCGACAAAGCTGAGCTCAGCCGAATGCACCCGGGTACGTGGGCCGGGTTCGATCGTGATCTCCCAGAACTCGCCGCCCAACGGATCCTCGTCCACGTCCATGGTCACCACCGGAGAGAAATACCCCTCAGTGTTCAAGGCTGAGCGCGCCGCATCCCACGCCCTGCGCCGCAGCCGAGACACCTCGCGCACATCCTGATCCACGGCCAGGCGCGTGATCGCACCCACCGCCTCAGTAATGGATTGCAACACTTCAGGAGGAGCCCCCCCGGGATCAATGACGACTTCGGGGGGTACCGCTACAGCCGGGCCGGCCACCAGGCACATCATGCACAGACTGGACCGCAAGCAGCGCATGCGTTCAGTTCTTTCGAGGAATGACGCGCGGGCGCTCACCCGAGGTATCGGCAGGCTGAATGGACACATGGACCGCCAGGCGATGCGCAATCTCGTGATACAGGTGCGCGGCTGCACCATCAGGCGAGGCCACGACACTGGGGCGCCCGGAATCGGTTTCGCTGCGAATGTCCAGTTGCAGCGGCAATGCCCCGAGCCAAGGCAGATGGTGCTCGGCGGCGAGTTCCCGACCGCCGTCCTGGCCAAATATCGGCTCGCTGTGGCCGCAGTTCGAACAAATATGCACAGACATGTTTTCCACGATACCCAGGACCGGCACATCGACCTTCTGGAACATGATCAAACCCTTTCGGGCGTCGGCCAGGGCCAGATCCTGAGGCGTGGTCACGATAATCGCGCCGGTCAGGGGCACCCGCTGAGCCATAGTCAGTGCAATATCGCCCGTCCCGGGGGGCATGTCCACTATCATGTAATCCAGATCGTTCCAATTCGTAAGCGTGAGCAACTGCGTCAGCGCCTGCGTGACCATCGGACCACGCCAGATGGCAGGGCCGTCGTCATCCATCAGAAACCCGATGGAATTGGCCTGCAGGCCATGGCCCACCATAGGTTCCATGGTCTTGCCGTCGGCGCTCTTGGGCTTGCCCGACAGACCCAGCATGATTGGAACGCTGGGGCCGTAGATATCGGCGTCGAGCAGGCCTACCCGTGCGCCTTGCGCGTGCAGCGCCAGGGCCAGGTTCACGGCCGTGGTGCTCTTGCCCACCCCGCCCTTGCCCGAAGCCACGGCAATGATGTTGCGCACGGTCTCGAGCGGTCGCAGGCCGCGCTGCACCGCGTGCGTTATGATGCGAGACTCAAACGTCACACGCCCGGGCGTCGCATCCGCAGCGCGTACGGCATCCTCTATGCGCCGGCGCAATTCATCCTGGCCATTGAATATGGGATAGCCGAGGGTTACAGTGGTATCAATGGCGTCGCCGGCGGGCTCAATCCGCAGATCGGATTCGCTTACCGCCAGCGTTTTGTGGCTATCGGGGTCAATGACCCGGGACAAGGCCGCCCGGATCTCCTGAATATTCGTACTCATGTCGCGACTCGTTCGATTCAATGAAGGTTCAGGCCAAAGCATAGCGGATCGGCCTTGAAATTGCCGGATTGACCCTCAGGTAAAAGAGACGATCCCCCGGCCCGAACCCAAACAGATGCCGCCAATAGGAGTCTGGAAATCATGAACACCATCAATCAAATCATACGCGGCGCGCTCTTTTTGATCCTGGCATTTTTCGGTATGGCCATGGCCGTGATTTTCATGGTATCGACGGCCATTGCGGTCGCGGTACTGTACGTCGTGGCACGCATTCAGGGCCGACCGTTCGGCATCCAGGCATACTGGGCCGACCGCCGACGGCCGGCCGGCTATGGCAAGCGGGCCCAGGATACCAAGACCCCACCCCCCAAGAGCCAGGACGTCTCCGACATCGAGATGCGTGAAATCCCCTAAAATCGATCTTTTAGGCCTTTCACGCAGCCCTCATGTCACGCACAATATTTGTCACCACCGCACTTCCCTACGCCAACGGTTCCTTTCACATCGGCCACATCATGGAATATATCCAGGCCGATATATGGGTGCGCAGCATGCGCATGGCGGGGCATACCGTGCATTTCGTGGGGGCCGACGATGCGCACGGCGCACCGATCATGCTCAAGGCCGAGGCCGAAAACATCTCGCCCCAGGCTCTGGTGCAGCGCTACGCTAGCGAGCGGCCCAAATACCTGAACGGTTTTCACATTCAGTTCGATCACTGGCACAGCACCGATTCCCCGGAAAATTTCGAGCTCTCGCAGGATATCTATCGCAAGCTGAAGGCTGCCGGGTTCATCGATACCCGCCAGGTCGAACAGTTCTACGACCCGGTCAAGGGCATGTTCCTGCCCGATCGCTACATCAAGGGCGAGTGCCCCAACTGCCATGCCAAGGACCAGTACGGCGATTCATGCGAGGTCTGCAGCGCAGTCTATTCGCCTACCGATCTGATCGAGCCCTATTCCACGCTGACCCACGCGCGACCGGTGCTGCGCAGTTCCGAACACTTCTTTTTCAAGCTGTCGGATCCGCGCTGCGTCAAATTCCTGCAGGAATGGACACACGGCAGCCAGGGCAACGGCGCCAAGCGCCTGCAACCCGAGGTGCTGGCCAAGACCAGTGAGTGGCTGGGGGCATCCGAAGGCGATGAAGCCAGTCTGGCCGACTGGGATATTTCGCGCGACGAGCCATACTTCGGCATTCCCATCCCGGATGCACCGCGCAAATATTTCTACGTCTGGCTGGATGCGCCGGTCGGTTACCTGGCATCCCTGAAAGCTTACTGCAAGATCCGCGGCCTGGATTTCGACGCGCTGGTGTCCCCTGACAGCGATACCGAGCAGGTTCACTTCATCGGCAAGGACATCGTCTATTTCCACGCCCTGTTCTGGCCGGCCACCCTGGAATTTTCCGGCCGCAAGACACCCGACATGCTGCACGTGCACGGTTTCATCACCGTCAGCGGGGAAAAGATGTCCAAGAGCCGCGGCACAGGCATTTCGCCCTTGCGCTATCTGGAAATCGGCATGAATGCCGAGTGGCTGCGCTATTACATCGCCGCCAAGCTGAACGCCCACGTCGAGGACCTGGACTTCAACCCCGAGGATTTCGTCGCGCGCGTGAACAGCGACCTGATCGGCAAATACGTGAATATCGCCAGTCGCGCCGCCACATTCATCACGCGCCACTTCGACGGCGTACTGGCCTATTCGGGCGAGACCCAGACGCTGACTGACGAACTGACCCAGGCCGCCGAGGAAGTGCGCAACGATTTTGAAGCGCGGGAATACGGCCGTGCGATCCGGCGCGCCATGGCCGTGGCCGATCGAATCAACCAGGCCTTCGATGCCGCCCAGCCCTGGGTCCTGGCCAAAGGCATAGGCGAGGCCGACGCCGAACGCAAGGCGCAGCTGCAGGATATCTGCTCGCGCGCACTGGCCGGTTTCAAGGCGCTTTCAGTCATGCTTACCCCGGTGCTGCCCGCCCTCACCGAGCGCGTGGCCCGTGAACTTTTTGGCCAGGATCGCCCATTCCTCTGGTCAGACGCCGCCGTGCTGCCGGGCCGGATTGCCGCATTCAAGCACCTGATGCAACGCGTCGAACCCAAGCAGCTCGACGAACTATTCGAACCGCCCGAGGCGGCCGTCGTTTTGCCCGGCGGCGAAGCCATCGCCGATACCATCGATATCAAGGATTTCGCACGCCTGGATCTGCGCATCGCCCGCATTGTCGAATGCAGCGAGGTCGAGGGTTCAGACAAGCTGCTGCGCCTGTCTCTGGATGCGGGCGAAGGCCGGCTGCGGCAGGTGTTCTCGGGCATCAAATCCGCCTACCGCCCCGATGACCTGACAGGCAAACTGACTGTACTAGTTGCCAATCTGGCACCGCGCAAAATGCGCTTTGGCGTGTCCGAAGGCATGGTGCTCGCCGCCAGCCACAATGACGCCTCAGTGGATGCAGGGATCTATATCCTGGAACCCACCAGCGGCGCACAACCCGGCATGCGCATCAGCTGAGTCAAAGACCGCGTTGCGCACCCGAGCTCGCTTGATCCGGGTCGCAGCGCGCTTATACTTGCGGCATGCATAGCCCGCCTGCTCCCCCAGCCCTGGAAACCGAACGCCACAAAGCCGCTGGACGCAGCACCTGGATCAGCGTAGGCGTCAACCTCGTACTGACCATCGCCCAGGCCATCATCGGTATATTGGCCCAGTCCCAGGCCTTGGTGGCCGACGCCATCCACTCGCTCTCGGACCTCGTGTCCGATGCCGTCGTGCTGATCGCCAACCGGCACAGCATCAAAGCACCCGATGCCGATCACCCCTACGGCCACCTGCGTTTCGAAACCGCTGCCACGCTGGCCATAGGCGCCCTGCTGATCGTCGTCAGTATCGGCCTGCTCTGGGGCTGTATCGTACGCCTGCAGGCCCCCGGCAGCATTCCCATCGTGCACCCGACCGCGATGTATGTCGCCCTGGCCACCCTGGTCGCCAAAGAGCTGCTGTTTCGCTACCTGCTGCGCGTGGCGCAGCGCGTGCGTTCCACAATGCTGGTGGCCAACGCTTGGCACGCGCGCTCGGACGCAGCCTCGTCGCTGGTTGTCGCACTGGGGATCGGGGCGAACCTTGCCGGCGTGCCACTGGCCGACTCATTGGCGGCCCTGGTCGTGGCGCTGATGATCCTGCGCATGGGCTGGAAATTTTCCTGGCAGGCCTTCAACGACCTGGTTGATCGTGCTGTGGATGACGAAACCGAGGCCGCCATCCGCAGCCGCATCCTGAGCACCCCGGGTGTGCGCGGCATCCACGACTTGCGCACCCGCAAAATGGGCGACATGGTCTGGGTCGAGGTCGATATCGAAATGGACGGTCAGCTCACGATCGAGGCGGGCCACGCCATCGCAGTCGAGGCCCGTCAGCGCGTCATGGCCGACCTGCCCGTGCTGGACGTCATGACGCACTTTGATCCGGTGTAATCAGGTATTGGCCTGAAGCGTCGCCGGACTGTTCGCCTGGGCGTCCACCCGCTGCACCTCGTGGTTAAGCGACCGGTCGATATGGGTCAGGTGGCGCCAACTCGCGAACAACACCACCACACCCAGCAGCACCGCTGCCGAGCCGACCCAATATGGCACGTGGTCATTGATGGTTTCACCCAGATAGCCCGCCAACCAGGGCGCCACCGCGCCACCACTGAAGCGCACAAAACTGTAGGCGGCGGATGCCACGCCTCGTTCGACTGGGGCCGCGCTCATGACCGTTTCTGTAACCAGCGTGTTGTTGACCCCAAGAAACAGACCCGCAACGACCACACCGACCACCAGAACCGTTTTGTTATCGGTCCAGACCGCCATCATGGCGAGCACCAGCGCAAAACCCACAAGCGCGACCATGATGGAAGGGATGGTGCCCATGCCGGCTTGCAGCCTGGGCGCGAGGATCACAGAGGCGAAAGCCAACGCCAGGCCCCAGCCAAAAAATATCAGACCGACCTGATGCGCCGTCATATCCAGTGGAAACGGCGTATATGCGAGCAGCGTGAAAAAGCCAAAGTTGTAGCACAAGGCCGTGATGGCGATACCGAGCAATCCGGGATGTTTGAGGGCCTTGAACGGATCGCGCAGCGAACTCGGCCGTACCGGGGCGGCGGAGTGCGGCAACAAGAACATGGTCACCACACAGGCAATTGCCATCAAGACCGAGACGCCAAAGAAAGGCCCCCGCCACGAAATCGTGCCCAACTCGCCCCCGATCAATGGACCGGCCGCGATGCCCACGCCCAGCGACGCCTCATAGAAAATGATTGCTTCCCGCACCGATCCGGCCGATGCGCTGACAATTGCGGTCAGCGCGGTTGCAACGAACAGCGCATTGCCCAGCCCCCAGATTGCACGATAACCCACGATAGCCTGGATCGAATCAGACATGCCGGCGAGCCCCGCCCCCACAATAATGACCACCAGGCCCAGCAGCAGTGTGTGCTTGACACCCAGACGGCTGGACACGGCGCCTGTGATCAGCATCGCGACCCCCATGACGGCCATGTAGCTGGTAAACAGCAAAGAGGTCTGGGACGGTGTCGCCCCCAGCGAGTCGGCGATCGGTTTAAGGATCGGATCAACCAGCCCAATGCCCATGAAGGCAATGACGCACGCAAACGCGACCGCCAGCACCGCTGTAGGTTGTCGCAATAGATTCATGATTTTCGAAGTTCCTGTTGAGTGGATGTTTGGTGAAGGGCGACATCGAGCAAACCCGACAGCACCGGCAACGCGTCCCGCAGACGCCGACGGTCTGTGGCGTCGAGTTGATCGATCAGGGACTCGGCAATGTCCGCGCGGACCTGACGGGTTTCCATCAAAGCCTGCCGCCCGGAGGCCGTCAGCGAAACCCGCGCGGCCCGGGCATCATCCGGATCCGGCTTGCGGCTGACCAGGCCCAGCCCTTCCAGGCGGCGCACCTGCACCGTCATCGTGGGCGGGCTGCAACGTTCGGCCAGCGCCAGGTCACCAATGCGGGTCGTGCCCAGCGCGTCGATCTGGGACAGAATGCGCGCCTGCGCCAGTGTCACTGGCAGCAACCAGACTGCTCGATGCGAAATCAGGCGGTTCAGCCGTACGATGACATCCAGCAGTTCAGCGCCTGTGGAATTGTGTGTCTCATTCATCGGCGTATGGCTTAATTACTTAGATAGTCTAAGTAATTAATTATATGAAAAACGCGGGCAATTTTCCAGTCGGTCCGATTCTGGAGCATGCCGGTACTGCCAGGCAAGCGACATCCATATCGCGGCTCTGCCATCAGGCCGGCAAGGCCTGAGCAATGAAACGTTTTTCGGCCGGCGAGCATCTATCCAGATGAACTCCCAATGGGTGCGCACGTTTTCGAGACCCAATATTGCTACTCAAGGACTACTCATGATCACCGCCGCAATCATCATCTTCGCCATCGCTGCCGTAGGAGGCTTGATTCTCGCCACCCATGTGCTGCGCGACAAATTTGCCCCTTGGGCATTATCGCTATTGCATGCCTTGCTGGGTGCCGTGGGGCTGATTCTGCTCATTATCATTCTGGCCGGTGGGTCTGCCCCGCAAACGGTGCTGATCGGCTTTATCCTGCTGCTGATCGCCGCGCTCGGTGGATTCTTTCTGGCCTCCTTCCACGCGCGCAAACGCCTCCCTCCGAAGGCTGTGGTCATCGTGCACGCCGCAGTCGCCGTGATCGGCTTCCTGACCATCCTGAGCCTCGCGATCTGACGCCATGCGCCACCCTTTACATCCTGCACTGGTCCACTTTCCAATCGCCTGTTGGTCCCTGGCAACCCTGACGGATTTCGGCAGCCTCTGGCTGGGGGAATCCGCATGGAAATGGTCGGCGGGTCTGCTCGCAGTGGGTTGCATCGTCGCGCTGTTGGCCATGGCTGCCGGTGTCCTGGAGCTATCCCGAGTCCCGGATGGCCCGGCACTGCGGGATGTCTACTGGCATATGGGGCTGATGCTGGGTGCCTTTGCCCTCTACACGACACGTCTCATGTTGCGCCTGGATCACCTGCAGCCGCTTGCCCCGAATACCGTGGCCTTGTTGCTGGACCTGGCTGGTTTTATCGCGCTGGCCATAGGCGGCTGGCTGGGTGGCCGATTGGTATACGGCCACGGCATCGGGCGTTGACCCTGGATTTCGTTGGATGCCAGTGGATTAAGATCAGCTTGGGGTTCTTAATTCTGACGAGGATTTACGTTATCCCTTGGCGTTTGGTGGAAGTCCCTGGATTGTCGAAACTGGAGCGGGTGAAGGGAACAGCAAACTGCATCCAACCCATTGGTTTGTAACGGATCATCCACGCTCTGAAAGCGGGAATGTACCGTATTTTGTACCTGTTTGGCCCATACTGACAAGTCTCTAGTCAACGGCTCTATTTTTCTCTATTATGGACGAAATAGTATTATTTCTGCCTGAATAGAGAACATGCCACGCAAACCGCCCCTCGTTTTCCCACAAGAGCAACGTCTGCTTTCCGAACTCGGCGAGCGGATACGCCTCGCCCGCAAGCGACGCAAACTGAGCAATGCGGTAGTGGCTCAGCGCGCGGGAATTTCAAGAACCACCGTGTACAAGGTCGAAGCAGGCGACCCCGGCGCCACGCTAGGGTCCTACGTCCGGGTGCTGGCCGTGCTTGGCCTCGAAGGTGATCTCAATCAGCTTGCCGCCGACGACCGGGTCGGGCGGAAATTGCAGGACCTGGCGCTTGAGCCGGCCTCTAGGCGCCGCGCTGCCACCCGTCCCAAAACGGCCAAACCCGCGTCAGCCTCAAACAATGAGGAATCAACATGAGCGCGCAGGTCAACGCCCTGGAAGTCTGGCTGGATGACGATCTTGGGCCTGCACGCCAAGTCGGCACACTCTCCCATGACCGCGGCCAGATCCGCTTCCATTACGAACGCGATTGGCTGAAGGATCCTCGCGCCTTCGCGCTGGACCCCGATCTCTCTCTCGACGAACACCCCTTCTTTCCCAAGCCTGAACTAGGCAACTTCGGCATCTTCCTGGATTCGTCACCAGACCGATGGGGACAAACACTGATGAAGCGGCGCGAGGCCCTACAGGCAAAGGATGAGCAACGCTCTCCTCGTACGCTGTACGCCTGGGACTTCCTGATCGGCGTGCAAGACCTCACTCGCCAAGGCGCCCTGCGCTTTCGCCGACCAAGTACGGAAGAGTTTCTTGGCAACGAGAAAATGGCGGCTCCGCCGGTGACGACGCTACGAGAGTTGGAAGCCGTGGCCTACCAGCTCAGCAACCGGCGTATCAACGATCTAAATGCACTACGAAAGTGGCTCGCCGTGCTTGTCGCACCTGGCGCGTCTTTGGGCGGAGCAAGGCCAAAGGCCAACTTTACCGAAATCGACGGCACACTCTGGATCGGCAAGTTCCCAGCCAGGGATGATGATCGAGACGTTGGGGCTTGGGAGTATGCCGTTCACCTACTCGCGCAAGAAGCGGGGATAGACGTACCGCCTGCGAAGCTGATCAAACTGAATAACGGCTTTCACACCTTCTGCGTGCAACGGTTCGATCGCGCGAATGGTGCGCGGCGTTTCTACGCCTCGGCGATGACCTTGTTGCGCAAGACACAGAGTGAAGGCACAAGCTATCTGGAGCTGGCCCAGTTCATCCGATGCCAGGGCGATGCCGAGCATGCGGATGCGGATCTGGAGCAGCTATTCCGACGCGTGGCGTTCAACGTTGCAGTAGGTAACCGCGACGATCACTTGCGAAACCACGGCTTTGTGCTTGGAAAGACGGGATGGAGGCTTGCACCAGCGTTCGACGTCAATCCGAATATCGACAAGGCGGAGCATGTGTTGAACATCGACGATGTCGATAATCGACCGAGCTTAGAGACTGTGCTCAGCACAGCTGCGTTTTATGGTCTGGACGATAAGCGAGCTGGGCAGATTGTGAATGAGGTGGTCGCGGTTGTCGATGACTGGCAAGAGGCTGCTCGTCGGGTACGTATTAGCGGTGCGGATATCGATTTGACGATGGGGGCGTTTTTGGCGCACAAAGCGCAGGGGGACAAAAAATAGAGGATAACTATGTTTCCCCCAAATGTCACACGGCGAGTATGAGTCTTAATTGGAGCGGGTGAAGGGAATCGAACCCTCGTATGCAGCTTGGGAAGCTGCCGTTCTACCATTGAACTACACCCGCGTCGGACTGCTGTGCGAGGATTCCTTGGTAGAATACAGACATCATCCGGGAATCCCGCAGCACGATATTCTAACGCAATTTGAACGCCTCAAAATCCTCCCCCATGCCCGACCGCATCATCACCGCATCGTCCCCGTCGGGCGGCGACCATATCCGCAGCTTTGTCCATCGCCGCGCGCACATCACGCCCAGCCAACAAGAGGCGATCGAGCGCCTGCTGCCGCTCTGGTCCATCGTCTACCAGACCGCACCGCTGGATGCAGCGGCGGCCTTCGGCCGCGAGGCGCCACTGATCCTGGAGATCGGCTTTGGCATGGGCGAGACCACGCAACAGATCGCGCAGGCCCGCCCCGACGACAACTTCCTGGGGGTCGAGGTCTTTAACGCAGGAGTGGGCGCCTTGCTCAAGCGCATCGACGAAAACAGCCTGTCGAACATTCGCATCGTGCAGCATGATGCCGTCGAGGTGGTGCGCGACATGATCACGCCCGCATCCCTGGCGGGCGTGCATATTTATTTCCCCGATCCGTGGCCAAAAAAGCGCCACCACAAGCGCCGTCTGGTCCAGCCGCCCTTCATCGAATTGCTCGCCAGTCGCCTGGCGCCAGGCGGCTATCTGCACTGCGCGACCGATTGGGAACCTTATGCCATCCAGATGCTCGAAGTACTACAGGCCCAGTCGCTGCTGCGCAATACCTGCGAGGCCTATGCGCCGCGCCCCGACTACCGGCCGCTGACGAAATTCGAAGGCCGGGGCCTACGGCTGGGTCACAGCGTTCACGACCTGATTTTCAAGCGCGTACCCGACGCGGATACGACGCCCACCGCATAAGGAACACCATGTACCCTGAAATCGAACCCTATGCCCAGGGGCATCTGGATGTCGGCCACGGACACCGGGTCTACTGGGAGCTCTGTGGCAACCCCAAGGGCAAGCCCGCAGTGTTTCTGCACGGCGGGCCTGGCGCGGGTTGTTCCACCGCACACCGTCGCCTGTTTGACCCGGAGCGCTACAACATTCTGCTATTCGATCAGCGCGGCTGCGGCCGATCGACGCCATCGGCCTCAATCGACCACAACACGACCTGGGATCTGGTGGCCGATATCGAGCGGCTGCGCACTGAAATCCTGAAGGCGGAACAGCTCCTGGTATTCGGCGGCTCGTGGGGCTCGACACTGGCCCTGGCCTATGCGGAAACACATCCCGAACGCGTCACTGCCCTGATCGTACGCGGGATTTTCACCTTACGCCGCGAGGAACTGCTGTGGTTCTACCAGGAAGGCGCTTCGTGGCTGTTCCCGGATCTATGGGAAAAATACGTAGCACCCATTCCGCCCGACGAGCGGCACAATCTGATGGCCGCCTATCGTGAACGCCTGACGGGCGAAGACCTGCAGGCGCGACTCGAGGCAGCCCACGCCTGGGTGCAGTGGGAAAGCCACACCATCACCCTGCTGCCCAATGCCGAGCACCAGGACTCACACACCGATGATGCCTCTGCCCTGGCCTTTGCCCGCATCGAAAATCATTATTTCGTCAACCAGGGCTTTATGGACGAAGGCCAATTGCTGCGCGATGCACACAAACTGGCCGGCATCCCGGGCGTGATTGTGCAGGGACGCTATGATGTCTGTACCCCGGCGCGCAGCGCATGGGATTTGCACAAGGCCTGGCCGCAAGCCGATTTCCACATCGTGCCGGATGCGGGCCACGCCTTTGACGAGCCCGGAATTCTGGCACGGCTGATCGAGGCCACCGATGACTGGGCGAGGAATTGAATACCGACACCCAGCAGGAAACCTGACATGAATATTTCCCTGAATGGCCAGGCCATGGAACTGAATACGGTACGCACCGTACAGGATCTGGTCGCCCACCTGGGCTATCAGGACAAGCGCATCGCGGTTGAACGCAACGGCGACATCGTGCCCAAGAGCCGGCACGCCGAGGCCGCCCTCCACGAAGGCGACCGGATCGAAATCGTGGTCGCCGTGGGGGGCGGTTAACGCGCGATTAGCGAAAACCGCCGACGCCCCC
>JAKDMO010000094.1 GCA_030452305.1 Alcaligenaceae bacterium | reverse complement strand
GTGACCGGGGCGACACATTGCGCCAAAGCTGCCCGCCACCACCTTGCCCTTGTGCAGAACGGTTCGAGCCAGTGCACCCCCTGCGACCAGGTCCTCGACGTTGTCACACCGCGTCAACAGCAAATCGGCCATAGCCCCCGGGCGCAGCCCATACTGATCCGCCAGGCCCATCATGGCGGCGGGTGCATCCGTCACCATATGAAAGGCGCGATCAGCGGCCTGTTCCAGCAAGTGGCCGGCCAGTATCGTCCAGCGGGCGATCTCTAGCGGATCGCCCGCGCCAACCGGGACGAAGGCATCCTGGATATTGTCGGAGGCGGAGGCGACCGGCACCCCGGCGGCCAGCAGCTCGGTCACGCGCGTCAAGCCCCTGGGCACCTGATGGCCTGAGCCGCGCCCTTGCAGAAAAAGGTTGGCCGCCGGCAGCGTGCACACCCCGATCCCGACCTCGGCAGCCGCCTCAATGGCGCGCAGCGCCTCGTCGTCCGGCCTTGCGCCCAGGGAGCAGACATGGCTTGCGACCACCCGGCTGCCCATAGAGCGTCGGCCGGCGCTTTCCACCAGATAATCGAAGTGCCGTGCTGTCGGGTCGAGCGTCTCGTCGATATGGACGTCGACCATGCGGTCATATTCCTGTGCTACATCAAGCAGCATGTCGATATAGGCCTTGGGGTCCGGCGCAAGATTGGGGACCCCGCCGATGCAGTCGGCACCTGCCGCAAGGGCCTTGCGCAGCCAGGTGCGCGCCGTACCCAGGTTGCCGCGCGCTGCGGACGATGTGATGAAGGCGACCACCTGCACTACGACACGATCACAATTGGCCTCGCGCAGCTGCGTCACGGCATCAATGCCGCGCAGCTGCATTTCATAATCGACATTGGTGTGCGCTCGTATTGCGCAAGTCCCCATGGCCACACACCGATTCAGCGTCACCTGGGCGCGCGCGATGATGTCATCGACTGCCAGATGCTCGGAATAGCGGCGAAATGCATCGATGGCGCCATACAGCGTTCCATCTGCGTTGGGCGCCTGCGCGAGCGTCGAGCTCTTGTCCAGATGCTGGTGCATGTCGATCAGGCCCGGCACCACCAAGCATGCATCCAGGTCGACCGATTGCACCCCCGGGGCATGGATGGCAGGTTCGAGCGCCATCATCCGCCCCTGGGTCGAAATCAGGATGTCACAAGGCCTCGTCTTGCGCACCCCGGCCGGGACGCGCACATTGTGCAACAGCAATCCTGCTTGGTCTATCACGATGCAAATCCTTCTATGACGAATGCGGACGGGCATCAGGCCAGTCCGCCCTACCTGTTCTTTAGCGCGATCGGACCTCAGCCCCTTGTGCAAGATAAGCCATAGCCGCATCCACGCCACCCGTAGTATGCGGGATCTTGGTAAGACCCAAACCCATTTCAATGCCCGACAGCGTCCCACACAAGGTCAGATCATTGATATCGCCCAGATGACCGATCCGAAAGACCTTGTCCTTAACTTTGGACAGCCCCTGCCCCAGCGACATATTGAAATGTTCCAGCACGATCTTGCGGAATGCATCCGCGCCGCGACCCTCGGGCATCATCACCGCAGTAAGCGACGAGCTGTAGCGCGCCGGATCCGTGCAGAGGATTTCAAGGCCCCAGGCGCGAACCGCCCGGCGCGTGGCCTCGGCATGCCGATTATGGCGCGCGAACACGGTATCCAGCCCCTCGTCCAGCAGCATGCCGATGGCTTCGTGCAATCCATACAGCAGGTTCGTGGCGGGCGTATAAGGAAAATAGCCGGTCGCATTGCTGGCAATCATGGCGTGCCAGTCCCAGTAGGACCGCCGCAGGCCGCCTTCCTTGCGGCTGGCATCCAGAGCCTTTTCACTGACCGCATTGAATGACAGGCCGGGGGGCAGCATGAGACCCTTCTGCGACCCCGCAACCGTCACATCCACACCCCATTCGTCGTGGCGATAGTCGATGGAGCCCAGCGAGGATATGGTATCCACCATCAACAAGGCGGGATGGGACGCACCATCGATCGCACTGCGCACCGATGAAATATCGCTAGTGACGCCCGTGGCCGTTTCATTGTGAACAATGCACACCGCCTTGATTTCATGGTTCTTATCCTCGCGCAGGCGTGCCTGGATCGCATCGGGATCAGCGGCCCTGCGCCAGTCGCCAGGCAGGAATTCGACACGCAGGCCCAAATGTTCCGCCATCGATTTCCAAAGCGTGGCAAAGTGCCCGGTTTCCGCCATCAGAACCAGGTCGTTCTCAGACAGCGTGTTCACCAACGCGGCTTCCCAGGCACCTGTCCCCGATGCCGGGTAGATCACGACATGACTGCCCGTTTTGAAGATTTTCTTCATGCCGGCCAGAACTGCCGCGCCCAGTTCGCCGAACTCGGGCCCACGGTGATCGATCGTTGCATAATCCATTGACCGCAACACACGATCAGGGACGTTGGTAGGCCCGGGAATCTGGAGAAAATGGCGACCGGAGGGATGAGCATTGAGTCTTAGCATGTTCGAATGACCTTGAAAACGATCTTGGAAGTTCAGTCCGCATCAGATTGAAGCCGTCGATCTATTTTGAATTCAAAATACTTAAATATTGAGTAATCCCAAACTGGAATATTTAACTGTGACAAAAACTATCTACTGAATCAATACGCATGACATTTATCACCCAAGACTTAATTTTGCATTCAAAATACATATTTTACACTAAGGGTTTAACCGAATACGGTCATTGACACATAACTCAATCAGTAAAATTGCTGCCTGAATCGAGCCAGACAATCTTATGTCACACCCTTACACTATCATCGGCAGGTGGTTCTGGACTGCTCTACCTGGCCCCTATCCAATCTCCTATTGGCGATATCCGATATCAGACAGCGACCTCCTCGTCGCGAGCATCGGCATCCGACTGCACGCCCGCCATCAGCAGGCCCAAGGCCTCTGGGTTATATTGACCGGGGCTGAGTGAGCCCACAACCCGACCGTTATAGATCACCAAAATGCGACTCGAAAGCTCCATGAGCTCGTCCAGATCGCTGGAGATCAACAAGACCCCTGAGCCTGCCTCGGCGGCCTCCACCAAACGATGGCGGACATAGGCCGTAGCCGCAAAATCCAGGCCTCGCGAAGGCTCATGGGCTATGATCAACTTGGGATGCGTAGAGAGCTCGCGCCCGATCACGACTTTTTGTTGATTGCCCCCCGAAAGGAATTTGATGCGGATAGCGGCCGAAGGGGCCCGCACGTCAAATTCACCCATACAATGCTGGGCGAATTCGACGATGTTCTTTCGATTCAGAATGCCACGGCTGGAGAATTTCGAGCTACCCTCCCGCCCCAAGATGAGATTTGATGCCAGGTCCATTTCACCGACGATCGCATGGGTATGGCGGTCTTCGGGGATGTTGGCAATGCCGCGGGCACGTCTCTCGGTGGTTTCCAGCAGGCCGATGTCGTTGTCCTGAAACAGCACGGCGCCGGATGATGGCCGCAGCAGCCCCAATATGACATCGACCAATTCCGACTGGCCATTGCCGACTACCCCTGCGATACCCACAATTTCACCCTCGCATACCTTCAGATCAAACTGATCCAGCACCGGAACCCCTGCCGATTCCATCGACACGTTTCGAAGCTGGAGCACCGGCGTATCGCACGCAACCGTACGCGGCTGATGAACAATGGCTACATCTTGCTTGACCATCATCGAGGCAATCTCGGTGGTGCCGGCCTGGCCCCTGGGGACCGTTGCGATGTGCTGCCCGCCACGCAGCACCGTGATCATGTCCGCGAACTCGGCAGCATGTTCTAACTTGTGGGTAATCAGGATCACCGCATAGCCCCGATCCCGCAATTGAACCAGCGTTCTAAGCAGCCGTTCGGTTTGCTGGGGAATCAGCACAGCCGTCGGCTCGTCGAGGATCAGAACCTTGGCGCCCTGGTACAGCATCTTCAGGACTTCCACCTGCTGCCGCTCCCCAACCGCAAGATCCCCCACCAGACGATCCGGCAACAAGGAAAACCCAAGGCTTTCCTGAAGGTCGTGCAGCTTATTGCGAAACTTTGTCCAGTTCGGTGCGAAATCCATCCAGCCGAGGTTGGGCATGACAATATTGTCGAGCACCGAATGTTCCATCACCAGGGAAAAATGCTGGTGAACCATCCCAATATGATGGGCAATGGCCTTACGCGTGCTCCAGTGCTGCGCAACGTCCTGCCCATCGAGCATGATGCGACCCGACGTCGGCTGATACACCCCGAAGAGTACTTTCATCAGGGTGGTTTTGCCGGCACCGTTTTCCCCCACGAGCGCATGGATTTCCCCAAATCGCAGGCTCAGGCTGACATCATCAAGCGCCTTCAGTTCCCCGAAGGTCTTGGTGATGCCTTCCAGCCTGACAGCCACACCCGCGTCAATCGCGATATTGCTCATGACATGCCCTACTTTTTGACTTCGTGACGAACCGCCGGAATTTTTAGATCGCCTGATTGGTAGCGACGCACGCTGTCGTTGATCTGGGCAATGCGGCCTGCATCCAGCAGCTTGTCGTTCAAGGGCATCACGGTGAAGCTTTCAACGCCAAAGGTATTGATTCCGGGCTCGACCTCGCCGGACTCAACCTCCTTTGCCAAGGCGTCATACCATTGTTCCATGCCCAACAACACACTGGTCAGCACCGTGTCGGGTGCATCGGCGGACCAATCCGTCGCGTATCCAATAAATTTGACCTTGGATGTCTTGGCAGCATCCAATATCCCCAGCGTGCCATCACCCGCATTGCCGATGATTACGTCGACGCCCCCGCGAATCTGCAAATCGGTGACCTCGCGAGCCCGAGGTACGTCAGTCCAATTACCAGAAAAACCATAGGTGCCCTCGACATCAGGGGCTACGACCTTGGCACCTTCCACGATGCCGCTCCACATGTCCTCAACCGCCTTGACTGCCAGCCCCGCCACGAAACCGATCTTTTTGCTGTCGGTGGCTTGGCCTGCAACCAAGCCGTTGAGGACGCCATAGGAAAAGAAATCAGGCGCATAGGCGACCACGTTGTCGGATTTGGGCAAACTGCCGGTAGTCGACATCATCGCGAATATAGTCTTCGGATATTTTGGCGCCACAGCGTTCCAGGCGCGGATCTGCCCGCTGGAGGTAAAAATCACGACCTGGTAGCCAGCCTCGCCGTAGCGCTCGGCCGTTCGTTCCATTTGAGGAAATGGCACGCCTTCGGCGATGTCCACATCCCAGCCGTAATGCTTGATCAATTTTTGCACGCCGTTGAAGTGCCCTCGATCCCAGCCGTTCACTGCGCCGGGATTATTGACCCCGAAAATGACTGCTGCCTTGATCTTGTCTTGTGCGACCGCCGGACTGACGATCATGGATCCGGTTACTGCCAGACCTGCTGCCGCGATCAACAGATGACGTCGCGATTTTTTCATGATGGTAAGCATTGAATGTCTCCTTGTGTCGGTAAATTCACAAATCTCCACTGCATCAATCACGCTCGTATGGCTTGCCAACCTCTCTGGGGCCGCGGCCGCCGCCAGTCATTCCCAAAACAATGATGGTCAGAACGTAAGGAACCATCAAATAAAGATGAGAGTTGCCACCCAACACCTGGGCGTTTAGACCCAGAACCTCGCCTACTCCAAATAACAGACTGCCAAAGAAAGTCCAGCCGGGGTACCACCGGCCAAAATAAACCACTGCCAGTGCGATGAACCCCCTGCCTGCCGTGATGTTGTTAGAAAAACTATGCACCCAGCCCACGGTCAGCGCCGCGCCGCCAAGGCCGGCCAAGCCGCCCGCAATGGCCATCGCTGCCGTACGTACCCACAACACATTGAGCCCTGCCGAGCTGGCCGCCTCGACACTTTGGCCCACCGAGCGCAGCATCAGCCCGGGGGCACTGCGAAACAGTAGGTAGCCTGCAATGAAGAACAGCACCACCGCTACCCATGTCAGCGGCGGCACATCGAATAGAAAGGTCAGGAACGGGTTGTCCTCGGCCCATTCGGGCACTGGCCAGGCCAGGGTCGGGCTGGAGTTCTTGACCACGCCAGTCATGATGCGAAAAACAAAGCTGGTCAGGCCCAGGGCGGCGATATTGAGAGCTAGGCCAATCACGACCTGGTCAGCTGGCACCCAGACGAACATGCCGGCGGCGATCAGGCCGACCGTAATCCCGGCCGCCAACCCGAAGGCCACGCCCACCCAAGGGTCACCGAAGTACGCGGCCCCCAGCATGCTGAACAGGGCGCCGCATAACATCACCCCTTCCACACATAAAAAAAGGATGCCGGCCATTTCTGCCACCAGTACCCCAAGGGCCACGATGGTCAGCGGCGTGGCGACACGCAGTGCGGAAATGATGAAGTCTGGATCGAGTGTCATCGGCTTGCCGTTGGTGTCGAGAATTTGCGGAAGCTGCGCGTGGCGCTCAGCACGAGTAGGATCAGTACGGGCACCGCTTGCAATAGGTACACCAGGGACGATGGCAGGCCCGTGAGTGCCTGCATATGACGCCCGCCGACCTCAAGACCCGCCAAGAGCAGTGCCGCGAAAATGGCACCAATCGGCGTACGCCCCATGAGCGCCACCAGAATACCCAGGAAGCCCCAGTCCTTGGCCCAGCCCTCGGCAACCTGGAAAATCACGCCCATGACCTGGATGCCGCCGGCGATGCCACCAATCGCACCAGCGATCAACACAGCCTTTAACAAGGTTGGGCCAATATGCATGCCCAGCGCCTCCGCCGCCTTGGGATTGCCGCCCAGCGCCTCGAGTCGAAACCCGAAGACCGTGCGGCGCAAAACCCAACTGGCCAACACAATGATCGCGATGGCCAGATGGACGCCGATATGCACCCCAAAGACTGGCAGACGATACTGCTCAGGAATGAGATTGGATTGGGCGAAAAAAGCATCCGGTGCCTGTAAAGGCCCGGTGATCATAGCGTACGTAAATTCCAGGGCGACGAAATCCAGCATGACGGTCGTCACGACCTCGCTGGCCCCGCGTCGAACCTTCAGCCAATACGCGGGCACAATCAGCACAGCCCCTGCCAAGGCCGAAGCCAGCAGCGCCAGGGGGATCAAAAGCCACACGGGTAATGCAATGCTGGTCGCGATAAAGACCGCAGCCAGCGCGCCCAGCTGCAGATGGCCCTGGGCGCCGATGTTGAAAAAACCTGCCCTGAATGGCAGCAAAAAGGCCAGTGCACACAGCGCCAGCGGGGTTGCCTGGACGATGATCTCGACAATAGCCTGCTGGCTACCGACCATCCCCTGGCCCAATGCAAGCAGCGCCGTCCCGGCATTTCCACCGACGAGCTCGACCAAACCCGCCACCAATAGCGTGCCCAGCAACAGCGATGAAATGACTAGACCCAGATTGCAAAGAAATTGAAATCCGTGGATGCGCATTGCCGTCATATCGCATACAGGCGATACTGCTCCGCCACCAGACCGCAAGCGCAGGCACCGTCAAGACGTTCCGTCACGGCTGACGACCCCGAACGCAAAGCTCTTGAGATGATTCGGAAGATAAACCTAGTGTATCTATATGATCCCATAACTTTGCACCAAATTTAATTTTGAATTCAAAAAATATGACGGTAGGCTACTAACAATCTTGGGCAACGTCCCATCTTCTTGATATTTTTCGGTGAATGACAAATACCAAGAATAGTTTAAATCTCGTATAAAGAATATTTTGCATGCAACAATGCATGGCCACACTCAGGGTTTTCCCGATTTTTTCACAACCCTCCTTATACTTGTCACCAATTTTGCATGCAAAAGTCCGACTTGGTAGAATCTCATGATAGAAGAGGTTCTGCACAGATCCTCAATGTGGAAAATGGCCCGCCTGAACATTCACGGGTATCAGTAAACGAGCGCGACTGTCAAAGGTGTTTTTTGTATGCGAGACATCTATCTACGAACCGAAGAGGACGCCAGTGCGTCCCTAAGCAAGGTCGCTCGGCTGCGCCTTCACGAGACCGTGGTCGAGCGCTTGCGCATCTCGATCATTGAGGGTGTTCTGGCACCCGGCACCAAGCTCAACGAGCGCGAGCTCTGCGAGACGCTGGCGATTTCCCGCACCCCCTTGCGTGAAGCCCTGAAGGTTCTTGCCGCTGAAGGCCTGATCGACATCATCCCAAACCGAGGTGCGTCGGTGGCGCAGATGTCCGAAGCGGAAATTCGGGAAATGTTCGAACTAATGAGCGGGCTAGAATCCTTTTCTGGTGAGCTGGCCTGTGCTCGTATCAGCCCCGATGAACTTACAGAGATCAAGGCCCTACACTATGCGATGCTGGCCTGCCACGCACGCCAGGATCTACCTGGCTACTATGTCAAAAACAGCCAAATTCATGATCGCATTAACCTGGCGGCCCGTAACTCTGCATTGCGCCAGATGTATATTTCCGTCAACCGCCGCCTCCAGGCCTTGCGTTTTCGCTCTAATTACCAGCCCGAAAAGTGGGAAAAGGCGATCCGCGAACATAGCGAAATGATCGAAGCGCTAGAGGCTCGCGACGGCAAGCGTCTGAGCCAGATTCTGAGACTACATTTGCTGGAAAAACGCGACGCCGTCCTGCAGTTGGGTACACGGCAGGAAACGACGGATATCCAATAAAATACCAGAATGGCCTGGGCCGGGTTCCGCCCCCCCAACGAGAACACCCGCCAAGGCGGGTGTTCTCGTTCAGCGATCTACCGCACAAAGGCGGTAGAAAACGCGATCAGTCAGCGGCGGGCGCTGCGGGGGCTTCGGCCGGACCTTGCGGGCCGCCCTGGGCTTCGATGCCGCCGATGGCCTTCATGGACAGGCGCAGACGACCCTTGTCGTCGGCCTCGATGCCCTTGACGCGCACCACCTGACCCACCTTCAGCACATCGTTGATATTGGCGATGCGGTAGTTGGCGATCTCGGAGATATGCAGCAGGCCGTCACGACCAGGCAGCACCTGGACGATGGCGCCGAAATCCAGCAGACGCAGGACCGGGCCTTCGTATTCCTGCCCGACTTCTACATCAGCCGTCAGTTCCTTGATGCGACGTTCCGCCTCGTGGGCACGATCCAGATCGGCGCTGGCGATGGTGATCATGCCGTCGTCGCCGATGTCGATCTGAGTACCGGTTTCCTCGGTCAGGGCGCGAATAGTCGCCCCGCCCTTGCCGATCACGTCACGGATCTTTTCGGGATTGATTTTGACCTGCAGCATGCGCGGGGCGAAATCCGAAAGTTCCGTACGCGAGGTGTCGATGGCTTCGCGCATCTTGCCCAGGATATGCAGGCGGCCTTCGCGGGCCTGGGCCAGCGCAACCTGCATGATTTCCTTGGTAATGCCCTGGATCTTGATATCCATTTGCAAGGCGGTGACACCCGAGACAGTCCCGGTGACCTTGAAGTCCATATCGCCCAGATGATCCTCGTCGCCCAGGATATCGGTCAGGACTGCGAAACGGCCGCCGTCCTTGATCAGGCCCATGGCCACACCAGCCACGTGATCCTTGATCGGCACGCCCGCATCCATCATCGACAGGCAGCCGCCGCAGACCGAAGCCATGGACGAAGACCCGTTGGATTCCGTGATTTCAGACACGACTCGCAGGGTGTACTGGAAGTCGTCGGCGCTGGGCAGCAGGGGGATCAGCGCGCGCTTGGCCAGGCGACCGTGGCCGATTTCGCGGCGCTTGGGCGAGCCAAAGCGGCCGGTTTCGCCCGTGGCGAACGGCGGCATGTTGTAGTGCATCATGAAACGGTCGCGGTGTTCGCCCATGATCGAATCGATGATCTGCTCGTCCTGTCGGGTACCCAGCGTGGTCACGACCAGGGCCTGGGTCTCGCCACGAGTGAACAGCGCGCTGCCATGCGCGCGCGGCAGCACGCCCAGACG
>JAKDMO010000093.1 GCA_030452305.1 Alcaligenaceae bacterium | reverse complement strand
CAATCGCAAGCACGGTCGGGCCGAGGTCGATTATTTCCATCCGGATCTGGAACCTGTGCTGCGCAGCACCTATGGGGTGATTGTCTATCAGGAACAGGTGATGCTGATCTCCCAGATCATCGGGGGATATTCCCTGGGGGGCGCTGACCTGCTGCGTCGCGCCATGGGGAAAAAGAAGGCCGAGGAAATGGCCAAGCATCGCGAGATATTCGAAGCCGGTGCGGTGAAAAAGGGCTATGACGCGGCCCTTGCCGTAAAACTTTTCGATCTGATGGAAAAATTTGCGGGCTATGGCTTCAACAAGAGCCACTCGGCCGCCTACGCCTTGATTTCCTACCAGACTGCCTGGCTGAAGGCCTATCATCCGGCGGAATTCATGGCAGCGACCATGCTCTCGGACATGGATGACACCGACAAAGTCCAGATTTTCTGGCGTGATGCCGTGGCCAACAAGGTCCGGGTTCTGCCGCCGGACGTCAATGACTCGGTCTATCGATTCGAGCCGGTATGGGATGAAGCGACCGAGCAGGGCAAGCCACCGCGCACGATCCGCTACGGCCTCGGAGCCATCAAGGGAGCTGGACAGGCCGCCATCGAAGCCATCGTGCAGGCGCGTGAGGCAGGCGGGCCGTTTGCGAGCTTGTTCGATTTCTGTGCGCGTGTCGATCGACACGCCGTGAATCGTCGCAGCATCGAGGCGTTGATCCGCGCAGGCGCCTTCGATATGCTGGAAGCCAATCGGGCCGCCCTGCTCGCAACGGTGAGCAGCGCAATTGAGGCTGCCGAGCAGGCCGAGCGCAACGCCAACCAGGTGTCGCTGTTTGATGATGACGCCGATCAGATCGTTGCAGGCGAACTCGCGCGTGTCGTTCCCTGGGATCTGCAGGCCTGCCTGACCGAGGAAAAAGCCGCGCTGGGTTTTTGTTTCAGCGGCCATTTGTTCGATGCCTGGCGCGATGAGGTACGGCGGGTGGCGCCCACACCGCTTGTGCGGCTCGGGCCTTCACGCTCGCCCCAATGGATTGCCGGCGTACTGGCATCGGTGCGGCCGCGCATGACCCGGCGCGGCCGGATGCTCTACGCGCTGCTCGATGATGGTACGGCCCAGCTTGAGGTGGCGATTTTCAATGAACTGTACGAACAATACCGTCAAAGCCTGAAGGAAGACCGACTGCTGGTAATCCATGGCAAGGTCAGTCATGACGATTACTCGGGCGGCTTGCGGGTATCGGCCGATGACCTGTACGATCTGCAGCGTATTCGCGAAAGCCGTGCGCGATGCCTGGCGCTGGATTTGGGTGGACAGGCGGATCTCAAGGCCCTGCAGACCTTGCTGGCCCCATGGCGAGCCGATGGGGATACCGGGGTCGCCGTCGAGATCGGGCTGCAGCGCCCCGGCTTTTCCTGCTCACTGCGCTTGGGCGAAAGCTGGCACGTGCGGATGGACGACGACATGCTTGTCAAGGCAAAACAGTGGGTCGGGCCAGACAAGGTCGAGGTGGTGTATTGATGAAGCCTTTGCGCATTCTGCATTCCGAGGCCGCGACGGGTTTTGGCGGGCAGGAGCGCTATATCTTTCGCATGATGTGTGTCATGCGCGAATCAGGTCATCATATGGAGGCGGCCTGCCAGCCGGATTCCCGGCTCGCCAAGCATCTGCAGGCCGAGGGCTTCACCGTCCATACTCTTTACATGCGTGGGCCAGTGAATTATGTCAAAGGCCTTGCCAGAATGTCTCGTATCCTGGCGCGGGGGCGCTTTGATGTCGTTAACTCGCATAGCCGGCGCGATACCCTGCTGCTTGGCATGGCCGCGCGACTCGCTGGTGTGCCCTTGATCGTGCGCACCCGACACCTGGCCAAGAAGATCGGATCCCTGCTGTCCTACAGTTGGGTGCCAAACCGGGTGATTACCCCCAGCAATTTTGTGCGCGACATGGTGATTGCCAAGGGCGTTGCGCCCAGCCATGTCGGGATCGTGCCTCCCGCTTTCGACTTTCCCGATCCCATGCCCGCGCCGGTGCTGCGCACCGAGCTGGGCTTGTCTGAAGGTGCCCTGATCGTGGGCAGTGTGGGCGTATTGCGAACCGAAAAAGGGTTTGCCGAGTTGATCGAGGCCATGGCTCCGATTATCAGGCGTCACCCACAAGTCCACTTGGTCATCGTCGGCGGAGGCCATCCGGGCGAGGAAAACCTGCGCACGCTCGTGGTCGAAAAGCACCTGAGCGACAATGTGCACCTTTTGGGTGCGCGCAGCGATGTACCGGCACTGTTGCCGGATTTCGATGTGTTTGCGCTGGCGACCCACACAGAGTCTGCTGGTATGGTATTCGTTGAGGCTGGGGCGGCGGGAATCCCTGTCGTGGGCACGCGAGTCGGTGGGGTACCCGAGATGCTGCATGAGGGCGAAACCGGGCTGCTGGTGCCGTTATTCGATATTCCGGCGCTGACCGAAGCCATTGAGTCCCTGTTGATGGATCCGGATCTGCGTCATCGTATGGGGCGTGCCGGCCGTAAATTCTGCCTCGAGGACGGCCGCTTTACCCGCCAAGCCATGGCGCGCAATACCGAAGCGTGCTATCGACGTTGGCTCAAGGAGCTTGGGCGATGAGAAACGCATCTGTAGTGCCTGTGCTGATGTATCACCATGTGCGCCCGGGCGCGGGCATGATTGCCGCAACGCCCGAGCACTTCGAGGACCAACTGAAGTGGCTGGAAAAGAACCGCTACACCACGCTGACGACCGCGCAGTTCGCCCGCCACCTGCGTGGTGAAGGCGTGCCGCGCAAATCGGTGCTGCTGACCTTTGATGACGGCTACCTGGACAACTGGGTTTATGCCTATCCGTTATTGAAAGAATATGGATTTAAGGCGGCAATCTTTCTCGTCACATCATGGATCCACTCGGGGCCTGTACGGCCCTGCCTGGGGCAGGAAACAGACTTGCCCGATACACCAGAGCATCGCGCCTGCGAGGCCTTGATCGAACAGGGTCGCAGCGACGAAGTGGCCCTGCGTTGGGACGAAATCCGCGAGATGCGCGCCAGCGGTCTGGTCGAATTTCACAGTCATACCCACACCCATACGCGCTGGGACCTGGGCGGTACCGCAGCTGAAAAGAACACTCGGATGACCGATGAGCTCGCGCAATCACGTGCGGCATTGGCTACGCATCTGGGTGAGGTATCCGATCATTTCTGCTGGCCGCAAGGCTATTTTGACGCCGACTACGTGAATATTGCCAATGAAGCGGGCTTCCGTTATCTGTACACCACAGATGCCTTTGACCAGAATCGGGCCGGCGGCGATCCGGCACATATTTCCCGGTTTGCCGTGCGAAATACTACGGGCGCCTCGGTCGGGCGGCGTATCGTCGTAGCCGCGCACCCCGTCATCGGCCCTGTGTTTAATCGCTGGAAGCGCTGGAAGCGCAGCCAGAGGGCGCCTCAATGAGTCTTTCAGTCATCATCATCACGAAAAACGAGGCCGCCCATATCGGTGCCTGCATCGATTCGATATCCTTCGCCGATGAAATCATCGTTGTCGATTCGGGCAGCACCGACGATACCTGCGAGATCGCCGCAGCCCGTGGTGCCTGCGTCATGGTGACCGATGACTGGCCGGGGTTTGGTCCTCAAAAAAACCGCGCCCTGGACTTGGCCACCAAAGACTGGGTCCTGTCTATCGATGCCGATGAACGCGTCACGCCCGAGTTGGCCCAGATCATCCAGACGGAACTCGCCACCCCGCGCGCCGACGCATTCAGGATTGCGCGCTTGTCGAATTTTTGCGGCCGCTGGATCCGGCATAGCGGATGGTGGCCCGATCGGGTGTTGCGCCTGTTTCGTCGCGGATCGGGGCGGTTTAAGGATGTAGCAGTGCACGAAAGCGTGATCGCGCAAGGCGAGGTTGCCGTCCTGGACGGGCATTTCCTGCACTATCCCTACGCCAGCCTGGAAGTGTTCATCGACAAGATCAACCACTACTCCACTGAGGCGGCGCAGATTCTGCACCAGAAGGGCAGACGCACATCGGTTGCGGGTGCCTGCGGGCACGCGGCCTGGACGTTTGTCCGGCATTACATTGTGCGGCGCGGGTTTCTGGACGGCTGGCAGGGGTTCGTGCTGGCCTGCATGGCGGCCGGTGGAAATTTCTACCGCTATATCAAACTCTTGCTGCTCTGGCGTGCAGACAGGCAGGGGCCAGGCTAGACATTATGTCTAGATCCAGCCGCGCGCCCAGTAGACCAACAGGCCCAGATACTCCTTGATGATGGACCGACTTGCGTTCAGTGTGCGCATATCGGGTTGCCAGAATAGAAATCCCGGCCCGTCGGGCACCACGATCTGTGGCGGCGACGGGGCCGCGATGGCCGTGACTCCCTGTTTCTGGAAGCTGGCCATGGCGCGCGGCATGTGCAGCGCCGACGTCACCAGCAAAATCCGGTCAATGTGCAGGCTACGCAACAGCTGTGCGGTGTAGATCGCATTTTGGTGGGTGGTGAGGCTGTGGTCCTCCTGGACGATGTTTGTGCCTGGGATTCCGTCCGCCTCAAGCGCGTTGGCCATCATCTTGGCTTCGCTCTGGCCGCCGTCCAGAGCCGCGCCCGACACGACCACCAGCGGTGCCTTGCCTGCGTGGTACAGATTTGCCGCTGTATCCGTTCGCTGCCAGGTATCCGCCTGATCATAGGGTTCAAACCAGTTCTTGCGCCCATTGGCGGTATTGCCCCCCAGCACCACAATAGCCTGCGCCTGTGGCTGCTCGGCCGGGGCGACATAGGGATAGCGTTGTTCCAGCAAGCCCCCCGCCCAAAGCGACGAGGTCGGAAGCGACCAGAACGCCAGCCATCCCACGGCAGCGATCGTGACCAGCGCAGCGCTCTTGCGCCATCTCACAATAAATAGAATGGCCGCCAGGAACAGCAGTGCAATACAGAGGTTCAGCGGGATGATCAGGTTCGCCAGAAAACTGGATACAGTCATGTTTCGTGCGTGCTCTCTTCCAGGGCGGACAAGGCCATGTCGATCACGGTATCGGGTTCAGGCCATGCGTCCGCCTGCCCCACACAAATCGCATCCGGAGACCAGGGGCCTGTACGCGCCGGATCGGTGACCCCGAATAAGGTCATCTGATGCGCGCCGGATGCTGCCGCAATGTGCGAAACCCCAGAGTCATTGCAGATGACAAGCGAGGCCAACCGACTAAGTGTAGCAAAGCCTCCCAGTGCCAAAGGGGGCAGGCACAGTGCGGTGGGGGCCTGTGCGCGTGCGGCAGCCTGTTCCGACTCAGGGGGGCACATCAGCACGGTGTGCCCACGGGCCTGCAGCGCCCGGGTCAGGGCATCGAAGCCCGGCCAGACTTTCACTTTGCCGTGATGCAGACCGGTTGCCGTGGGGGCAATCAGCACGAAAGGCTTGCCGCCCAGGCTGGCATCCTGCAGGGCCTGGCGCCCCGCCCGGGTGTGCTCCGCCGTGAGGCGCAAGCCCAGCTCTGGGGCGAGTGTGGTGGTGTTCTTTGGCAGACCCCAGGCCGACAAGGCGGTTTGTGTCAGGTAAAACCAGGACTCCACGGCATGCATGGATGTGCGCGGTTTGCTGATCGGCCGGCGCAACAGCATGCTGCGGCCATCATCACGGTATCCCACACTCGGAATGCCGGCAAATCGAAAGACCAGGGCGCTCGATAGTGAATCGGGCAGCAGCAAGCCCCGGGCGCCGGTGAATCCTGCCTGTTTGCGATGGGTACGCACGGCTCGACAATCTGCCCGCACATTCCCCGTCATGGCGACGAAGCCTGCCAGCGGATAGGCCGACAGCAGATCGCGCGCCCAGCCTCGGGCGCATACGACCACAGGCCGGTTGGTGGCGAGCAGCGTATCCAGGCAGGGCAGGCTCATGCAGACGTCTCCGATCCAGTTCGGCACTCGAAGATAGATGGCTTGGATGGTGGTCATGCGGGCAGGCTAAAATGATCGTTCCGCAAGTATATAAGAGAGCCCACGGGTGCAGAACGCGCATAAGGATCCCTCATCCTCCACCCCGGTCAAATTTGATCTGTGGCGGCGCATTTACAGCCGCCTCGGCAATTACTGGAAGGCCGGGGTGTTGGCCCTGATCCTGGTGGCGATCGCCTCGGCGACGCAACCCCTGCTGGCCGTCATCATGAAGCCCCTGCTCGATGAGGGCTTCACAGGCGCGCGCCCTTCGTATATCTGGTCCATACCGCTTGCGATCATCGGTTTGATGCTGCTGCGTGGCCTGTGCAATTTTTTCGGCGACTATCTGCTGGCCTGGATTGCGAACAATGTATTGCTGGGCTTGCGGCGCGACATGTTCGAGCGCCTGCTGGGCCTGTCGGACGACGAGTTCAAGCGCGGGGATCAGGGCCGTTTGCTCAATCGTTTCACTATAGACGCCACCACGGTCAGCACACGGGCGACGGAGGTGATCATGGTCTTGGTGCGCGAAACACTGACCATTATTGCCTTGCTGGCAGTACTGCTGTACATGTCGTGGCAGCTGACCCTGATTGTCGTGGTGATGCTGCCTGCCTCTGTCATCAGCGCCCGGATATTCATGAAGCGTCTGCGGCGGATCAATCGCGACACCATCACCATGAATGCTGAGCTGACGCGTGTGGTCAGTGAGGGCATCAGCGGCCAGCGCGTCATCAAGCTGTTCGACGGCTACGAAAACGAGCGTTCCCGCTTTGCGTACGTCAATGCACGCCTGCGTCGCTTTGCCATGCGTGCCGTGACCTCCGATGCGGCGATGTCGCCAATTTCGCAGTTCTGTATCGCGCTGTCTGTCGCCGCTGTGGTCGCCACGGCCTTGTACCAAGCCAATCACGGCGCCCTGACCGTGGGCAGTTTCGCAGCATTCATGGCAGCCCTGGGTCAGATCTTCGACCCGATGAAGCGCCTGACCAAGATCGCCGGATCCATGCAGCGCATGCTGGTGGCCGGCGAAAGCGTCTTCACCCTGATCGATCAGGCACCCGAGCGCGATACCGGCACGCTGGATCTGTCGGGGAAAATCAAGGGACGAATCGAATTTCGTGGCGTATCGCATCGGTTTGTAGACGCACAGACCGATACGATACGGGACATCACGTTGGTGGCTGAGCCCGGCCAGACCGTTGCATTGGTCGGGCGTTCGGGCAGCGGCAAGACCACGCTGGTCAATATGCTTCCGCGTTTCGTGGAGCCGACATCGGGAAGGGTTTATATCGACGATGTGGATATCGCGGATCTGTCCTTGCGATCGCTGCGCGCCAATCTTTCTCTGGTCAGTCAGGATGTTGTGCTCTTTGAAGGATCGATTGCGGAAAACGTGGCGTATGGCGCCTTGCGCGACGTTGGTGACAAAGATATTCTCGCCGCGCTCGAAGCAGCCAATCTGCTGGGTTTTGTGCAGGGCCTGCCGGATGGCCTGAACACCCAGGTGGGCAGCAACGCGAACATGCTGTCGGGTGGGCAGCGACAGCGTCTGGCGATCGCGCGGGCATTGATCAAGAATGCGCCGATCCTGATCCTGGATGAGGCCACTTCGGCCCTGGATAGCGAGTCTGAACACCAGGTGCAGCTTTCGCTCGAGCGGCTCATGTCCGGGCGTACGACACTGGTGATTGCACATCGGCTCTCGACCGTCCAAAAGGCCGACCGCATTGCCGTTCTGGACGCCGGAAGGGTCGTCGAGCAGGGCAGCCATACTGAATTACTGGCCCAGGATGGTTTGTATGCATCCCTGTACAGGATGCAGTTTCAGGAATAGTCATGCGGCTGGGTGCGCATCTGCCACCTCAACGATGTCACGGCCGTAGCGTTATTTGTATTTGTAAGGATTTCCGGATGAGATATGCAGTGATTTTCGGTGTGCTTGTGGTATTGGCCGGCTGTGCCGGCCAGCCTGGCGTCGTCCCTTTGAGCACACTCGAGACCCCGGGCCATATGGTGACCATGCGTCGCCTGCCCATGAATTTTCCTGCGATACAACAGGCGTTGTTCAAACACGAGGCCGCGTGTGGGCAGACCTATACTTTCCAGGCTGCGCCAAACTCGTTGAATCAGGGGCGCGTGATCTATCGCCCGACGCCTGATGCGGGCTGGGACACGACCTTGCTGATTGACCTGTTGCTCTACCAGAACCTGACCGTGCGGGCACGCGCATACAGCTACTATTCGGGACAGGAGGACGCAATCAATCGCATGTTCGCCGCGATGCTGCACCCTGAGGTCTGCAGTGGTGCCAGCAGCTATCCGCCTGTTACCAAGGGCTTTTTCAGCGACGGCCCGGCACCCGAAGAATAGGGCGGCTGCACCCTAAAACCTAGAGCAGGACGATATCGTAGTGCTCCTGGCCGTAGCCGGGCTCGACTTCAAGAGTGATGCGTTTGCCTACAAAGTCGCCCAGCATCGCCAAGTGTTGGCTTTCCTCTTCGAGGAATAGATCCACCACAGACTGAGACGCCAGTATCCTGAATTCCTTTGGATCGAACTGGCGTGCCTCACGCAGAATTTCTCGCAGAATCTCGTAGCACAGGCTGCGCGGTGTCAACACATTGCCTCGGGACTGGCAGGTGGGGCACGGTTCGCACAACTGGTGCGCCAGCGAGTCGCGCGTACGCTTGCGGGTCATCTCGACCAGCCCGAGCTGGCTGAAGTCGCTGACAGTCACGCGGGTACGATCCTTGCTTAGTGCCTTGTTCAATTCCGACAGCACCGAGGCCTTGTGACTTTCATCATCCATGTCTATGAAGTCCAGAATGATGATGCCGCCCAGATTGCGCAGCCGCAGTTGGCGGGCGATGGCTACCGTTGCTTCGAGGTTGGTCTTGAATATCGTGTCGCCGAAATTTCTTCCACCTACGTAGCCGCCCGTGTTCACATCCACTGTGGTCAGTGCTTCAGTCTGGTCAATGATCAGGTAGCCGCCCGACTTCAGATCAACTCGGCGCGAAAGCGCACGGGCGATTTCCTCATCCACATTGGCCGTATCGAACAAGGGGCGATTGCCGCTGTAGTGCTGGATGCGGGTCGTCACCGACGGGGTAAAGCGCTCGGCCCAGTCGATCAGTGCCTGCGTGACGCTGCGCGAGTCCACCGTGATGGTGCCGGTGTCCGGGGTCACCATGTCACGCAGTACGCGCTGGCCCAGTGTCAGGTCCGTATAAACGACGGAAGGGGCCGGCTGGGTCTTGATCCTGTTCTGGATGGCGACCCATAAAGTCCGCAGGTAGGCCAGGTCGGCGGCCAGTTCGTCGTCGTGGGCCCCTTCGGCCTGGGTGCGTACGATAAAACCGCCTTTTTCGTCCTCCGGCCTGAGCGCGAGGATGCGGTCCCTCAGCGCATTGCGCTCGTCCTCGGGCCCAATACGCTGAGATATGCCGATATGTGCATCATGAGGCAGGTACACCAGCATTCTGCCGGCGATGCTGATATGTGTGGACAGGCGCGCGCCTTTTGTGCCCAGCGGATCCTTGAGAACCTGTACGAGCAGCGACTGGCCCTCGAACAGTAGCTTCTCGATCGGAGTCGTGACGGCTGGTTCACCCAGACTGCGGCTCTGGCGATTCTCGCGCAGGTCAGCCACGTGTATGAATGCGGCGCGTTCAAGGCCGATATCAACAAAGGCGCTTTGCATCCCCGGCAGCACACGCACCACCTTGCCCAGATATAGATTGCCTACGTAGCCACCCTGAATGCTGCGCTCGATGTGCAATTCCTGGACCGTGCCATGGGTGGTGATGGCGACACGGGTTTCGAATGGGGTGACGTTGATAAGTATGTCTTCAGTCATGATCCAGGTGCTTGATAAGTGGCTCGCCTCATTGGTCCCCCATATTACGCTAGCGTTCGGGGATCTGATTTGCAGGGCTATTTACCTGCTGTCGCCACGGTCGATTTGCGCACAGCAAAGCGGCTGTGCTATAGT
>JAKDMO010000092.1 GCA_030452305.1 Alcaligenaceae bacterium | reverse complement strand
CCGGGTACGACGTCGGGGTTCCAGGGATTGCGCACCGGCCCGAATGCCGAATTTTCATTGCTCGAACCCATGGCGAACTCGTCGCAGCTGAGTTTGCCCAGCGATACGGTGCCGGCCTGGGCCAAGCGGGCCACAACCGTTGCATCGAAGGGGCTGACATAGTCCTTCAGCATCCGGCTGGAGGCCGTCGTGCGCCAGCCCCGGGTGGCGAACAGGTCCTTGTGGGCGATCGGAATGCCGGCCAGCGCCGGAGCCTGATCGCCGGCCAGCAGCGCATCGGCCGCCTTGGCCTGGGCCAGCGTCAGGGTTTCGTCAATATGCAGGAACAGGCTGGGGTCGTCGCAGTCGCGGGCCGCCTGCAACGCGCTGCCCGCCAGTTCCTGCGCGCTCAGGCGTCGTGTATGCAGGGCGCTGGACAGGGCGTGAATGCTATCGAATTCGTCTAACAGCGGCATGGCTTACTCAAGAACGGTGGGGACAAGGAACAGGCCTTCGTGCGGGGCCGGGGCGTTTCGCAAATACTCGTCACGCTGATCCTGGGTATGTGTGGGCGTTGCGGCATCATCGCGCAGGCGCAGGGCGATGTCCTGGTGGGCGGCCAGGGGGTGCGCCATGGGCTCGATTCCGTTCGTGTCCACGGCCTGCAATTGTTCGATCAGCCCGAGGATGCGGGTCAGTTCGCGCTGGGCGCGCTGCTGTTCATCCGGGGCAAGCTGCAGGCCTGCCAGTCGAGCGAAGCGAACGATATCTTTTTCGGTAAGTGCCATGATGTCTGCCCTTGTGTTTGCCGGCAAAGTTGTGTGCGGATGTAAGCATTCACTGGGATCGCCCGATCCGTGAAATTATTGGCCGTATCCTGAGCGTTCTGTGTGGTCGATTATAAGTTATCATTGCTGATTCCACGCAGTACACCCGGATTCAGGCTTTTTATGCTGGGCGCTTTCCCAGGATCGGCGCCCGGGTGGCCGGTGCGAATCCTTTTTCAAAATTACGTTGACTGAGCACCCATGTTCGGATTTCTACGCAGCTATTTCTCCAGCGATATGGCGATCGACCTCGGTACGGCCAATACGCTGATCTATGTACGCAGCAAAGGCATCGTGCTGGACGAGCCGTCGGTCGTCGCGATACGCCACGACGGCGGCCCCAATGGCAAGAAAATCATCCAGGCGGTGGGCCGCGAGGCCAAGCAGATGCTGGGGCGGGTACCAGGCAATATCGAGGCTATCCGGCCCATGAAGGACGGCGTCATTGCCGACTTCACCGTCACCGAGCAGATGCTGAAGCAATTCATCCGCATGGTGCACCCCCGCAGCATGCTCGCGCCCAGCCCGCGCATCATCGTGTGTGTGCCTTGCGGCTCGACTCAGGTCGAGCGCCGCGCCATCCGTGAATCCGCGCTGGGTGCCGGCGCCAGCCAAGTCTATCTGATCGAGGAGCCCATGGCGGCCGCGATTGGGGCGGGCCTGGCGGTGTCCGATGCCAGCGGTTCCATGGTCGTCGATATCGGCGGGGGCACGACCGAGGTCGCGATCATTTCGTTGGGCGGCATGGTCTACAAGGGCTCGGTGCGCGTGGGTGGCGACAAGTTCGACGAAGCCATCATCAACTACATTCGCCGCAACTACGGCATGCTGATCGGCGAGCCCACGGCCGAACTGATCAAAAAGGAAATCGGCTCGGCCTTCCCCGGCTCGGAGATCCGCGAGATCGAGGTCAAGGGGCGTAATCTGTCCGAAGGCGTGCCGCGCAGCTTCACGGTATCTTCCAATGAAATCCTTGAATCCCTTACCGATCCCCTGAACCAGATCGTGTCGGCAGTCAAGACCGGGCTGGAACAGACACCTCCCGAACTGGGCGCCGACATCACCGACAAGGGCATCTCGCTGACCGGCGGCGGTGCATTGCTGCGAGACCTGGACCGGCTCCTGCAGGAGGAAACCGGCCTGCCCGTCGTGGTGGCCGAGGATCCGCTGACGTGCGTGGTGCGCGGCTGCGGCGAGGCGCTCGAGCATCTCGAACGCCTGGGGGGAGTATTCATTTACGACTGATTGCCCCCGGGCGCGAGGATCCTCATCCTTTCGTGCCCGGGATGTGGATCATGATTGACGACAATGCAAGAACACGGGACTCTCAAACTATTCAAGCGCGGCCCCAGCGCCGAGTTCCGGCTTTGTCTGTTCGTCCTGCTGTCAATCGGACTTTTGCTGGTCGATGCGCGCTGGACAGTCCTGGATCCTATGCGCCAAACCCTGTCGGTGGCGATCTATCCCTTTCAGCGGGTCGCCCTAGCGCCGCGCAATCTCCTGGACTATGTCGATAGCTGGACCAATGCCGCTTCGCTTGCGCGGGCCGAGCAAGATGCCTTGCGCAGACAGCACATCGAGATGGCCCAGCTCTCGACCCACGCAGCGCAGCTTGCCGCTGAAAACCAGCAGCTCAGGCGCTTGTTGAACATCTCCGAGGAAATCTCGCAGAAGTCCGTCGCTGTCGAAGTATTCTATGTGCCTCCCGACGTGTTCACGCGTCAGTTGGTATTCGATAAGGGTTCAGAAGCAGGCATTGCGCCCGGGATGCCGGTCATCGACGAGGGCGGTGTCGTGGGTCAGATTGTGCGCGTCACGCCGTATACCTCCGAAGCGGCGCTGTTGATTGACGATCAGGTGTCGATACCGGTCCAGGTACTGCGCAACGGTCTGCGCTTGATCGCATTCGGCAGCGGTGAGGTCGGTAGGCTCGAAGTCCGGTACCTGACCGCAAACGTGGACGTCCGGCCGGGCGACATGCTGGTCACCAGCGGCATAGGCGGGCTGTTTCCGGCCGGCCTGTCGGTGGGCCGGATTGAGTCGGTGGACCGGGACCCAGGAACGGGCTTTGCCCTGGCCATTGCGCGGCCGCTTTCACATCCCGAGCGTTATCGGCACTTTCTGGTGCTGCAGGTGGATGTGCCCAACGCGCAGGCTCAGACCGCGCAGGCGGAGGCCGACTATGAGCCCTAGAGACCACGCGACCGGCAGGCGCTCCCGTCCCGGCCTCATGGCACTGCAGCCTGTCGATACTGCGCCTTTTCGCCGGCCATCCAACCCGATATTCATCTGGTTCACCATCCTGCTGTTCTGGATGCTGTCGCTGCTGCCCTGGCGGCTTTGGTATCCCGCGCCCGATCTGCTTTTGCTGGTGCTGGTGTTCTGGAGTCTGCACGAGCCGGGCAGGGTCGGTTTCATTACTGCCTTTGTGCTGGGTCTGCTGCTGGATGTACACGATGGCGGGCTGCTGGGTGCCCATGCCCTGTGCTATACGGTGGCCGTCTATGGCGCATTTGCGCTGCACCGGCGCCTGCAGCATTTCAGTGCCTGGATCCAGACGCTGCACATGGTGCCCGTGTTCGTCGTGGCCTGCGCCATCGCACGCCTGATATGCGCCTGGATCAACGGGGAATGGGAGGGCTGGGACTGGCTGTGGTCTGCGCTGATTACCGGCGCGCTATGGCCTGTGGCGCATGTCCTTTTGTTTTTGCCACAGCGTCGATTCGATGATGCCGACACGAGCGTGATCTGATATGCGACGCGTCGCCCCGATCAATGTTTGAGTTCCGGAATATCAGTGCCCGGCAAAAGCAGACCGTACTGGTTCGGGCTGTCGTCGCCGGCGTGTTTGCGCTGCTTTGCCTGCTGCTGCTGGTTGGGCGCATGTGGTATTTGCAGGTGGTGCGTTACGAGAACCTTTCGGCGCGTGCAGACCAGAACCGCATCACCATCGTGCCCATCCCGCCGCGTCGCGGCCAGATCACTGATCGCAACGGCGCCGTACTGGCGCGCAACCATCGCGACTATACGCTATCGGTCACGCGCGCCCGGGTCGATGGCAAGGTCCAGGACATGCTTGATCGACTCAGCGAGTTGGTCTACCTGAGTTCTGGCGACCGGCGCCGTTTCCTGCGGCAATATGCTCAAAGCGGGCGATATGCCCAGGTCTTGCTGCGCAATAACCTGAACGATATCGAAGCGTCGTGGTTCGCGGTGCACGCCTACCAGTTCCCGGGCGTCACACTTGATGCCCGCTGGGTGCGGGCCTATCCCCAGCATGAATCGGCCGCGCATGTCATGGGTTTCGTCGGGCGCATTTCCAAAAAAGACGAAACCCGCCTCGAATCCGAGGGTCGCCTGGGCAACTATCGCGGCACGTTGGTGATGGGCAAAAAAGGGATTGAAAAAACCTGGGAGGAAACCCTGCACGGGCACACCGGGATCGAGGAGGTCGAGGTCACGGCCACCGGCCGGCCTGTCCGGGTTCTGACACGCAACGACCCGACGCCGGGATCCAGCCTGCAGTTGTCCCTGGATATCGGCTTGCAGAAGCTCGCCGAGGCACAGTTCAAAGGCCGCCGTGGCGCCCTGGTGGCGATCCAGCCCAAGACCGGTGAAATACTTGCCTTCGTCTCTGCACCCTCGTTCGACCCCAATCTGTTTGTTGATGGCATCAGCGTCGAGAATTGGCGTGCCTTGAACGAATCGCCTGATCATCCTCTGATCAATCGACCCCTGTATGGCACTTATCCGATCGGATCCACCTACAAGCCTTTTGTCGCCCTGGCGGCCCTTGAGCTCGGCGTTCGGTCGGCGGATGAGCGGGTGCCGGATCCCGGCTATTTCGAACTCGCCGGCCAACGTTTTCGCAATGCGGGGGGGGCGGCATACGGATTGACCGATATGCATCGGGCGATTGTCAAGTCTTCGGATACGTATTTTTTCTCGTTGGGCGCGCTCATGGATGTCGATGCGCTGCATGATTTCAGCGCCCAATTCGGCTTCGGGCAGATCACCGGTATCGACCTGGACGGTGAACGGCGCGGGGTGCTGCCGTCCCGGGAATGGAAGCGCAAGCAATACACCTCGGCAGAGCAACAGCACTGGTACCAGGGCGAGACCGTTTCCGTGACGGTCGGCCAGGGGGCCAATGCCTTTACGCTGCTGCAGCTTGCGCAGGCCACATCGGTTCTGGCCAATAACGGCGTGTACATGAAGCCGCATCTGGTGCGCCGGATCATGGACCCGACCACCGGGCGGTTCTCGTACCCGGTTACCGGCGCCCAGTATACGATTCCGCTAAAGCCCGAGAATCTCAAAGTCATACGCGATGCCATGGCCGATGTTGTGCGCAAGGGGACTGCGCGCCGCGCCTTCGAAGGCGCGACCTACCAGGCGGCCGGCAAAACCGGCACGGCCCAGGTCTATAGCCTGCACGGCGCCAAATACCACGCGAGTTCGGTTGACGAGCGCTTGCGCGATCATGCTCTGTTCATGGCTTATGCGCCCGTCGAGGATCCGCAGATCGCGGTGGCCCTGATCGTCGAGAACGGCGGGTGGGGTGCGTCGGTGGCCGCCCCGATCGCGCGCAAGGTGTTCGATTACTGGCTGGAACCCGATCGCGTCGCGCAGCGGGTCATGCAGGCGTCGGTCGAACAGCAGGCCGTGGCAAAGCAAGGCCCGGATGGCGCAACGCAGGCGGCGCAGCCCGAAGTCGATGCGCCTGTGCCCGAGGATGATGCGGCCGGCGGAGCTGTCGACGAGGAAGGGGAATCGCAATGAAGGGGATTCTGCAATGGGTGCATCGCGCGTTTGCTGCACTGGACTGGCCCCTGTTGGCATTGTTGGTGATCATGGCGATGGTGGGCATGACCACCATGCACTCGGCCGTGGGCAGCACGGATTGGCGCTTCGCCGATCAGATGCGCAATTTCGTGGTGGCCTTTCTGGTGATGTGGGCGGTCGCCTTCCTCAAGCCTCGTTTCATCATGCGTACCGCGCCATATTTTTATGTGTTCGGTGTCGCCATGCTTTTGGGCGTGATGTTCTTTGGGGAAACCAGCAAGGGGGCAACCCGCTGGCTGGATCTGGGGTTCGTGCGCATTCAGCCCTCCGAGATGATGAAGATCGCGGTGCCTCTGATGCTGGCCTGGTATTTCCACCGACATGCCGGCAACGCCATGCGGATACGGGATTTCGTGGTTGCAGCCGTGCTGCTGCTGATCCCGGCCGGGCTCATCATTGATCAACCCGATCTGGGTACGGCGCTGCTGGTGCTGGCCTCGGGGTTCTGCGTGATTTACTTCGGCGGGCTGTCGTTCAAGCTGCTGCTGCCCGTGGTGGTGGCCGTCGTCCTGGCTTTGGGCACGCTGGTGGTCTACGAAGACCAGATCTGTCAGCCCGATGTGGATTGGGTGGTCCTGCACGACTACCAGAAATACCGCGTATGCGTGCTGCTTAATCCGGGCACAGACCCCCTGGGCAAGGGTTTTCACACAATCCAGTCGATGATCGCAGTCGGTTCGGGCGGGGTGTATGGCAAGGGCTATATGCAGGGCACTCAGTCGCACCTGGACTTCATTCCGGAGCGCACGACCGATTTCATCTTTGCAGTATTTGCCGAGGAATTCGGTCTGTACGGCGGGATCATGCTGCTGATTCTGTACGCCCTGCTGATCTTGCGGGGGCTGGCGATTACTGTTCGCGCACACAGCCAGTTCGGCCGATTGCTGGCAGGGGCGATGTCCATGATGATGTTTGTCTACGTCTTTGTGAACATCGGCATGGTGACCGGCGTCCTTCCCGTGGTTGGGGTGCCTTTGCCTTTCATGAGCTATGGCGGGACGGCCTTGATGACGCTGGGAATCGCCAGTGGCTTGCTGATGAGCATCAGTTCACACCACCCTCATCCGGATTAGCATCGGATGGCGGGTACAGCCCGCCCAGCAGCTTTTCCAGAGGAGCGGGCAGGGCGGTGGCGCCCAGGCGGGTAATTGGAACCCAGGCCTCGTTCGGCCCTGGGGCGGGCAGACGACATGCGTTCGCCCGCAGCCACCAGGGCTCGATATGCAAGCGGAAATGCGTAAAAGCATGGCTGATCCCCGCCAGCCTCGATGGCTCATCGGAATCTGTGTCGCCACCGGCCACGCCCATGGTTCCACACGCGGCGCGCAGGGCGTCTGGCGTATCGAATTGGGGCAGGCCCCACAGGCCGCCCCATATGCCGGGAGAGGCGTGCTTGTGCAGCAGCAGGTGTCCCTGGCATTCCAGGATCAGCATCAGACAGCTGCGCTCGGGGCGCGCCCGGCGTTGCCTGGGGGTGGGCAACAGGTGCTGCTGCCCGTGCTGCCGGGCATGGCAGGAAGCGTTCAGCGGGCAGCGTGCACAGTCCGGCTGATGGCGCGTGCACACCAGCGCACCCAGATCCATCTGGCCCTGGGTGTAGGCAGTCATGTCCAGGTCGGCCGGGGCCGCTTCGAGCACGGCATGGGCCAGGCTCCACAGATTCTGTTCGACCGCGCGTGTCGAGGGGTCACCGACAACGCCGAAGTACCGGGCCAAAATCCGTTTGACATTGCCGTCCAGGATGGGCTCGCGCGCGCCGAATGCGAATGCGGCAATCGCCGCCGCAGTCGATGGGCCGATGCCGGGCAGCTGTGCCAGGGCCTGTGCCGTGCGTGGAAAGCAGCCGTTCGTTTCGTACGCCAGAATCCGTGCGCAGCGCTGCAGGTTGCGGGCCCGTGCGTAATAGCCCAGGCCGGCCCACGCATGCATCACCGTGTCGGGGTCAGCAGCCGCCAGGGCGGTGACATCCGGGAACAGGGCGAGGAAGCGTTCGTAGTACGCGATGACTGTAGACGCCTGCGTCTGCTGCAGCATGACTTCCGACAGCCAGATGCGGTAGGGGTCCCGAGTGCCTTGCCACGGCAGGCCGTGGCGCCCCGCCCGCGTTTGCCAGTCGGCGATACGCGGGGCGAAACTGGTAACACGCTGGTTTTCCGCCATCAGAATCGCGTTTGGCGCGTGACGGACAGTCTGGCGGCAATCGCGCCCAGCAGGGCGACTATCACTGCCGCCAGCACCAGACTGGCCGCATCAGGCATGTGTAGTGACCACTGGATACCGTAGCTCTGGGCCAGCCTGCCCAGCGCGGCATCCAGTGGCATCAAGGCCAGTTTGGCCAGGACGATGGCCAGTGCGCTGGCCGCCAGGCCGGTCAGGGCCCCCAGATACAAAAACGGGCGGCGCACAAAGGACTCGGTTGCCCCCACCAGCCGGGCCACCGCGATTTCTTCACGCTGGGTCAGTGCCTGCAGCCTGACGGTATTGAACACTGTGGCCAGCACCACGATCACGACACCCAGGCCCAGCATCCCCAGCCCCCAGCGGGCAAAGCCCAGCAGGGATTCCAGCCTGCGCACCCACTCGCTGTCGAGCTGGACATGATCGACATGTGGCCAGCTGCGCCATTGATTGGCAAGCAAGCCGGCCTTGTGAGCCAGTGAGTCGCTATCGCGCAGTGTCACCACGATGGCATCGGGTAGCGGGTTGTCGGGCAGGGCGTCCAGCGCTTGGGCCCAGGTCGGGTCCGCACGCAGGGTTTTCAGCGCCTGTTCGCGCGGCTGCAGCCGTGCCGATGCAATGTCGTCGTCCGACTCGGTCCGGATGCGATCAAGCAGGGCGTTCTGATCCTTTTGTGCGGTGTCGGCCTTGATGAAAACCGTGAGTTCCGGGGCGACGGCGATCTGACGCGCCAGCGGCTGGCCCGATGCCAGCAGGGCTGCTCCGATGATGGGTACCGCCAGCGTCAGGGCGATGACGACGATGGTGATCAGTGTCGAGAACGGGTGCCCCTGCAGTCGTCGAACCGCCACGCGTAGCGCATAGCGGTGGTGTCTGAGCCAGCGCATCATGCTGCAACCCCCTGCCTGTCGGTGAATCGGCCCGCCTCGATATGCAGGGTTCGATTGGCGTAACTGCCCATCAATTGTGTGTCGTGCGAGGCAATCAAAGTGGTGACCCCCACCTGATTGAAATCGCGAAAGACGTCCATGATGTGCCGCGCACTGGCGTGATCCAGGTTGGCAGTAGGCTCGTCGGCAATCAGGATGGCCGGCCGCCCGACGATCGCCCGCGCGATGGCCAGGCGTTGCTGCTCGCCGCCCGACATCTCGATCGGATTCAGGTCCTCCTTGCCGCGCAGACCCACTTTTTCCATCGCGGCGCGCGCACGTGTGGTTGCAGTCGCGTGCTCGGTACCGGTGACCGACAAGGGCAGCAGGACGTTTTCAAAGGCGTTCCGATCGAACAGCAGATGCGCATCCTGCAGGATCACACCCACTGTGCGGCGCAGGTACGGATGTGCGCGGCGCGCGAGTTTGTCGATGCGATGGCCGTTGACCGTCACCGCGCCCCGGCTGGGCGGTTCCAGCCCGCCGATCAATTTCAGCAGCGTGGACTTGCCGGCGCCCGACGGCCCGCTGACAAAGACGAATTCACCCTGGTCAATATGGAAATTGAGATCGGCAAGGACATTTCTGCCCCGGCCGAAAGACTTGAATACGTGCTGGAATTCAATCATGGAATATCATCGAGTCGTGGGACTGTCAAAGGGTTGATCGTTGCACTGCAAGGGATATCCCGCATATTGTCGTCGAACTGTAAACGCTACGATTCCTACCCTGACGGTGCAATTCAAAAGATTGTATGCCGTGTCGGTCTCTACCACTCGCAATATGGGAAGGATAATCATGAAAGTAATGAAGCTGGCGGCCCTCGGTGCCGCCCTGATGTTCATGTCGGTAACGGCGCAGGCAGGTGAAACCTATGATGCCGTAAAGGCTAACGGCTTCGTGCAATGCGGGGCGAATACCGGCCTGCCGGGGTTCTCTTTGGCCGACAGCAAGGGCAAGTGGCAAGGGCTTGATATCGACATGTGCCGCGCCATCGCTGCAATGGTCTTTGGCGACGCCACCAAGTTCAAGATCACGCCGCTCACCACACAGCAGCGCTTCACGGCCCTGCAGTCCGGCGAGATCGACGTCCTCACCCGCAACACGACTGCCACCATGTCGCGCGATACCACGCTGGGCCTGATGAGCGCCGGTGTGAACTACTACGATAGCCAGGGTG
>JAKDMO010000091.1 GCA_030452305.1 Alcaligenaceae bacterium | reverse complement strand
CCTGATAGACAATCACCCCATAGGTGCTGCGCAGCACAGGTTCCAGATCCGGATCGAAATAATCGACCTCGGCCTGACCATGCTTGCGATTGACGAAGTCCACCACCATGCCCGATTCCAGAGGGCCGGGCCGAAACAGGGCCAGCAAGGCGATCAGATCCTCGAAGGTGTTCGGGCGCATATCCTTCAACAGTTCCTTCATGCCCCGGGATTCAAGCTGGAAAACCGCTGTGGTATTGGCCTCGGACAGCAAACGATAGGTGCCCTCGTCATCCAGCGGCAGGCCCATGATGTCGAACTCACGCAGATCGGGATTGAACTGACGCACGTAGCGCACCGCCCAGTCCAGAATCGTCAGATTGCGCAGGCCCAGGAAGTCGAACTTGACCAGGCCGGCCGCCTCGACATCATCCTTGTCGAATTGCGAGACCACGCTGGTCTCGCTGCCTGGCTGGCAATACAGCGGGCAGAAATCGGTCAGCCTGTCCGGCGCAATCAACACACCGCCGGCATGCATGCCGATATTGCGCGTCAGGCCCTCTAGCGGGCGCGCCAGATCGACCAGCGCACGGATTTCTTCGTCGTTATCGTAGCGCTCGCGAAAAGCCGGTTCGTTGGCCAGCGTACGTTCCAGCGTCCACGGATCGGCCGGATTGAACGGAATCATCTTGGACAGGTTGTCGCACACGCTGTAGGGCATCTGGAGCACGCGGCCCACATCGCGAACGACTGCCTTGGCCCCCAGGGTGCCGAAGGTCGCAATCTGGCTGACGGCATCACGGCCGTATTTTTCCTTCACATACTCGATGACGCGCTCGCGGTTGTCCTGACAAAAATCCACGTCAAAGTCAGGCATGGACACCCGCTCGGGATTCAGGAAACGCTCGAACAGCAAGTCGTAGCGTAAGGGATCCAGATCGGTGATGCCCAAAGAATATGCCACCAGCGATCCGGCACCCGAGCCACGGCCCGGCCCCACGGGTACGCCATGGTGCTTGCCCCAGTTGATGAAGTCCTGAACGATCAGGAAGTACCCTGGAAAGCCCATATCGATGATCGTGCGGCATTCCAGTGCAAGGCGTTCGCGATACTCCGGCGCGCGCGCTTCACGCTGTGCCTCGTCTGGATACAGTTGTGCCAGACGCATGTCCAGGCCCTTTTCGGCCAGATGGATCATGTAGTCGTCCAGCGATACGCCGTCAGGGGTGGGAAATTGCGGCAACTGCGGATGCCCCAGGTCGAGCGCCAGATTGCAGCGCTTGGCAATTTCCACAGCATTCGCCAGGGCAGAGGGCACATCGGCAAAACGCTGGGCCATTTCGGCCGTATCGGGCATGTATTGCTCGGGCGTAAAGCGGCGTACACGGCGCGGATTGCCCAATAACTCACCCTCGGCGATGCAGACCCGGGCCTCGTGTGCCCGGAACTCGTCCGAGGCGATGAACTGGATGGGATGCGTGGCGACCACGGGCAATTCTGCACGCGCGGCCAGGCGCAGGGCCGATTGCACATAGGCCTCGTCGCCATCGAATCCTGCACGCTGCAATTCGAGGAAATAGCTGTCCGGAAAATCCGCCGCCCACTGACGGGCCAGTTGCAGCGCCTCGTCATCCCGGCCGTTTTCCAGGGCTTGCCCCACATCCCCGGCCCGGCCACCGGACAGGACGATCAGGCCAGTGTCGCCACGCAACCATTCGCGGTCCAGCTCGGCGCGGCCACGATAGCCGTTTTCGATCCACGCACGGGTCAGTAACCGGCATAGTTCCAGATAGGCGCGATGGCCCGTCGCCAGCAACAGGATCCGGAACGGCTTGTCCCGATCCTGAGGATTGCGCAGCCAGACATCGCAGCCCGCAATTGGTTTGACCCCCGCCTTGCGGGCGGCCTTGTAGAACTTGATGTAACCAAACAGGTTGCACAGGTACGTCAGGGCTAGCGCCGGCTGGCCAAATGCCGCCGCACGATCAACCAGATCGGGAATCCGGGCAATGCCGTCCACAACCGAAAACTCGGAATGGGCGCGCAGGTGAACAAAGGCTGGAACGGCGGTAGCTGAATTCATGTAGGGGATTGTACTCATCGGGGGGCAGATTGCTGCAGGGCCGACCAGGCCTTCTGCAGACGTTTGACGGACACAGGGAAAGGGGTGCGCAAGGTCTGGGCAAACAGGGCGACACGCAGTTCCTCGATTAGCCAGCGGAACTCGTCGAGCTGCCGGTCGGGAGCGCCTTTCAGTGCTGCACGCGCACGCTGGAATGGCGTGCCCAGCATCGCAATATCGGCCATCAGCCGCGCATCGCGCTGGGGATCGTTGCGCAGTTTTTCAATTCGCATCTGTGCAGCCTTCAGATAGCGCGGGAAGTGCTTGAGCTGCGCATAGGGCGTATCGCGCAGGAACCATTTCCCCAGCAGGGCGCCCTGCTGGTGCTGCAGATCGGCGTAGGCGTCGGGCCACGGCCTGGCCTGCGGCAATTTGCGTTGCAAGGCCGCCCATTCATCCAGAATCTGTGCAGCCAGGCGACAGATTTCCTGAGCCAGCAGGCCCAGGCGGGCCTTGCCCTCAGCCCGGCGCTGCTCGAAACTCACCGCATCATCGGGCCAGGGCTCGGTCAAGCAGGCCTGATCCAGGGCACAGTCAATGATCTGGTCGCGCAGCTCATTTTGTGTGCCCTGGCTCATGTAGAGCATGCTCATCCGGGTGAGCTCGGGCAAATTTTTCTCTAGAAACTTGACCTGCTCGCGCAAAGCGATCCTGAACAAGCGGCGCAGCCCGGCTCTGTGTTCTCGCTGGGCCTGCAGCGGATCGTCAAACACGTCCAGGTCGCAGCTCTCGCCCCGATCCCGCAAGGCCGGGTAGCCGATGAAGGACTGACCCTTGCGATGGATCTCCAGCAGTTCAGGTAGGCGCCCGAAGCTCCAGGTGGTCAGGTTTTCATGGTCCAGCACCTTTGCAGCCTGCTGATCGCCTACGGCAACCTTCTGAAAAGACGCTTGCGCCTCGCGACCGTGCTCGGCGCGCAGTTGATCCAGACTGCGCCCGCCCGATAGCATGCGGGCATGCTCATCAATGACTTTGAAGTTCATCAGCAGGTGTGGCGGCAGGGTTTCCTGCTTGAAGTCCGTACGCTGGACTCGGATCTTGCGCTGCTGCCAGATGTCCTCACTGATGGCCTCAAGCAAACCCATGCCGGGATCGGCGGCACGATCGAACCAGCGTTGGTGGAATTCGGCTGCATAGGCAGGTAGCGGCACACAATGACGCCGCAGCTTCTGTGGCAGGGATTTCAGCAGCAGCTGAACCTTTTCCTTCAACATGCCTGGCACCAGCCACTCGCAACGATCGGCGTCGATCTGATTGAGTGCAAACAAGGGAACCGTCAGCGTCATGCCATCGCGCACCGACCCCGGCTCGAAGTGATAATCGACTGCCAGCCGGACCCCGGCCCAGTCCAACTCGCGCGGAAAGACATCGGTGGTCACGCCCGCCGCGTCGTGCTGCATCAGGTCTTCGCGCGTCAGCATCAGCCGGCGCGCTTCAGTGGGGCTCAGCCCGCGCACCCACTTTTCCAGCGAAGCGGTCTGATAGACATCCGGCGGGATCAGCTGCTCGTAGAAGGCCTGGATCAGTGCGTCATCGACCAGGATATCGGGTCGGCGCGTCTGGTGCTCCAACTTCTCGATCGAGGCGATCAGCTTGCGATTGTGCCGCACGAAGGGCAGATGCGTCTCGATATCACCGGGCACCAGGGCCTGCAGGATGAATAGTTCCCGCGCCTTGGCGGGATCGATTTTGCCGTAGTGCACCCGCCGGCCGTGGTAGACCGGTAGACCATGCACGGTGCCGCGTTCGAGCGCCACTACTTGGCCTGCCTTCTTTTCCCAACGCGGATCCGACCAACTGCGGCGCAGCAGGTGCGCACCCGCGCGTTCGACCCATACCGGCTCGATACGTGCCACGCAGCGCGCATACAGGCGCGTGGTTTCGACCAATTCGGCCGCCAGAATCCAGCGGCCCGCTTTTTTCCGCAAGGGCGAACCCGGGTGGATCTGGAAGCGAATATCGCGCGCCCCCTGGTACAGGGTCGCATCGTCTCCCTTCATCCCGATATTGCCCAGCAAGCCCGTCAGCAGTGCCATATGGACTTGCTCGAAGGTGGCGTCGGTCTCGTTCAGACGCCAGCCCTGCTCGCGCACCAGCGTCAGTAACTGGGTGTGGGTATCGTGCCATTCACGCAGCCGCACGGGAGACAGGAAGTTCTGGCGCAGCAAGGTGACCAGCTTGCGCTGCGAGCCCTTGTGCGCCACCTGTTCGGCATACCAACGCCAGAGCTTGAGCCAGGACAGGAATTCCGACGCTTTGTCATTGAACTTGGCATGGGCGGCCTCGGCCGCCTCACGCGCCTGCATGGGCCGATCGCGCGGATCCTGCACCGACAGTGCAGCGGCAATCACCAGAACCTCAGTCAGGCAGTGCTGCTCGCGCGCGGCCAGAATCATCCTGGCCACGCGTGGATCGACCGGCAAACGCGCCAGCGAGCGTCCAGTGTCATTGAGTTCATTGTGCTCGTCCAGCGCACCAAGCTCCTGCAAAAGCTGATAGCCGTCGGCCACCGCTCGGCCGGCCGGCCTATCGACAAACGGGAAGTCCTCGATATCGACCAGACGCAAGGCCTTCATGCGCAGAATCACCGAAGCGAGCGAGGAACGAAGGATTTCCGGGTCCGTGAACGCCTGGCGGTGCTTGAAGTCGTCCTCGGCATACAAGCGGATGCAGACCCCGGGGCCGATCCGGCCGCAACGCCCGGCCCGCTGGTTTGCCGAAGCCTGGCTGATGGCTTCGATACGCAGCTGCTCGACCTTGCTGCGCCAGGAATAGCGCTTGATCCGGGCCAGGCCGCTATCGACCACATAACGGATCCCAGGCACCGTCAGCGAGGTTTCGGCGACATTCGTGGCCAGCACAATCCGACGCGCCTGACCACTCGGACGAAAGATCTGCTCCTGTTCGGACTGCGACAGGCGCCCGAACAGCGGCAGGATTCGGGCACCCGGCGGGTGCTGCTTGCGCAAGGCCTCGGAACATTCACGGATTTCGCGCTCGCCAGGCAAAAACACCAGAATATCGCCAGTACCGTGACGGGCGCACTCGGCCACGCCATCCACCACCGCATCCACCAGATCGCGCTCTTCGTCCGTGCCACGCCCGCCGGCCTCTGCGCCCCCCTCGGGTGCATCGCGCAGCACCGGTCGGTAGAGCAGTTCAACCGGGTACAGGCGCCCCGACACCTCGAGCACCGGGGCGGGCTGCCCCGCCCTGCCGAAATGATCGGCAAAGCGCTCGGCATCGATGGTCGCCGATGTGATGATCAGCTTCAGGTCAGGACGACGGTCGAGCAGCTGGCGCAGAAGCCCCAGAAGGAAGTCGATATTCAGGCTACGTTCGTGAGCCTCATCGATAATCAGGGTGTCATAGCGGCGCAACATGGGATCACGCTGGGTCTCGGCCAGCAGAATGCCGTCGGTCATCAGCTTGATTGCCGCATTGGGGCCGGTGCGGTCACTGAAGCGGATCTGATACCCAACCCAATCGCCCAGTTCGGTATTCAGTTCCTCGGCAATCCTGCGGGCCACCGAGGTCGCCGCCAGACGACGTGGCTGGGTGTGACCAATCATGCCCGTCCGCCCGCGCCCGAGTTCAAGGCAGATCTTTGGCAATTGTGTGGTCTTGCCCGAACCGGTTTCGCCGCAAACGATCACGACTTGGTGGTCCTGGATGGCGCGAGCGATCTGGTCGCGGCAGGCGCTGACCGGCAAATCCTCCGGATACGTGATCGGCGGCAAGGGGCGTTCGATGCGCCGAGCCCGCGCGTGGCGGGGCGGCATGTGTGGCTTTTCTGACAAATCTATGGATTCCCGGACCAAACGGTCAATTCGTGCATAATCGATCATTATAATTTTGACTTTGATCCCCGCCCGCCCAGGAGCACCTTTTCCGCCATGAGCCTGAACGACGCAGATACCTATTCCGCACAAAACGCCCCGGAATTCGCCCCGGCGCAGTTCGTACGCTGGTTCCGCGAGGTCGCGCCATACGTGCATGATTTTCGCGGCAAGACCTTCGTGGTCGCCTTCGGCGGTGAACTGATCAACGACGGAGCACTCGACGCGCTGATCGCCGACCTGTCGCTGCTCTCGGCACTGGGCATCAAGCTGGTGCTGGTGCATGGCTCGCGTCCGCAGGTCAATGAACAATTGCAATTGAAGGGGTTTTCCACGAAATTCGGCCGGGGAATCGAACCCACCACGACCGAGGCGCTGGAATGCGCCAAGGAAGCCGCGGGTGAAATCCGCCTGGACATCGAGGCGGCATTCAGCCAGGGCCTGCCCAATACCCCGATGTCCCACGCACAGATTCGTGTGATTTCAGGCAATTTCGTCACGGCAAGACCCGTGGGGGTCATTGACGGGGTGGACTACAAGCGTGCCGGCGCCGTGCGCAAGCTGGATATCGACGCGATGCGCAACATCATCAACCAGGGCGCGATCGTACTGCTCTCGCCCCTCGGTTTTTCGCCCACCGGCGAGGCCTTCAATCTGGCCATGGAGGACCTGGCCACCAGCGCGGCTGTGACGTTGCGGGCTGAAAAGCTGATCTTCCTGACACAGGGTCGCACCGTGACCGAGCACGACGGATCAGTGGATACCGAACTGGCACGCAAAGACGCCGACGAGTTGCTGGCAGAAAATGAGCTCGACGAGGATACCGCCGCGTTCCTGAGCCAGGCCTCGCTGGCCGTCAAACGCGGGGTGGCGCGCGCGCACCTCGTCCCCTATACGCTTGATGGCAGCATTCTGCTCGAAATATTCACCCACGATGGGGTGGGCACAATGGTGGTCGAGGATACGCTTGACGACCTGCGCCCGGCCGTCATCGATGACATCGGCGCAATCGTACAATTGATCGAACCGCTCGAGACCGACGGCACACTCGTGCCGCGCGGGCGTGCCACGATCGAGCGCGAGGTCGAACGCTTCACGGTTCTGGAGCATGACGGCGTAATTTACGGCTGTGTGGCCCTGATTCCCTACCTGGATGAAGGCATGGCCGAAATGGCCTGCCTGATCGTTCAGCAGGAATGGCAGGGTACGGGCGAAGGCGAAATGCTGCTGCGCCACGCGGAGTCCCGCGCCCGGGCCATGGGCGCACGCCGACTGTTCGTGCTGACAACCCGGACATCGCATTGGTTCATCAAGCGCGGTTTCGTACAGGGCGGCGTATCCGACCTGCCCAAAGAAAAGCGCGCCCACTACAACCGTTCACGCAACAGCCTGGTGTTCATCAAGCGCCTGCAATGAAATTTCCGATCACAGCTCACAAGGACACCACCATGGCACGCACGATCCAATGCAGAAAACTCAAACGCGAGGCACCCGGGCTGGACTACCCGCCCTACCCCGGCGAACTGGGTGCGCGCATCTGGCGCGAGATCTCTAGCGAGGCCTGGGCACAATGGATGGACATCCAGACCCGCCTGGTCAATGAAAACCACCTGAGCCTGGCCGAGCCCGAGGCACGGAAGTTCCTGGCTGAACGCATGCAGGCGTTCCTGTTCGATGACCAACGCATCGAGGCCGACGGCTACGTTCCGCCACAGGGCTAAGCCCCTAAAGCCTCACCGGTCGTCGTCGGGCGGTAGTGATTCGCCACGCGCCGTGCGCTCGGTATTGCTGACCCCGGTATGGCGGACATCGTCGCCGCGCACCGTGTAGATCACGCGCTCGGCCATGTTCTTGGCATGGTCACCGATGCGCTCGAGCGCCCGTGCGATAAAAATGAACTCGATGGACCGCGAAATCGTGCGCGGATCCTCGATCATGTAGGTAATGATGTGGCGCAGCGTCGCCTTCCATTCCTTATCGACTTCCTTGTCGTTGCGCACGACTTGGGCGGCGGCCACCGGATCCTGCCTGGCCAGTGCGTCCAGCGCGGCATGAATCATGCTGGCAACCGCATCGGCCATGTGACGCAGCTCCACGACAGGCTCGTAACTGGAGTCGGATTCATGCAGCCGGCGCGCAACCTTGGCAATTTTTTCGGCCTCGTCGCCGCAGCGCTCCATGTCGGTCAGCATCTTTGATACCGACAAAAGCAGACGCAGGTCAATCGCAGTCGGCTGATTGCGTGCGATCAGCATGCTGATGCGTTCATCGATATCGACCTCGAAACGATTGACCTGCTGCTCGTGCTCGCGCACACGATCCACGAGCGAGAGATCACCCGTGCGAAGCGCGCCCATGGCATCGATCACCATTGATTCGACCAGGCCACCCATCTGAAAGAACTGTGAGCGCATGGCCTCGAGTTCAGCATGGAACTGCTTGTTTGTGTGGTCCAGCGACTTGTGTGTAATCTCGGGCATGTGCCACCTCGGTAATGCGGGTCAAATTCGATCGAAAAGAATATCACTACACTGCACGCTTGTGCAGCAGCTTATCAAGGATAGCCCATGATCATGACGTCTTTATGACACAAGGGGCCTCAGGCCGTGCCCCGTCGGATCTGCTGTACCCCGCCCTGCCCTGCGACCAGCGCGATATCCGCCCCCGATATCGCAAACAGCCCGCAGCACACCACCCCGGGGATATTATTGACCATGGCCTCGAACTCGGCCGGCTGATCCAGTATCAGGCCCGAGACATCCAGAATTTGGCAGCCATTGTCAGTGACAAAGGATTCGCGCAGCACCGGGTGCCCCCCAAATTGACGCAGCACGCGGGCCACCGCCTCGCGCGCCAGGGGAATCACCTCTACAGGCAGTGGAAATGCACCCAGACGGTCGACCCGTTTGGACTCATCGACGATGCACACGAAACGCTCGGCCACCGATGCAACGATTTTCTCACGCGTCAGCGCACCACCCCCGCCCTTGATCATGTTGAGATCGGCGTCGAGCTCGTCGGCCCCATCCACATACAAAGTCATGCTGCGCACGTCGTTCAGATCAAGGACTTTGATACCGGCCTCACGCAGGCGCTGCGAGCTGCGCTCGGAGCTGGATGCCGCGCCCCGGAACCCGCGCCGATGTTCGGCCAATGCGTCAATGAACAGATCCACTGTGGATCCGGTACCGACACCCAGAACGGCATCGGTGTCTAGGAACGGCAATACAAACTGAAGTGCGGCCTGGGCTGCCTGGTGCTTGAGCTGGTCTTGGGTCAACATGGAGGGTAGTGTCCGGCGATAGGGCAGACACTATTGTAGCTGGGTCAGCCCTGCTGCCGGAAGGCGGTATCCAGCCCATCCCACCACTGCGCGCCCGGGGCACCACATACTTTTACCAACGAGCGGCGCAGGCGCAACAGGTTTCGCCGTCGCTGTGCCTGGGTCACGACACCAGTGTGCGCACGGTCGAAATCGATCAACCAGATTCGGCTCATTGCGTCGATCAGGATATTGTGGGCATTGAGGTCAGCATGCCAGACCCCGGCCTCGTGCATGGAAAAGATCGCCTGGGCGACATCCACGGGATCGGCCCGATCCAGGGACGTTGCCAAGGTGTGTGCGTCGGGAATACGTTCGATCAATATGGCGGCGCGATAGGATATACCACGACGCCAGTATGCGGCTGCAATCGGCCTGGGCACGGAAAGCCCCATGGCATCCAGCCGGGACAACACGCCGAATTCCGCAAACGAGCGTGTGCGGGTCGCACCCATCCAGAAATAATCCGTTCGACCAAAGCGTGCGCGCAAACCGCCACGGCGGTAGTGCCGCAATACCGCCGGGCCAAATTCCCCCTCGACAAACCAAGCGGCCTGGCGGCCGGAATTACGCACGGGTTCAGCCACATAGGTGGCGGGATCGAGCCAGGTCGCACGGGCAGTGTCGGCCATCGACGCCATCACGCACATGGCACCGCCTGGAAACTTGATCATCTGGA
>JAKDMO010000291.1 GCA_030452305.1 Alcaligenaceae bacterium | reverse complement strand
ACCTTCCAGGGCATTCCATTGATATCCTGCGCCTGTGCCACCGATACCGTTATATGCGTGAGATCCTTGGCAATACTCACGGACGGCGATGCAATTACAAATGCGAATGCAAATGTACTCATACCCGAAAACAGGGTTTGTCTCCAGTTCTGGTTCATATTGAAGCCTCCTCCGACATTGACTGCCTTGTTTATAAATGTACTGCGGCATATCACCATCAATTTTTAGCACGACGAGCACGCATGGATCCAATATATTTTGGTCGCACGCAGCCATACCTAATTCTTATGGGCGAACTGCAATGATGTGAAATTGTGTACTATCTGCCCCGGTGGGCCCGCAGGCGGGCCTGGCATTCTTTAACAGACAGTAAAGGCTTCCTGTAGACGCTGTGGATATTGTATTGACCCTGTTGGTGGCCATCGCAGCGTGGGCGGTGGTGCGTGCGAACTACCAACGTGCGCGTATCACGTTCCTGGGGCGCCATCTGGCCGGCTTGCAGCTCGAGCGCCACATGGAAACCCTGACCGAGGGCTACACCCGCGCCATTCATGAAGGCACTGAAACCCGCCGGCTCCAGGTGCTGGAAACCTTCGCGCAGGCCGAGCGCACGGTGGCGGCACAGGTACAGTCGCTGGCCGATGCCATGCAAAATGAAAACGAGCAGGCCACCAGCATGGGTTCGCTCACGTTCTGCGTGCCTTACATCGAGCGCTTGTTTCCCTCGCTGACTCGGGATTTTCGCAAGTTGCTGCACATTCATGCCGCCGGCCTGCGCTACGTAGTGGACAATGAAGGTCGCTGGGACCCAAAAGAACGCGCCTACCATCTCTCGGCCGAGCTATATCTGTTTCAGCACAGCTGTCACTGGTTCTGCAAATCGCGCGCCGTGGCCGATGCACGAATGATGCTGCGGCACCAGGTCACGCACGAAAAAGTCCTGGAATCAGTATCCGACATGACCCGCTCTGCCTATTTGCGATGGGCGCAGAGTTCGCAATCCCGGCACTGAGCGCGAGCACATCCGGCGACATTGATGCGCTTGTATGTATAGACCAATCAGTCTATATTCAATTATGGACCCGCAAACCCAAGTTCCCCGACGACGAGGCCGGCCGCCGCGCCGGCGTGACGATCAGACAGACACGCGCGAATTGCTTTTGCGCGCCGGGCTGGAAGTCCTCACAGAAAAGGGATTTTCGGCAACGGGCATAGAGGAGATCCTGGAACGCGTGAGGGTTCCCAAAGGTTCCTTCTACCATTATTTCAAAAGTAAAGAGACCTTCGGCCTGGAGCTCATCGGACGCTATGGCGACTTCTTTGCCAGGAAACTCGACCATCACTTTCACAACCACGCACTTTCCCCCCTTGGCCGCCTGCACGCCTTCGTGGACGATGCAAAGTCGGGCATGACGCGATTTGATTACCGTCGCGGCTGCCTGATCGGAAACCTTGGGCAGGAAATGGGGGCTCTGCCCGAGAGTTTCCGCATGCGCCTCAAGGACACATTTGAGGATTGGCAGCGTCGCCTGGCGGCATGCCTCACCGAAGCTCAGCAGGCCGGCGAGCTGTCTGATGACGTGGACACCCAGCAATTCGCGGCGTTCTTCTGGATCGGATGGGAAGGTGCGGTACTGCGCGCGAAACTCGAACGAACTGCGGCACCCCTGGATACTTTTGCTGATTTCTTCTTTGCCGGTTTCCGGTCAAAGTAATTTTTTTGATTTTCAATAGGCGATCGGTCTAAATTAAAAGGAGTACATATGTTCAAGGGAATCCTGATCGAAAAGGATGAGGCAGGCTACCGCGCGGGCGTCCAGAACATTGATGAGGCCCAGTTGCCTGACGGGAATGTCACGATTCGCGTCAGCCACTCGACACTCAATTACAAGGACGCCCTCGCTATCACCGGTAAGGGGCCGGTGGTGCGCAAGTTTCCGATGATCCCCGGAATCGACCTGGCCGGCATCGTCGAGACCAGCACCCACCCCGACCATCGGCCCGGGGACGCCGTGCTGCTCAACGGCTGGGGCGTGGGTGAACTGCACTGGGGCGGCCTGGCGCAAAAGGCCCGACTCAATGGCGATTGGCTGATCCCCTTGCCTTCCGCATTTTCGTCGGAACAGGCGATGGCCATAGGCACCGCCGGCTACACCGCCATGCTGTGCGTACTCGCACTGGAAAAACATGGTGTGCAGCCCACCGACGGCGAAATTCTGGTCACGGGCGCGGCGGGCGGCGTCGGAAGCGTCGCCGTCGCAATCCTGAGCAAGCTGGGGTATACGGTGGTCGCAGCCACGGGCCGCCCCCAGGACGCCGATTACTTCAAACACCTGGGCGCGGCGGATGTATTGGACCGCAGCCTGCTGTCATCCCCCGGCAAACCCCTGGCCAAAGAGCGCTGGGCGGGCGCCGTGGATGTCGTCGGCAGCC
>JAKDMO010000290.1 GCA_030452305.1 Alcaligenaceae bacterium | reverse complement strand
GGGTCTATGAACTGATTTTTCATGCCGGAGACTACTTCGCCCAACGCGGCGTCGCCCTGCCGGAGCCTCGATTCGTCGATCAGGTCGCCCTACGGTTCGGCGTGGCCAATCCGGACGAAAACTACCACGTCCCACTGGTCATGACCCCCTGGACCTGGTCTACCTATCGCGGCAGCTGATGGCGCGCATCCCGACAATCAATCCTTGAAAAGAGAACACCCATGGAAGGCTTTCTGCTGGAATACGGCAATCTGCTGCTGCGATGGCTGCATGTGATTGCCGCCATCGCCTGGATCGGCGAATCAATTTATTTCGTCATGCTGGACCTGAGCCTGCGTGCACCAAAGAGCGAACTCAGCCGGAACGCAGGCGTGGCCGGCGAACTGTGGGCCGTGCACGGCGGCGGTTTCTACCATAACCAGAAATACCAGACCGCACCCGCTGAACTGCCGCAGGACCTGCACTGGTCATTCTGGAAGGCCTACACCACTTGGCTGTCGGGCTTTGCGCTGTTCACGCTGCTGTATTTGCTGAAACCCCAGTTCTATCTGGTCAATCCCGCCAGCCCCTGGGCCTGGGCGGCCGGCATGAGCGGCGGCGAGGCCGGCCTGCTGGCCGTTGCCTTTCTGGTGATCGGCTATATCGTTTATTCCAGGATGTGCTGTCTGATCAGCCCGACCATGCAGCGCGACGGAATCCTGAGCGTTGCGGTCGGCGTGATGATGGTCGTCGTCGCCTGGCTGACCACACAGATCTTTCCGGGCCGCGCGGCCTTTCTGATCACCGGCGCACTGATGGCCACCTGCATGTCGGCCAATGTGTTTTTCTGGATCATCCCCGGCCAGCGCCGCATGGTCAATGCCATGAAGGCAGGCGAGGCCCCGAACCCGCTGGACGGCAAGCGCGGCAAGCAGCGCTCGGTGCACAACACGTATTTCACGCTGCCCGTCGTGTTCCTGATGCTCAGCAATCACTACTCGTTCACCTACACCAACGAGTACGCCTGGATCATCATGAGCCTGTTCATCTTTGCCGGAGCAGTCATCCGCCAGTATTTTGTACTGCGCCACGTGGGCAAGAACGACCTCAAGCTGCCAGTCATCGGCATCATCCTGCTGGCCCTCATCGGCTGGCTGGCGGCGCCCTCGCCCGCCCCGACACCAGCCCCGACCAGCGCACCGACCACCAACCAGCCGGCTGCGGCCGCCGGGCAAACGGCTGCGGCGGGCACTGAGCAGGTAGCCGCAGCCGGCACCGACGCCATCACGATCGACCAGGTGCACAGCATCATCGTCGCCCGCTGCACGGAATGCCATTCGGCCAAGCCCACCCAGCCCGGCTTCCCCTCGGCGCCTGCAGGCATCATGCTGGACACCAACGCAGAAACCCTGATGCACGCCGCCCAGATCAAGCAGGTGGTCGCCAGCAAGTACATGCCCCTGGCCAACCTGACCAAGATGACCGACGAGGAACGCGCCGTCATCGCAGGCTGGAATGGTAAGTAATCCGCCCCGCCCTGATCGGGTCTGGGCGCTGCAGTCAGGCGCCCGGACCCGATCTGTTCACCACACATATATAGCCCTGTGTCCGGCCCTGGACCGGATCGGAGCCGCTGTCTGAAATCTGGACGGGCACATAGCCATCCGGGCAGAAGCAGCCGCGTGTAACCGGATTGCGCGTGCTCTGGCCCAGGCTGTTCACGCAGCCGCGCACCGAGTGGTGCGAGAATCCGCCCCCGGCCGCGCGGCCTGCCGACCGCCACAGGCCGCTTGAACACAATAACAGGCCCTGGAACCCGCGCTCGACCGATAGCGCACCCTCGACGCCACATACGTGATATTCCGAGTTGCGCTCTGCCAGCACCAGATACCGTGCGGCGGTCAGAGAAGACTGGGTACCGATATCGCCTTTCACCGTCGCGGAGCCCTGGAAATCAGGATTGCGCGTATCCCCCACGCGCAGAAAATCCTCGGTGTCACCCTGATTCGATCCCCCACCAGAGCCGGCGGACTGCACGACCGAAACAGCCACCACACCAGCCTGCCAAGCCTGCGTCGCGCCGGGCAGTGGGTTGGGGTGGCGCAGCGAGGCCCCGGCCAACACATCGGGGCTGCGTTCCCAGACCACTGCACCGTGGCCCTGCGCCGCCATGAGCCATTGGGCGATCATTCCCTGATCGATTTGCTTGTGGTCACGTGAAAGAATCGGCCCATCAGTATGGATGAGGGCTTCGAGACGGCATGCAGCCCCCGGACACGCCCCGTGACGCAAGACCTGCAGGCCAAGTTGCAGACCCAAGGGCCCGGATTCCGGAAAATCCGCTGTCGCCATGTGATCGGCCTTCAGCTCGACCCACTTGGGCTGCGACCAATCCTGGTAGGCACCCCCGGCCAGCGGGCCTGGCAGCGGCGCCTCAGCCATTTCATCGGCATGGCTGTCAAGATACGC
>JAKDMO010000289.1 GCA_030452305.1 Alcaligenaceae bacterium | reverse complement strand
CCGGCATGATGGGGACCGGATCACGGCGGCCCGCCGCCTGCATCCGGCGCTGGATGTCACGGTAATAGGCCTGGGCCGAGGGCAAATCATAGGCCACGGCATAGAGCGCCTCGGCACGACGCGCCGCCAGATCCCTGCCCTGATCCGAAGCTCCCGCCTGAAACAGCACTGGATGACCCTGGGGCGGGCGCGGCATGGTCAACGGCCCGTCCACACGAAAGTGCGTGCCCTCGTGACCGATGGGCTTGACCTTGTCGGCCCGGGCGTAGGTGCCGCCCCGATCCAGTTGCAAGGCATCATCCGCCCAGGAATCCCACAATCGCAGCACCGTATCCACGAACTCCTCGGCTCGGGCATAGCGCCAAGCATGATCGGGCATGGCCTCGAACCCGTGGTTGCGGGCCTCGGCGTCAAACATCGAGGTCACCACATTCCAGCCGATGCGCCCACCGGAAATGTGATCCAGCGAGGCCACCAGCCGTGCAGCGTGAAACGGTGTCCAGAATGTACTGGAAACCGTACTGATCAGGCCGATGTGTGTGGTGGCCCGGGCAAGCGCCGACAAGACCGTCAGGGGTTCCAGAAACCAGCGCGGTCCGTCGGCCACGTGATCAGCCGACTGGCCGTCGGCAAAAAACACAGCGTCCAGCTTGCCGCGTTCTGCGATCTGCGCGAGCTCCTCGTAGTAGCGGACATCACCCAGGCGTTCCACAGCCGAATCCGGATGACGCCAGGCCGCCCTGTGGTGCCCGCAGGCAAAGATGAACAGATTGAGGTGCAGCATCCGGGCAGCCATCAATTTTTCACCAGGCCGCCGTCCACGACCAGATTCTGCCCCGTCACCGCACGCGACCATGGGCAGGCAAAGAACAGCGCCGCATCGGCGAATTCGGCCGGGGTCGTCACATGGCGCAGTGGGGTACCCGCAGCAATCATGTCAAAGACTTCGGCAGGCGTGGCCGCAGAGGCATCCGTGCTGCGCAGCAGACCGCCCGAAATCATATTTACAGTGATGCCCTGGGGGCCCAGATCATGCGACAGGGTGCGCGTCAGGGACAGCAGCGCTGCCTTCGCCGCCGTATAGTCGTGATAGGGTACGACGGGATTCTGAAACAGATTCGTACCTACATTGATGATACGACCAAAGCCCAGTTCGGCCATTCCCGGCGCGGTCGCCTGTATCGTATTCAAGGCGCCACGCACAATCCCTTCCAACTGATGTTGCAGATGATCCCAGCTCAGGGTGTCCGCATGCGGACGCAGCTCGCCATTAAAGGAAAATTCCGGCAGCGCGTTATTGACCACAGTCGTGACAGGCATACCGAAGTGCTCGCGCACCCGGGTCACCATGGCCCCAACGGCAGCGCCATCGGTGACATCAGCCTGCACGGCAAGGGCGCGCCCCGGCGCACTTTCCGCAAGCGCCTGCGCGGCGTGCTCGCTATGCAGGTAGTTGATGACGACACGCGCGCCCTCCCGCAGAAAGGCTCGCACCAGATGCGCACCGACGCCCCGGCCACCGCCGGTAATCAGGACGAGTTGCTGGTTCAGGGAAAACGAGGTGCTGGATGTGTCTGCCATGTCATGTCGCGAAAACGAAAACCATAGCATGGGCCTGTATCTCTGGAAAAGCCAATCGCTAAAAAGCGTGATTGACAAGACTGACCCGCAGCGCCTAAGCTTTGCGCCTGTTCCTGGGGGTGCCCTGATTGGGCTGAGACTCCGCAAATTGGTTGCGGTAACCCTTTGAACCTGATCCGGGTCATGCCGGCGAAGGGAAGGTCATCACCTATGCTCACCAGCTTTTCAGCGATTTTGTGGCTGCTATTGTTTTCCGGCGGCTTTGCCATTGCAGGCATCCTCTATTCCCGGCACGATCGCGGCAGCCTCGAAGACTACATCGTGGCGCGCGGCAGCCAAAGCACGAACGCCACCATCCTCACCCTGCTGGCCGGCACCCTGGGCGCCTGGATCCTGTTTGCGCCCGCGCAGGCAGCGACATGGGGCGGCCTGGCGGCCGTCATTGGCTATGCCTTGGGGGCCATGTCGCCAAGGCTATTGATGATCCCGCTGGGCCGCCGCATGCGCGAACTGATCCCGCAAGGCCACACGCTGAGTGAATTTGTCATCGTGCGCTATGGACGGACGATGTACGGCCTGACGCTGCTGATCATGCTGTTCTACATGTTCATCGCCCTGACGGCGGAAATCACCGCCATCGCCAAGCTGGTGGCCCTGCTCGCCCCCGTACCGCTATGGGCCACGGCCGCCGTCGTGATGGGTGCCACATTGCTGTATACGTCCTATGGCGGGATACGCGCCTCGATCTTCACCGACAAAATACAGATGCTGATCATCGTGCCGCTGCTGGCACTGCTGATCCTGTTGGGCTGGCGGGCGGCGGGCGGCGCGCAGCCCGTCATTGCCGGCCTGCAGGCCCATGCGCCCCG
>JAKDMO010000288.1 GCA_030452305.1 Alcaligenaceae bacterium | reverse complement strand
TTACGACGTGCATGTCCTGGTCGAGGGGCGTGCATTGATTATCGGGGGGGTGCACATTCCCCATACACATGGTCTGCAGGGGCATTCGGATGCCGATGTGCTGCTGCACGCCCTCACCGACGCAGTGCTGGGCGCGGCAGGCCTGGGGGATATCGGGCGCCATTTTTCTGATCGGGATCCACGCTGGGCGGGCGCCGACAGCCGGGTATTCCTGCGCGCGGCGGCCGGCATGATCCGTGATGCGGGCTGGCGGGTGGTCAACATCGATGCGACCATTCATGCCGAGGCGCCGCGTATCGGCCCGCATGCCCCGGCCATGGCCGCCCATATTGCCGAGGATCTGGAGCTTCCCGTGACAGCGGTCAACATCAAGGCCAAGACCAACGAGGGGCTGGGTCCGGTCGGGCGCGGTGAAGGGATCGCGGCCGGCACTGTGGTGTTGCTGGCCCGAATCCAGGGCGCCTCGCCTGCCGACAATAAGGACTAAAGCGTTGCGCCGCCGATTTGCCGATCGCAGGCGCACATGCCCTCGGTCTGCAGGGCATCGAGGATGCGCAGGGTTTCGTTCGGACTGCGGCCGACGTTGAAGTTGTTCACCGACAGGTGCTGGATGATGTTGTCGGGATCGACGACAAAGGTGGCGCGCAAGGCGACGCCTTCGGATTTGTCACGTATTCCGAGTTGATCGATCAAGGATCCGGATGTGTCGCCGAACTGGTAGTGATTCAGCTTGTTCAGGTCGGGGTGTTCCCGCCGCCAGGCGAGCTTGACGTATTCATTGTCTGACGAGCCGCCCATCAGGATGGTGTCGCGTTCCTCGAAGGCCTCGGCCAGTTTATCGAATCCGGTGATTTCGCTGGGGCAGATGACCGAGAAATCCTTGGGGTAGAAGTAAATGACCTTCCACTTTCCGGGGAAGGAGCTTTCGGTGATGTCTTCGAACGCCGATACCCCGTTTTCCTCGGGGAGGTTGAAGCTGGGCTTGACGCCCGTGACCCGGAATGCTTCCAGCCTGTCGCCTATGGTTTTCATCGGGGCTCCTGTGAATCTGCAAAAGAGTCTGCCCAGGCCGCGATCGCGGCCCGCCTGCTCATTCTACGCTATTGACTTGTTGGCTGGTTTGGGCCGGATCTTGGGGATTTCGATACGGGCGATCAGGCCTTCGGGCGGGTGCGAGATCAGGTGGAATTTGCCCCCGACCTGGCCAAGCAGGCGCTCGACGATGGCCAGGCCCAGGCCCGCGCCGCTGACGCCTGTGCGCGCCGACTCACCGCGCGCAAAGGGGCGCAGCAGGCGCTGGATGTCGGTCTGCGCAATTCCTGTGCCCTGGTCCTGGACGTCGATCTGCAGGATGTTGCCCAATTGGCGGGCGCGCAGCTCGATGCGCACGCGATCGTCGGACGGGCTACGGCCATAGCGGCGCGCGTTTTCGATCAGGTTGCTGACCACCCGCCTGAGGTCGTTGGCGCTGATTCGTGCATACAGCGTGCGTTCGATGTCGGCCGTCAGTTCCCCGCCCAGGGATTCGGTGTGCGAGCGTTCGCGCTCGAACAGGTCCTGCAGCACGCGCGATACATCGACCCCTTTTTCCGGGACGATGCCGGCAGGGCGGGCATATTCCATCAACTGGCCGATACTGTGATCGATCTGCGCCAAATCATCGTCGATCGCTTCTCGGGCTTCATCGCTGACGTGGCTCATTTCGATTTCCAGGCGCATACGTGCCAGGGGCGTGCGCAGGTCGTGCGAGATCCCGGCCAGCATGATTTCGCGATCCGCCTCGTTCTGTCGCAGATCGCGGGCCATTCGATTGAATGCGTTGTTCATATCCCGGATTTCCGCCGGACCTTTGTCCGGCAGCGGCGATGGGGTTTCGCCGCGTGCCAATTGCTGCGCGACCTTGGCGAGTTGGGCCAGCGGCTGGTTGACGAAACGAACGCTGATCGCCGCGCCCACCAAGGCCAGCAGCAGGGCGGTGACCCCCCAGCCCAGCCATTCCCGGCCGGCCGTCAGGAACAGTTGCTCGCGATCGAACACCAGCCAGTACTGATCCTGATTGATGTGGAAGCTGACCCAGACGCCGGGGGCGTTGTTCACCGTCCACATGGTGACGGTCTGACTGCCCAGATGCCGACGGATGTCCTGGGCGACACGGTCCCAATAATTGGTGGACGGCAGCGGTTCGAGTACGTCAGTGGGTTCGCGGGGCTGCACGCGCAGGCTTTCCTTGGTGGCCAGGTCCAGCAGCAGTGCCGGGCGCACGCTGGGCGGCGCGTAGATCAGGGCCGAACGCGTGATGCTGACCGCCGTAACCACGCGCTGCGCCATCTGGGCGGCGCGAGGGCCTTCCTCCATGCTGAAAAATACTTGCAGCCACGCACCCAGGCTCACCAGCATCAGCGTGGCTAGCAGCAGGAACGAGCGGCTGAACAGGCCCAATCGGATGCGGGGCCTGATCGAG
>JAKDMO010000090.1 GCA_030452305.1 Alcaligenaceae bacterium | reverse complement strand
TTCCGAAGCGCGGTCTTCGGCGCCTAGCGGCATGCGACACGCCCTACAAGACGTGTGCAGCCCTAGCGTCAGGCCGTGGCGCACCGCCACCCGTTCGTCAAACACAAAACATTCGCCATGCCAGCGGCTGTCTTCCTCGGGCACGACTTCCAGGTACTTCAGAATCCCGCCCTGCAAGTGATAGACCTGCTCAAAACCCTGGCTGCGCAGGTACGAGGTGGATTTTTCGCAGCGGATGCCGCCGGTGCAGAACATGGCCACACGCGGCTTGCCATGCAATACGCCGCCCGCGCGGGATTGCTCGTGTACCCACTGCGGAAAATCCGAGAAGTGTTCGGTGTGCGGATCAACAGCGGAATCGAAACTGCCGATACCGACCTCGTACTCGTTGCGCACATCGACGACCACCACATCGGGATCATCGACCAACGCGTTCCAGTCCTCGGGCCGCACATAGGTTCCAGCCATGCCGGCCGGATCGATATCGGGCACGCCCATGGTGACGATCTCGCGCTTGAGCTTGACCTTCAGCCGATAGAACGGCGGCTCGTCCGCCAATGATTCCTTATGCTCCAGATCCGCCAGACGAGGATCGTCGCGCAAGGCGGCCAGCACGGTGCGCAATGCTGCGGGTTCGCCGGCAATCGTCCCGTTGATCCCTTCGCGCGCGAGCAGCAGCGTGCCCTTGATCCCGTGCGCTTCGCACAGAGCACGCAACGGTTCGCGCATCTCGCGGTAGTTTTCGAGACGCACGAATTTATATAAAGCGGCCACCAGGACATCAGCCATGGCCTAGCGGCCCGCCCGACGACGTTCGCGTGACCGGCGCGCCATCATGTTCAGGCCTTCAATCACAGACGAAAACACCATGGCTGCGTAGATGTAGCCCTTGGGCACATGGGTGCCAAAGCCTTCAGCAATCAGCGTCATACCGATCATGATCAGGAATCCCAGGGCCAGCATGACGATCGTGGGATTGTTATTGATGAATTTTGCCAAGGGGTCGGCCGCCAGCAGCATCACCGTCACGGCTACCACCACGGCGATGACCATGATGGGCACGTGCTCGGTCATCCCGACCGCCGTAATGATGCTATCGACGGAAAACACCAAATCCAGCAACAGGATCTGAAAGATTGCCGAGGCGAAACTCATGGACGCCAGTTCGCCCCCGCCCGTCTTGCCCTCGAACATGTCCTCACCATGGCTGGGATCGACCGTATGATGAATTTCCCGGGTCGCCTTCCACAACAGGAACAGACCACCCGCCAGCAGGATCATGTCCTTCCAGGAAAAACCCTTGCCCAGCAACTCGATCACCGGCTCGGTCAGTTGTACGATCCAGGCCACAGTACCCAGCAGACCCAGGCGCAATACCAACGCCAGAGCGATGCCCACACGACGGGCCTTGCTGCGCTGCTGTTCGGGCAGTTTGTTGGTCAGGATGGAAATGAAAATCAGATTATCGATGCCCAGGACGACTTCCATCACAATCAGTGTCGCAAGCGCCAGCCAGGCGGATGGGTCAGCGGCGAGTTGTGTCAAATAATTCACTAAAGTGGCCCTTGGATTTCAGAGTACGCCTGGGTGAACCAGCGCCGTCGATAACCAGACAATCAAGCCTGGCCCGACCGAAAGGGGTTAATTTTATTTGATTTTCTGGCAGATGAAGGGAGACCCAGCATCCCGGATCATAAACCGACCCGAATTCAACCTAAAAACCGGATCAGGAGTTGTTACCTGCCCGCTTCAGTGCAGGCCAAAACCCCCATAGGCCAATGATCGGCCCAGGCAGCAGCAGCCATGCAGAATCTAGCCCCAGACGCTCAAATACTCCTGTGAGAAGCGCAATCGATACAACCGTGATAGCAAAGCCGATTGAGTTCTGGATGGCTAGCGCGCTACCAATCAACTCAGGCGCGCAGGCCCTGGCCGACAAAGCTGAGAACTGAGGTGAATCAGCAACCACTGCAGCCCCCCATACCAGTAGTAGCCCCAGCAATACCTCAGATGGCAGCACACGCCATCCGCAAACGAACACGAGACAGCACAGACCGGATAGTGCCAATGCACCAGCGGCAACACGAGCACTGCCAATATGACGCGAAGCGACTCCACCCAAAAGACAACCAATAGCCCCGCACCCAATGATCAGGAAAGATAGACCCGACACTCCACCCAAATGGAAGTGCTGATCCAAAGACGCCCGCACAACATACAGTGGCACAATCGTCCAGAATGCATAGAGTTCCCACATATGCCCAAAATAGCCAAATGCAGCCGCACGAAACGGACGAAGCTGAAAAGCCTGTATGACACTGCCCGCACGTACCCTGTCAGTCGGGGACCGCGATACAGGCGGCTTCAGATGTGGTCCGTCGCCCAATATATAAATGAGGCCTGCGCCAATCACAGCAAGTACCGAAGACGCAACGATAACCTGCTGCCAAGGCAGATCCGCTCCCAACAAACGCAAGCCATGTGGCAACGCAGTACCAAGCGTAAGCATACCGACCAATTGAGCCAGCGCAGCACCCGTTCGGTGCGGCGCCCAACTGACGACAAGCTTCATACCAAGAGGATAAATCCCCGCCAAACACACCCCGACAAGGAATCTGAAAACGGCAGCCGATATCAGCCCTGTCGATAGCCATGCGAAACCCGCATTGAAAACCGCTCCGGCAATAGCGCTGCATACGAATATGGAGCTGGCGCGAAAACGGTCTGCATAGCCACTTAGCGATACCACCAAGGTGCCTAGAATAAAGCCCAACTGCACCGCCCCCGTTAGCACCCCGATGGCGGCAGTTCCCACGTGCCAGACCCGAACAAGATCACCCGCCGCGCTATTGGCGCTGAACCAAAGAGAGGTACCCAGCAACTGGGCGAGGGCGATTATCGAAACGGGCCCGGGGCACTTTATAAGTATGCGCTGGACGGTGCTAGTGGCAGCCGAATGCGAAGTAATCATAATCATCACCTATCCAACACAGCTTCGACAATCTGATTTCTTATCGAGTCAGGTCACCCTAACCAGCAAACGCCCACGCACTGTTCCCGCAAGGATCTCTTCCGACACCCCCGAGACCTCATCCAAAGAGACCTCCCGAGCAATGAGTTGAAAGAAATCCCTCGGTAATTCCGATGCCAATGCGGACCAGGCCTGCTCACGTAGCGGCAAGGGGCATTGACCACTATCTATGCCAACCAGAGTTACTCCGCGCAGTATGAAAGGTGCAACGGTAGCTGGGAACTTTATACTCTCGACAAGCCCACAGGCAGCTACGATTCCGAGATACCGTGTCGAAGCACATACGTTCGCCAGCGTGTTTCCCCCAACCGTGTCAATAGCCGCGGCCCAGCGCTCCTTCTCGAGCGGTTTACCCGGTGCGGAGAGTTCATTGCGGTCAATAATCTCCTTGGCGCCAAGCTCGTGCAAATATGCCTGCTCGGAGGATTTGCCCGTAGACGCCACCACATCGTAACCTCGGCCGGCAAGTATCTTTACAGCAATGCTGCCAACCCCTCCTGTAGCCCCCGTTACCAATACAGGCCCCCTGTCCGGCTTCACCCCCTGACGCTCCAATGCCAGAACGCAAAGCATTGATGTCAAACCTGCCGTTCCAATCACCATGGAATCACGGAGGCTGAGGGGTGGAGGAAGCTTGACGAGCATATCTCCGAAGACTCGAGCGCGCGCCGCAAAGCCGCCCCATCGGGTTTCACCCATACCCCAACCAGTCATAACCACTTCATCGCCTGGCTTGTAGTCTGGATGCCGCGACTCAGTCACTACCCCGGCAAAGTCGATGCCAGGCACCATCGGGAAGCTGCGAATCACCTTACCCCTACCTGTCACAGCAAGCGCATCCTTGTAGTTCAACGTTGACCAGACCACATCCACCGCCACGTCACCTTCCGGCAATTCAGACTCACTGACTTCCGTCAGCGCAGTGCTATAACCCTCTTCAGTGTTCCGGACCAGAATTGCTTTGATCATCATTACCTCCTTACGACCTGAAACTGATTAGATATTAGATATGCGCGATTCACCCGATCCCGGTAATCCCAGTGCCGCTAGGCCAGGGCGCCGCTTAGCTAACCACCAACCTGCAGATATATCCCAGGCATCGAAACCAGCATCCACACCAAGATCCTGGGCAGCATGGTGCGCAAAGTATGGGTCATACAGGGCCTGTCGCCCAATGGCAACCAGATCCGCAGCTCCCTCCTGCAGAACCCGCTCTGCCTGCCTACCATCAAGGATCAAGCCGACCGCACTGGTTGGAATCCCGGTACGCCGGCGGACCTCGTCGGCATAGGCCACTTGATACCCTGGCTTGCGTTGCGTGTTCTCGATGGATGTCGATATGCGTAGCCCGCCCGAAGAGCAGTCGATCAAATCCACTCCATGCTCTTTCAACTGGGTCGCCAATACAACGGTATCCTCGAGTTTCCAACCGGCAGGATGACCATCAACGCAGGAAGCTCGAAAGAACAGCGGCTTGCGCTCAGGCCAATGAGCGCGTACTGACTTGACCACCTCAAGTGCGAAACGCATTCGACCGGACAGATCTCCACCATAGTGGTCGGAGCGCGTATTGATGACGGGCGAAAGGAAGCTCGCAATCAGATAGCCATGGCCACCGTGTATTTCGAGAATATCGAAACCCGCCCTATCCGCGCGAACCGCCGCCGCCGCGAAATCTTCAATAATTCTCTGGATCCCTGCTTCATCAAGGGCTTGTGGAGCTACGTGACCTGGGCCAAGTGCTTCGCCGGTAGGGCTCCAAAGCGGCCAAGGCTGCTCATTGCGTACAAGGTCGCTTTCATCTATCGGCCCGAAACCTTGCCACGGTCGCTGAATTGAACCTTTGCGGCCAGAGTGGCAGATCTGAAGGGCGGCGGCCGCACCATGGCTGCGAATATAGGTTGTAAGCCGCTTGAATCCGGGAATATGCTCATCAGACCAGATTCCAAGATCGCCCGGACCGATTTTGCCCGAGGGCGTCACGGCAGTCGCCCCTGTGGCGACAACCCCAAAGCCCCCAAGAGCATATTTCCCCAAATGAACGAGCAAGCCATCGTCCGCAAAGCCATCAATCGCCGCATGCTGGTTCATGGGTGCAAGCATCAGGCGATTGCGCAACTCCAGGCCTCGTAACGAATAAGGCGTGAAAAGAAGTGGCGACGGAGACAAACCAATATCAGGATGTTCCATGCAGCTGGACATATTACTCACCCCAGGGGCCTATCAGCTCGTTCCTCGCGCCAGGCAAGGGCTTTGCCCAGCCCGTCTTCACGCACGATTTTCAGGAAGTCACGCTTGAGACTGGTACCCTCGCCCTCTATCATGATATCGATGTCAAGGGCTGAGCGAAGCGCTGACTGCATTCCCATGAGTTCGTAGGTTCGATGCATGGCAGCTTTTGTCCGACGCATCACCATTGGATCCATCTTAGCTAACTTGCGAGCAAGTCCTGTGGCTTCTTCCATAAGCACATTGCTATCCACGATGTCATTAATCAGGCCCCACTGAAGCGCCTGCTCGGCCGAGATGGAATCCTCTCCGGTAAAAATGACGCCTTTGGCAATCTTTGGGCTCACGAACCATGGTAGAAGCATAGCGACGATGCCCGCACCGAATTTGAGTTCGGGCTCCCCAAAAACAGCACTGGGAACTGAAATTGCCAGATCACAGCCCATCATCAGCTCAAAGCCACCAGCGAGGGCCGGCCCGTTGACAGCAGCAATGGTCGGGATGGGCAGATGCCAGAATGACATGATGCCGTTGAAGTCGGCTTCGAGTACAGGAGTCCATTCCCGGACACCATCAGGCATGGCGGCAGCCTGGGCCTTCAGATCAAAACCGGAACTGAACGCAGCCCCCGACCCGGTCACAATGATCGCTCGAAGGTCCTGATCGCGCCTGATCTCGGCGCACACCTCCTCCAATTCTGCCAGCATGCGCTGATTCATGGCATTAGCCACTTTAGGCCGATTGAAAGTGACCACGCCGATATACGGATCAAGGCGATCAAAAATGATATTTTCCCAAGACATATCTACCCCTATAGCGAATAGAGCACACCAGACTCAAGCTTGGCGACCGGCTCTACCGGTCAGCCCGTATCACTTGAATCAAAGGCCTTTGCAGCCTGTTGCGGTCGGCCCCAGGTCAATCTGATCCCATGTCAAATGAAGCATCGTCTTCCAGCCTACAGTCGCCCCATACCGGGGCTCCGAGAGCTTAACTGCCTCAGCGACATAAGATCCCTGCATCCCCTGATGATCCTGAGCACGGATCTTGAGCTTGCCGACAACGGTGTCGGCCGCAACGGTTTCCAGGGATTTGACCAGACTGTCCGTACTGAGGTCTTTAGCGGCGTTCATCGCAGCAAGTGTGAACTGCATGCCGGCGTAGGCCTGGATGGCCTGATAGCCAGGAACCATTCCGTATGCCTCGTAGTAATCCTTCACAAGCTGCGCGATTTTCGGATTGGTATCTTCCTGCATCCAGGATGCCGTCAGGCCGCCGGCCATCATCCCTACGGCGTTATCGCCGAGCGCCTGAAGCATTGTGTCGGGAATCCCAACTGGCGTAAGAAGTGGGAAATCTATGCCGTAGCCACGGACCTGATTCACGAAAGACGCCAGGTCATCCCCCACTGCCAGTGCCAAATAGACCCCATCTGCATCCGAGGACTGTATTTGAGCGATTGCACTTGACCAGTCCGCTGTTCCAACCGGTCGGCCTGCTTCGCCGGCAATTTTGATATTCGGAATTTTGGCGAACTGCGCCTTGTTTGAAAGGCCATACGCATAATCATGGTAGACAACAAACCATTTCTTGGCGAGCAAGTCTTTGCGTTGCTCAAACATTGCTGCAAGGCCCTTGGCGGAATTTCCGTCATGCGGCACAGTTCGAAAGACTAGCTTGTTACACTGCTCGCCAGTGATCTGTACGGCTTGGGCATTGGTGGTGATGATCGGTACATTCAGCCGCGCAGCTTGGGCGCCCAGGCCAAGGGTCACTGCACTACTGGTACCACCAATCAGCAACTTGACATTGTCTTCAAAAACAAGTTTCTGGGCCTTGCGCAGCCCACTGGCTGGATTGGCTGCGGTATCCTCAATAAATAGCTTGACTGGCTGGCCTTTGACCTTCGCACCCTTGGCGGCCAGCTCAATACCGTTTTTCATATCGTTGCCAAGTGGGGAAAGCACCCCGGTAGTCGGCACAAATACACCAATCGCCACATCCTCCGCGTGGGCCGCATGAAGTGGAAGACCTACCGTCATAACAGCTGCTATGACGGCGGTCGGAAGCATGCGCGGCGTACTTCTTGAAAAGAATTTCGTCATCTTGATCTCCTGTTGGTCACGGCCTTTTTTTATTTTGGCTTGGTTCAAAATGAACCAATCGCCATAGCCCTCTCCCGTGAAAGAGGGCAACTGAACCACGGCTATCCCGCCGCTTTTTTCTTCAAGCACTGCCGTTGGCTCTCGAAGATTTCAAGCGTGGATATCTTGATATTTTCGAGTAGTGCATGCACTGCTCGGCTGGCCCGATCCGGATCATTTGCACATATGCCATCAGCAATACCCTTCCAGTCATTTGCCCAGATCTGTCGATATTCCTCATATTCGAAAACCTGACGTGTCAGTGAAAGAGTCTGTCGGCCGAGAGAAAACAGTATTTCCTTGGCAAGACTATTATCAGCAGATTCCGAGATATATATGCTGAGCTGATAAACAATGATGATGTATTCCCCGACATCCCCACTATCATGGGCGGCGAATAGTCGGCGGGTACCCTCCTTGAGCACTGCACGCATATCATCGTCGCAGCGCTTAGCGAGTTCTTCAGCGCAAATTCCCATAAGGGCCGATCGCACGGAAAAAATATCTACAAGCCGCCGCTCTGTAAGTTTGGTGACCGATGCGCCCCTTCTGGATGCCATCGTAACCAGACCCTCGCCCTCAAGCAGCCTCAGAGCTTCGCGAACCGGCCCGCGGCTGACCGAAAACTGTGTCGCGAGGCTGGTCTCGTAGAGCCTCTGCCCCTGGGCGAAGGTGCCATTGATGATCATCTCAACCAATATCTCTGCAAGCTGTTCCGGCAGCGTCTTGACACCGCTATGAGCCATACGGAACGGATTCGAGAATGTGCCGCCCACATCAATTTTTCTTCCGAACTGCCCTGCCCCAGATCCGGGTATATTTATTTTTTTCATTTAAGATCAACTTTCCATTTTCAATGAAACCAGTCGCGCCTGCGCACGAACCGCCCTTGAAGTAGAGGGAAAAACAGAAATCCCAATCTTTCTAAAGCGTTCGCGCTGGCCCCTCAGAAAATCATCCTGCCATTTATCACCAGAGCTGCGCAACGCCAACGACAACGGAGTTCCATCAGACTGCGCTCGACCGATGGAATCGCAAATGCTTTCCAGAATCTTTAGCCCGGCCTCATCGCTGTCGGCGAAGTCCATGACCCAGCCCATCTCGACGAATACAACGATCCGATCTATGTTCTGATCAGCCTTCAGCAAGTTGATGATCTCTTCGAATATATAACGATCGCCGTCCCTGAGGCCCCAAACGGGGATATCTATTGGGTTGGCAACACTGGTGCCTGGAATGCCGAAGCGCCTGAGTTTGTCCTCGGTCGATATCGTCAATGAGGGAATCGACAAACCCGCATTGGCTGCCGCATCCGAAGCGGTTACGCTGATCCCGCCCCCAGATCCAAACAGGGCCATCTGCCTGCCTGCACCTCGACCATGTACAGACAGCACCAACAGCGTATCCATCAAATCATCAACATTCGAAACTTGTATGACTCCTGAATGCCTCAGCCCGGCGTCCCAAAGAAGTTGATCGGTGGCTAACGCCGCAGTGTGACTCGAAGCGGCAACGAGACCCTGTTCAGTTTGCCCACCCCGCAGCATGACGACCGGCTTGGACATCGACGCAACTTGCCGAAAAAAAAGTCCAGGGTCACGCAAGGACTCTACATAGAAGGCAATAATGTCCACTTGTGGGTCACTATCGGCATAAAGCAGATAATCGAGGATGTCCAAATCCTTACAATTTCCGCAGGACAGCGTTTGCCCAAGCGGCAGCCCCCACACCTGGGCCCGCCTGACAACATCACCGGCATAGGTTCCGCTTTGCGAAAAGAATGTGATGCCGCCGGGAGCGATCGGGTTGTAGCGGGCGGCCCCAATGGGCATTCTTGATTTTGAGGAAAATGTGCCGATGCAGTTGGGGCCAATCATGCGCATGCTGCCGCCGTGAACCTGATCCATCATTGCTTGCTCGAGTTCCGTGGAATCCTCAGAGAATTCTGAAAACCCCGCTGTAAGCACCTGCGCGACCTTGACACCCTTTTTTTTGCACTGTGCCAGAACATCAGGAACCTGGTTGCTGCCAACCATGATGTAGGCCCGATCAATATCAGCCGGGATTTTTTCAACAGAGGGGTAGGCTTGCAGTCCGCAGATTTCATCCGCGGTGGGATGTACGGGATAGATCGTTCCTGTATATCCGAATTCCTGCATATTCTTTATCGACTGATTACCGATTTTTCCTTCCGAGTTTGAGGCCCCAATGAAAGCAATGGCTTTCGGATCAAAGATCGCATCCAGACCGGATAGACGCTCGCGGCGGGCCTCGATCTCTTTATGCATGTCGCCGACACTACGGTATTGATGATCCAACTCACTTAGCCCCACGACCGCATCCACAGCTACTGCCCTCGACCCCGATATGATAAGCGGGTTGATATCGAGTTCCTCAACATGCTCTAGAATCACCATGCCTTCCGGGCCCCCGATCGCCATCAGACAGCCGGCCAAGGCATCACGCTCCGCGCTTTCACTGCTGCTCAAGCGTCTGGAAAGCATGGCATCAACCATATTAAAAGCAGTATTCCAGTCGAATGGGGCCAAGGCAGCAATTGGCTCTGCACGAGTCTCGACACCCGATCCACCCGGGCCGAAAAGTACCACTGGGCCATAATTGGGATCGAGACGCGCACCAATGAATACCTCTAGCCCCGCCGCAACCATGCGCTCTACCAGAACACCATCAATTCGGGCATCCGGATAC
>JAKDMO010000012.1 GCA_030452305.1 Alcaligenaceae bacterium | reverse complement strand
CCGCAAGCGACCCGCCAGCGGCGGCATGAATGAAATCAGAGCCAGCAGGCCTGAAAGGCCGAATACCAACAGGCCTATTTTCATGAGCGGAACCCGGTAATGTCTATATGGTCAAGAATACCGTTTTTTTTTGTATGGAAAGACACTAGGGTTTACCTTATTTTCCTTTTTCACCCAGACTGCTAACATCTTAGCTAATACTTTGTAGTCAAATTTCTGCCCCAAACCACGTAGACATTGGGCATCCAGCCGCCACACGCCCCTTGTGCAGAGAGAGAAGCCATGCAATTTCATCACCACGGATATATTTCGGGGGAACCCCGGGTCGCTCCAGTTGCCGGGGCCGGTATCGATCGGCCCGACACCTTGCCGGATATCATGGATGTGTTGATCGTCGGTGCCGGCCCCGCAGGCCATATCGCCGCCGCACAGCTCGCACAATTTCCAAACATCACGACCCGCATGATTGAACGCCGGGCGGGGCGCCTGACGCTGGGCCACGCCGACGGGATACAGTCCCGCTCGGTAGAGACATTCCAGGCATTCGGCTTTGCCAACCGCGTCATTGACGAGGGCTATCACATCACGGCCATGGCATTCTGGACACCGGATCCCAAAAACCCCGCCAATGTCATCCGCTCCGGGCTGCCCGCAGACGATTCCTGCCACATCAGCGAATTCCCGCACCTGGTGGTCAATCAGGCACGCATCCAGGATTATTTCGCCGAAGCCATGTACAACACTCCGACGCGGATGAAGCCTGATTTTGGCTGGGAATTCCTGGGACTGGATATCGATCGAACAAAAGACCATCCTGTTTCGGTCCATCTGCGAGGCACAGGCAGTGCGCATGAAGGCCAGGAACGCACCGTGCACGCCAAATACGTCATCGGCTGCGACGGTGCACACAGCAAGGTGCGCAAAAGCATCGGCAGGGTCATGGCGGGCAGCGAATCCATGCATGCATGGGGCGTCATGGACGTCCTGGCCACGACAGACTTCCCCGACATCCGCACCAAGTGCGCCATCCAATCGCAGGACGGCGGCAATATCCTGCTGATCCCGCGCGAAGGCGGATACCTGTTCCGCATGTACGTGGATCTGGGCGTGCTGAACGAAAGCAACGCCAAGTCGATACGTTCCACCAGCATTGACGAGATCATCGCCAGAGCCAATCAAATCATCCACCCCTACCGGGTCGATGTGAAGGAGGTCGCATGGCACAGCGTCTATGAGGTCGCCCACCGCCTGACCGACCATTTCGACGATGTGGCAGACGACACTGCCGAAACGCAGACGCCGCGCGTATTCATTACCGGCGATGCCTGCCATACCCACAGTGCGAAAGCCGGTCAGGGCATGAACGTTTCCATGCAGGACGGCTTCAATATCGCCTGGAAAATCGCACATGTCCTGGAAGGCCGCAGCCCCGAGCACCTGCTGCACACCTACTCGGCAGAACGCCAGGCGATCGCAAAGCAGTTGATCGACTTTGATCGTGAATGGTCCACCCTGATGGCGACGCCTCCCGATCAGTTGGAGGACCCGACGGCGGTTGAAAAATACTATGTGCGCACCTTCGAGTTTCCCAGCGGCTTCATGACGCAATACACACCGTCAATGATCACCGGATCAGACAAGCATCAGGATCTGGCGACAGGCCTCCCCATTGGGAAGCGGTTCAAATCCTCGACTGTTGTGCGAGTGTGCGACATGAATGGGCTGCATCTTGGCCACCAGGCGCCCGCCGACGGGCGCTGGCGCCTGTATGCATTTGCGGACACCGCCGCAGCGGGCCGGCCCTCTGCGCTTGCCGAATTCGCCCGCTGGCTGGAAACGGATCCGCGCTCGCCAGTCGTGCGCACACCCGCCGGCCAGGATCGCGATGCGTGGCTTGACGCCAAGGTCATATATCAACAAAGTTTCGATACCATCAACATCAATGATGTCCCGGCGGTATTCAAGCCGATCATCGGGCCACACCGGCTCACCGATTACGAGAAAATCTTTGCGGCGGGTGCGGGCCCGGACGGCACAGGCACCGATATCTTCGAAGAGCGCGGCCTGAATCGTGATGGCGTCATTGTGATCGTGCGCCCGGACCAATACGTGGCCCATGTCTTGCCCTTGAAGGCCACAGCGGAACTTGGGGCGTTTTTCGAGTCAATCATGGGAAAACCCGAAATCAATGAAAAGGCGGTAGCACTGTGAACGAACTTGGCTTCAATTTCCAGGACACTTTGGTCTGGCCCCTGCGCCACCATGCTCCCGAAGACATCTCGCTGAGCTCGGCGCAGGCACTGTTGGCCGAGGGCATCGAGCTGCGTCAACCCATCCAGGGTACGGTGTTTGGCACCCTGCTCAATGACAGGCGTGCGCTGCAGGAACTGGGCGATGCCGTCAATCAGGATCCGTACAAGGCACCACCCAAGGCGCCCATCCTGTACATCAAGCCGCGCAACACACATTGCGGCCACGGTGCCCCTGTCGCCGTACCTGCAGGCACCGAAGGTTTGCTGGCCGGCGCCACCCTGGGACTGGTGATTGGGCAGACAGCATGTCGGGTTCCGGAATCGGACGCCCTGTCTTATCTGGCGGGATATACCATCGTCAACGACCTGAGCGTGCCGCACGACAGCTTTTACCGACCCGCCCTTCCCTGCAAGGCACGCGACGGTTCCTGCCCAATCGGCCCCTGGATACGCAGCCCGGCACACATCGCCGACCCGGATCGCCTGGCCATCACGGTCAGGGTGGATGGCCAGGTACGTCAGCAAGCCAACACCGCCGATCTGATCCGGCCCATCGCCAGATTGATCCATGACATTACGGAATTCATGACGCTTTCCCCCGGTGACGTGGTGTTGGCCGGTGTGCCGGCGGGCGCCCCTCTGGTCCGGGCCGGGGAAGTTGTCAGCATTGAAATTGAGGGCCTGGGTGTCCTCGACACCCCTCTGATCCCCACCACTCAGTCGTCCAGGAATATCGTATGAAACGCGCACGTGTCGCTTATGCCGGAGCCATCCACACGGCTTTTGCACATTCCACTGGAACAGTCAGGCTTGCCGACGGCCGCGTGGTTCCAGAAGACCAGCTCGTCTGGCTACCGCCATTCGAGGTCGGCACAGTCATTGCACTGGGCCTGAATTACGCTGATCATGCCAAAGAGCTTTCCTTTGGCAAACAGGCCGAACCCCTCGCATTCCTGAAAAGCCCGCAGGCCATCATCGGCCACAACGGTCAGACCCGGCGGCCCGCAGATGCGACGTTCATGCATTACGAGTGTGAACTGGCCGTCGTGATTGGGAAAACTGCGCGCAACGTCACCGCAGATGACGCCCTGGCCTACGTCGGGGGCTACACCGTGGCAAACGACTATGCCATCCGCGACTATCTGGAAAACTGGTATCGCCCCAACCTGCGCGCCAAGAATCGCGACACCTGCACGGTGCTGGGCCCCTGGCTGGTCGATGCATGCGATATCCCCGACCCCAACAGCCTGACGCTGAACACGCGGGTCAATGGCGAGGTCACCCAGGAAGGCAATACCCGCGACATGGTGTCCGATGTACCCACATTGATCGCCTACCTCAGCAGCTTCATGACGCTGACCGCCGGGGATGTGATACTGACCGGAACACCCAAAGGCATCGTCAACGTCCAGGAAGGCGACACGGTCGCAACCGAAATCGAGCACATCGGAACACTGGTCAGTCATATCGTAGGCGACGACGTTTTCGGTATTGCCCATTGATCCGACACAGACACCAGGAGATCGAACCATGATGATTTCACACTTGATCAATGGGCGGGAAATTCAAAGCAAGCAAACCTTTGAAACCATCAATCCAGCCAATCAGGAAGTTCTGGCAGAGGTGGCGTCAGGTGGCCAGGACGAAATCCAGGCCGCCGTTCAGGCTGCCAAGCAGGCCTTTCCGCAATGGGCGGCCACCCCGCAAAAAGAACGCGCCCGCATATTGCACCGATTGGGCGACCTGATCACAGAGCACGTACCGGAACTGGCGGATACTGAAACCGCGGACACCGGCCAAGTGATTGCACAAACAGGCAAAGGCCTGGTGCCGCGTGCCGCGCACAATTTCCATTATTTTGCTGAAATGTGCCAACAGGTCAACGGCCAGACATACCCTGTCGACGATGTGATGCTGAACTACACCCTGTATCACCCGGTCGGCGTCTGCGCGCTGATTTCCCCCTGGAACGTGCCCTTCATGACGGCCACCTGGAAGACCGCACCCTGCCTCGCATTCGGCAACACGGCCGTCCTGAAAATGAGCGAGCTATCGCCGCTTACCGCCGCACGCCTGGGTCAGCTTGCCCTGGAAGCCGGCGTCCCCCCGGGGGTCTTGAACATCGTGCACGGGTTTGGCCCACAGGCCGGCGAGGCACTGGTTCAGCACCCCGATGTGAAGGCCATCTCGTTTACCGGCAGCACGGCCACCGGCACACGAATCATTCAGAACGCCGGGCTCAAGAAATTTTCGATGGAGCTGGGGGGCAAGAGCCCGTTCGTGATCTTTGCCGATGCGGACTGGGATCGCGCCATGGATGCCGCTATTTTCATGATCTTTTCCAATAATGGGGAACGCTGCACGGCGGGCTCGCGGATCTTTGTCCAACGCCAGATGTACGACCGTTTCGTAGCGGAATTCACCCAACGTGCCGCCAATATCCGGGTGGGCGATCCGATGGATCCAAACACCATCATAGGCCCCATGATTTCCAGGGACCATCTGGCCAAAGTCCGCCACTATATCGAGCTGGGGACCAAGGAAGGCGCGGAAATCACAACCGGTGGCCTGGATGCACCCGACCTGCCGGATCACTTGCAACACGGTAACTTTGTGCGCCCGACGGTCTTCGCGCAGGTTCGTAACGAGATGAGCATCGCGCAGGACGAGATCTTCGGCCCGGTCGCCGGCATCATTCCCTTTGATGACGAGTCCGATGCCATACGCATCGCCAACGACATACGCTACGGCCTCTCGTCCTACATCTGGACGCAGGACATTGGCAAAGCCCATCGGGTCGCTTCCAAAATCGAAGCGGGCATGTGTTTCGTGAACAGCCAGAACGTGCGCGACCTGCGCCAGCCCTTTGGCGGCACCAAAGCATCCGGCATGGGGCGTGAAGGCGGAACCTGGAGCTACGAGATTTTCCTGGAACCCAAGAACGTCTGTGTATCGATGGGCTCCCACCCCATCCCTCGGTGGGGCGTCTGACCACCTGCCATTTTCAGGAGATCCTCATGGGAAAACTGGCGCTTGCCGCAAAAATCACACACGTACCTTCCATGTATCTGTCGGAACTGGATGGCCCGCACAAGGGCTGCCGCCAGGCGGCGATAGACGGCCACAAGGAAATTGACCGCCGCTGCAGACAGGCGGGCGTGGACACCATTGTCGTGTTCGACGTGCATTGGCTGGTCAATGCGGGCTACCACATCAACTGCGCGCCACACTTCGAAGCCACATACACCAGCAACGAATTGCCGCACTTCATCCGCGACATGCACTACGCCTATGACGGGAACGTCGAACTGGGCCACGCCATCGCCGATGTTGCCAACGAGATGGGGGTCGCCACGAGGGCCCATAGCGATACATCGCTGGATCTCGAATATGGAACCCTGGTGCCGATGCGCTACATGAACCCAGACAAGCACTACAAGGTTGTATCCATTTCCGGCTGGTGCGCATGGCACGACTTGCGTGAAAGCCAGCGTTTCGGTCTGGCGGTGCGCCGCGCCATCGAAGATCGCTACGATGGCACAGTCGCTATCCTGGCCAGCGGTTCGCTCTCTCACCACTTCAGCCAGAACGGCCTGGCGGATCAATACCTGCACAAGGTCTGGGATCCCTTTCTCGAACAGGTCGACCGACGGGTGATCGAGTTATGGGAACAGGGCGAATGGGAAGTCTTTCACGATATGTTGCCCATGTACGCCGAGAAATGTTGGGGTGAAGGCGACATGCACGACACGGCCATGTTGCTTGGCGCCATGGGTGGCAAGCACTACGACCAGGGTGTCGAGGTGGTGACACCTTATTTCGGCAGTTCCGGAACCGGGCAGATCAACGCGATTTTCCCGGTCGTGCCATTGCCACAAACGGAAGGCTGATCATGCCTCACCTGACGATTGAATACAGCGGAAATTTGCGTGACCAGGCAGACATGCCCGTTTTGATGCGGCGCCTGTCTGAAGTACTGATCGCCGAAAAAACGGCGGATGGAAAGCAAATCTATCCAACCGGCGGCATACGGGTGCGCGCAATTCCCTACGAGGACTACTGCATTGCGGCAGACCAGATTCCGGATGCGGGTTTCGTGCACACCACACTGCGTATTGGCCCCGGCCGCACGCCCACAGAGCTGAAATCCACCGGGGACCACCTGTTTGAGGCCGTCAGCAAGCACTTTGCCGACCTGTTCGAGCACCGGGGGCTCTCACTTTCGCTCGCCATTTCCGAGTTCCCCCCGCCCGGGACCTGGAAACAGAACAATCTGCATCGCCTGTTAAAGAAGGATTGAACGTGCTCCCCCAGGAAACTATCGATAGTCTTGCCCACGAGTTGTACCAGGCCCGAAAAGCCCGTACACAAGTACGCCATTTTTCCGGTCGCTTTCCGGACATCGCCATCGAAGACGGTTACGCCATCCAGAGCGCCTGGGTCAAGCTGGAACTGGCCGACGGCCGAGCCATTCGCGGCCGCAAAATCGGGCTGACCTCACGGGCCATGCAGCTGGCCTCACAGATCACCGAGCCCGACTATGCCCCCCTTATGGACGACATGTTCTTCGAGCAAAACGGTGATATCGCCATCGAGCATTTCATCAAACCGCGCGTCGAAGTCGAACTTGCATTCATCCTGAACCGGGACCTGGAAGGCCCGGGCGTCACGATATTCGATGTCCTGCGCGCCACGGAATTTGTGACGCCGGCACTTGAGATCATTGACGCCCGTATCGAACAATTCGATCGCGAAACCGGCAAACCTCGTAAAGTCTACGATACGATTTCCGACTTTGCCGCCAACGCAGGTATTGTGACGGGCGGGTCCCCCACGCGGCCGGACGCGATTGATCTACGACGAACCGGCGCCATCCTGCTGCGCAACGGCGTGATCGAGGAAACAGGGCTGGCGGCCGGTGTACTGGGCCACCCGGCCATGGGTGTGGCCTGGCTGGCCAACAAGATCGCGCCTTACGGCGAAAAACTCAATGCGGGCGATCTCATACTGGCTGGATCATTCACCCGCCCCGTGACCGCCCAGAAAGGCGATACCCTGCATGCAGACTATGGTGATCTGGGCAGCATTGCCTTTCATTTTTCTTGATACCCTCAGGATTCGAACGCTATGGAAATGAAAACGAATGCCTTCAAGGCAGCACTGCGTTCCGGCCCGGCACAGATTGGTTTCTGGGTCGGTACCGGCGACCCCTATGTCACCGAAATCTTTGCCAGCGTCGGCTATGACTGGTTGCTGATCGATGGCGAACACGGCCCAAACGACCTGAGGTCCACCTTGGGGCAACTGCAGGCCATGGCCGGGCACACAAGCCAAGCCGTTGTCCGCCCCGTCAAGGGCGATGCAGCCATCCTCAAGCAACTGCTGGATATTGGCGCACAGAACCTCCTGGTCCCCATGGTGGAATCGGCCGAGCAGGCCAGGGCCCTGGTTGCCGCCACACGCTATCCACCCGCCGGCATCCGTGGGGTCGGCACGGCTCTGGCCCGGGCATCGGCGTGGAAGCAAATTCCTGATTATCTGGAGCGCGCCAACGCTGAGATCTGCCTTCTGGCACAAGTAGAATCCGCGACTGCCCTGAAGGATCTGGACGGCATTGCCGCCACCGAAGGAATCGACGGCGTGTTTTTTGGCCCTGCCGATTTGTCTGCCTCGATGGGCCATCTGACGAATCCAGGTCATCCCGACGTGCAAAAGGCAATCGACGAGGGCATCAAGTGCGTCCAATCCCACGGCAAAGCCGTCGGCATCCTCACCACGAACGAAGGCCTGGCGCATCATTACCTGGAGCTTGGCGCACGCTTTGTCGCCGTTGGCGTAGACACCATATCCATGGTCACGTCTGCCAAATCGCTGCTGGAAAAATATCGCTGATACACTCGGCGTCAGAAAAAAGGCCCGAAGCGTGCGCTTTCGGGCCTTTTCTTTACGGCTGCGATCCACGCGGGATCGCTGGTCAATTCGTAGACAGCAGCACCAAGGTCAAGGCCGGGACGGAAGCCAACAGGATCACCCTGACCAGGTCAGCGTACAGGAACGGCACAATACCGCGACTGATCGTACCCAGGGTCGTCCCCTTGCTGAACTTCTGAACGATAAACAGGTTCATCCCCACGGGCGGCGTAATCAGGCCGATTTCTACCACCATCAGGGCAATAATCCCGAACCAGATCGAGATATCAGTTTGCGTCATGCCGGTAAATGGCAGGCCAATCATGACAGGATAAAAAATCGGGATGGTCAGCAAAATCATGGACAAGGAATCCATGACGCAACCCAGCAACAGATAAATCACCAGAATCGCCGCCAGCACGAGGTAGGGTGCCAGGCCCATCGTGGTGATCCATTGCGCCAGATCAGTGGGCATGCGGCTGAGGGCAAGGCCGCTATTGAGCAGATCCGCACCCATAACCACCAGATAGATCATGGCGGTCGCCTCTGCCATGCCCAGGATGCTGAGGTACAAGCCCTTCCAGCGCATGCCGCCCCGCACCACTGCGTAGAGGCCGCAGGCGGCCGCCGCGATTGAAGCGGCTTCGGTCAGGTTGGCCCAGCCGCCATACATGCCATAGATCACAACCACGAACACCAGGGCAACCGGCGATACTTCGGCCAGACTGCGTATGCGCACGCCCCAGCTCGCACGGGGTGCGCGCTCGATGTGCCGCATCTGCCGGGTTGCCACGATCTTTACAACCAGAAAATACCCCAGCATAGCGATAATGCCGGGAATGACTGCTGCGACGAACAGCTTGCCGATTGATTCCTGGACCAGGACACCGTAGACAATCAGCGGAACGGAAGGTGGAATCAGAATACCCAGCGTGCCCCCCGCCGCGATGGCTCCGGCAGCCAGCTTGCGCGGATAATTGCGACGTTCCAGTTCCGGGAGCGCGACCTGGCTCATCGTCGCGGCAGTGGCCAGGGACGAACCACAGATCGCGCCAAACCCCGCGCAGGCGCCGATGGCCGCCATGCCTAGGCCGCCACGCCAATGGCCGATGAAGGCCGCTGCCGCCTGAAACAGCGCGCGGGACAGCCCGCCATGAATCGCGAACTGGCCCATGATGAGGAACAGTGGAATCACTGCCAGGTCATAATCGGAAAACCGGGAATAGGCCAAGCCATTGATCGTATAGAACAAGGCATTGGTGTCACCGTTATTGACGATCAGATACAGCAGGCACCCGGCCAGGAACATGCCGATACCGACATATACGCGCAAGGCCAGCACGCCCAGCAGCAGCGCAAGAACAATCACGCCGATTTCGATACTACTCATCAACGGCCCCTTCCAGATGGTCAAGTTCGCTCTGGGCCGGCTCGCCGGCATAGGCGCGCCCAGCCCGATACAGAGCACAAAGCGTGAGCAAACCAAAGCTCGGCAGCATCAAGGACTGGGGAATCCAAAGCGGCACCATCAACATGGTCGAGGTTTCCGTATGTTGATAGCTTTCGATTGCAAACATGCCGGCGCGCCAGCAAATAAACCCCATGACCAGCGCCAGGAGCAAATGGCACATCGTCAACAGCAGGCGATTGACGTAGTCCGGCAGCACGCCGGACAGCAAATCCACGCGAATGTTGTTATCCCGGATCTCGCACAGAGGCAAAAATGCCGCAACCGCAACCGCGATTGCCATTTCCAATATCTCGATGTCGCCCGGTATTGGTGCAGAGAATACTTTCCGTCCAATCAGCGAGACCAGCGACATGGCGATAAGCGCCAGTGTGATCGTCCCGCCCACCAGGGCAAAGCCGATCGACAGGCGCCGCAAGATACTTCCGATCATGTTTGATTGTCCTTGGGGGGAAACCGGCTCAACAGCGCAGTGTTATCTGCGCTGTTGAGCCGTGCGAACACAGCCGCAAAGATAGGACGATTAATGCACGAAGGCAGGCGCCTGCTCTTTTACGAGCGTCTGCAGCCCGTCATAGAGCGCCTGCTTATCGATATTGTTTTTATCGTTTGCCATCCATTCATCCGTGACCGATTGGGCCTTCTTTTTCATTGCCTGATAGGCATCATCGGACCAGGTCACGACAGTTTGCTTGGGATTGGCCGATACTTTTTCTTCGATGCTGGTCGTCGCCTTATGCCACGCCATTGCAAAACGATCGGTCAGGGCCTGGCCGCTATATTTGTCGATGATCGCTTTCAAGTCATCAGGCAGACCATCAAAGCGTTGCTTGTTCATCAGCACCGCCAACGTCGTGATGGTCGTGGCCGCCTGATCCTGGCCGGTCTGGGTGTGATAGAAAGTTGTCTCGTCCAGCTTGGTGGGCGGAACGACTTCCCACGCAGCCAAGGCACCATCCAGCACGCCCTTGGACAATGAATCCGCAATCTGCGAAGGCGGCATGCTGACCGGTGTTGCGCCGACGGACTCCAGGAATCGGGACGCCAGACGCGTCGATGCCCGCAGCCGCAGGCCCGCCATGTCATCTATGGTCTTGACTTCCTTTTTGGTCGTATGCACCGTCCCGCCGACATCGCTATAGACCGCAAGGACCTTGTACGGCGCGAAGTCTTCCTTGCCATAGCTGTTTGCAAAATCCCAAATGATTTTGCTGGCTACCCTGCCATCGGTCGGCAGCATGAAGGGCAGTTCCAGGACTTCACTGCGCGGGAAGCTGCCTGCGGAATAACCCAGCGCCGTCCAAACAATATCGACGACACCGTGACGAACCATGTCATTGAGCTCTGAAGGCTTGCCACCCAATTGCATGGAGGGATAGATTTCACACTGAATGCGCCCCTTGGACTCTTTGTTCAGATCATCGCACCATGGCTCGATGACATTGACCTGGGCGTTGGAATTGGCCGGCAGGAAGTGCTCGAAGCGCAAGGTGACGGTGTCATCCTTGGCTTGTGCAGCCCCCATACTGAGCATGGAGGCCGACGCGAACGCTGCCGTCCATAGCGCGATGTGTTTTGCTTTGAGGCGCATGATGTCTCCGCAGAAATTATGACGATTAAGGGCAAGAGGCCACTTGAATAGCAGCCAAATTCACTAACATATGAACTATATCGCCACCATTAGCTCGTACATATTGCGGAAATCCCTAGGTGTGCGCCTTACATGATTATTTGCCCACCGGATCGGCTATTTTCTCGGGCAATGTCACGCTGGGGGTCTGGTCCGTAGGTGCGCTGAGCAAGCGATCGACCAGTTCATAAGCCTCCTGGATCAACTCAGTACCCACCGTGTGCTCAAGCAAGTGGTATTGCTCCTCGACCAATGGCGCAATACGGTGATAAAGGGCCTCACCTTCGGGCGTCAGGCGAATCAGAATCCGTCGCTTGTCATGCGGTGAATTGGATCGCGCCACAAGGCCCATGGTCTGCAAACGAGCCAACACACCCACCATGCTGGGGCTGAGGATGACGCAGGCATCGCAGAGCTGATTGGGTTCGGCCATGCCCTGCGTCGCCAGTTCACGAACGATGCGCCATTGCTGCTCGGTCAAGCCAAAGTGACTCAAAATCGGCCGGAAATGGCACAGCAAGGATTCGCGCGCCTTCAGCAATAACTGGGGCAGGTTGCGTTTGGTGATATCGGGAGACACAGGCAATTCCACGTAACTTCGTCAGTTAATATGTTAGCATCGCGCGCTTTTCCGCCTGATACGTTTCGATATCATGCATGGGCGGCAGCATGAAAGCCTGGGCCAGTTCGGAGAGGTCAAATTTCCGAGACGGTGTCTCGTAAATTGCAGGAAGTGTTTTATGCTTTGGGCGGCCAGGACCAAAAAAAGGGATACCTGGCGGTATCCCGTAAAACATCCGCTTCAATAGGGAGGGGAAGAGGAGAAGCCGAAGCGGACGACAAGACCACCTTCATGACCTAGGGGATCAATCCAGCGCCTATATAACTTAGTCGCGTCCGCTACGTGAAAGTTCAGCGTGTACCGGCCCAATATGAAACAAAATCTATCAGGCCCCGGCCGGCGCAGTGGCGTCACGCTGCCCGGCCAATGCGACCCGCATTTTCTTGAAGGCCGCCGCCTCGATCTGGCGCACGCGCTCGGCGGAAATTCCGTATTCCGCTGCCAATTCATGCAGTGTGGCCCCGCCTTCGTCGGCCAGCCAGCGCGCGCGCACGATGTGCTGCGAGCGCTCATCAAGCCCCTGCAGCGCCTGCTCCAGCCCTGAACCCTGCAGGGCATCGCCGGCACGGCGGGCCAACACGTTCGAGGGTTCCTCGGCTTGGTCGGCGAGCCAGGAAATCGGTGCGTAGCGGTCCTCGTCCCCTTCGGGGGCTTCGAGCGCGAAATCCCCCCCGGACATCCGCACTTCCATTTCGGACACATCCTGGGGACGCACATTCAGGGTTTCGGCGATCTCTTCGACCTGTGTGGGATCCAGCGTCTGGCCGTCCGGGCGCATGCGGCGCAGATTGAAAAAGAGCTTGCGTTGCGCCTTGGTGGTTGCAACCTTTACCAAGCGCCAGTTGCGTACAACGTATTCGTGGATTTCGGCCTTGATCCAGTGCACGGCAAAGGACACCAGACGCACACCGCGATCCGGGTCGAAACGCTTGACCGCCTTCATCAGGCCGATATTGCCTTCCTGGATCAGGTCGGCGTGGGGCAGGCCGTAGCCCAAGTACTGCCTGGAGATCGAAACCACCAGACGCAGATGCGACAGGATCAACTCGCGCGCGGCATCCAGATCGGATTCGTCGCGCAGGCGGCGACCCAGCGCATTTTCGTGTTCAGCGCTGAGCATAGGCAGGCGGTTGACGGCGCCGATATAGGCTTCAATCGTGCCGAGCGCGCCGGGATTGGAGATTGCACCGGCGAGTTGGGCCGAGGCAATCGTTAACGATTGCGTAGCTTGACTCATATGGATTGGATCCTCGATTAGAGACTGACTGTTAATGTTAGCACTCTAACGCACGGAGTGCTAATTCGAAAACGACATAAGGTAAGACAGAGGTTTCGGCATAGAGTTCCCACTAATTGGCGGGCAGGGCCAGATCCAGTTCGACCTGGGTGCGCCGGCCGGGCGCCAGCCATCTCACCCCTGTGCCCACATGGCCGGCAGCCTCTAGATTGAAGCCGTCACAGACGTGGCTGACCGGCTCGACGCACAAATAGCGGCCGGCCGGACTGTGCAGCACCACATGGGTCATTGACCCATGGGTGTCCATATACAGGCGTGTGCCATCGCCCCAATCCATCGCGGCGCGCCCGTCCCAATCGCTCAGGAACGCCGTCCAGGTTTCGCCGCCCTTGTCCCAAGTGGACACGGTATTGGGCTGGGAGCACAGGGCCATTTCCTGTTCATGCTGCCAGTTGGTCGCAGCGTTAAGGCTGACCCGCTGGGCCGTGAAATAGGGATGAAATCCCAGGCCCAAGGGCATGGGCGTGTCAGACAGATTGACCACCTCCAGAACCAGCCGCAGCCCGCCTGGCGAGAGCCGCACGTCCTGGCGCGCCTGCCAGGCCCAGGGCCAGCCACGCACACCGGCCTGGTGGGTATATTCCATGGCAAGCTCATCGGCCTCCTGCGATACAACCTGCCAGGCGTTTTCCTGAGCAAAACCATGCAGGGCATGCGGCTGGCCGGGATACAGGTCCAGCCCGATGCGCCGTCCATCGGCAGGGAACGCCCCCGCACGAATCCGATTCGAGAATGGAACCAAGGGAAAGATCCCACCTTTGGGCCAGGCATCGGCGGCCCATTCCTGTGCGTCGACGGGTACCAGCCAGTCGTGGCGCCCCGAGGCCGACCCGGTAAACCAGCGCAGTACACGACCCCCCGCCTCGGCGCAGACAATTGCCTCGTGCCGCCCACAATGCAGCCGAACCTGGCGGTCTGGCGGGCAGGCGACGAGCGCGGGTCTCATTTCCGGCCTGCCGCCCCGAATGACACATCAATCACGCGGGGCTTCCTTTACACGGCTGACCAGCTGGGTGGGGCTGACAAAGCGCAACGCAATCAGGACCCAGAACAGGGTGATTACCATATAGATCATGGCCATGGCGTCGATGGACTGTGGCGCACGCACACCCGAGGCAACCACGGCGTAGTACAGGGCCACCACCAGGGTCTGTGAATCCGGCCCGGCAGTAAAAAAGGTGAGTTCGAACATGCCGATCGCACGCACCAGCACCAGCAGCCCTGCGGCCAGCATCCCCGGCACCAGCAGCGGCAGCAACACGAAACGGAAATACTTGAACGTATTGGCACCAAAGACGCGTGCTGCGGATTCCAGACCCGGGTCGATCTGCTCGATGAACGGCGTCATGACCAGGATCACAAAGGGTAGCGACGGCACCAGATTGGCCAGAATCACCCCCAGTAGCGTACCGCCTACACCGGTCTGGTACATGGCGGTCGCCATCGGAATACCATAGGTCACCGGCGGCACCATCAAGGGGAGCAGGATGACCAGCATGGCCAGGCGTTTGCCTCGGAACCGGACGCGCGCAAAACCATAGGCTGCAGGGACCCCCAGCAGGATGGAAAGCAGGACCACGGCACCGACCACTTCGACCGTGACGAGCAACACATGGCTCAGTTGGAACTCGCGCCAGGCCTGGCCATACCAGGAAAGCGTGAAGCCTTGGGGCAGCAGCGTGGCAAACCAGCGCGTGCCCACGGAGTTGACCGCTACCGTGGCGATCATGAGGACCACGTTCAGCAGAAAGAAACCCATCACAACCCAGATCGTGACCCGCCAGAGCCTGGCCCAGACATCGGTGCCCATGGCGGCCTGCCGCTGCGGCCTGCTATTCGTCATCGTGTCCATAGTCAAGGTGTCCTTACTCATCAGCCCTTGCCTCCCGTCGCCGGACCGCTGTAGAAGGCGCGCCGGATGGCAAACATGCCGCAAACGATGAGCAACTGCACAAAGCCCATCACAATGGCGATGGCCGAGGCCATGCCGTAATCATATTGCTCGAAAGCCGCCTCGTACGCTGCAATCGAGACCACACGGGTGGGCCCGGCCGGCGCACCCAGCAGGATGGCGGATGGAAAGACGGAAAAGGCCTCGACAAAGCACAGGGCTGCCGCCATGGTCAGGCCAGGCACCAGCAGTGGCAGGTAGATCAGCCGGAACTGGCTCCAGGGGCTCGCGCCCAGGGTGGCCGCCGCACGGGCCAATGTCGGGTCGATTCCGGATATATAGGACAGGATCAGCAGGAAGGCAAAGGGGAAGCCCGAAATCACCAGGGCGATCAGCACCCCCCAGTAATTATGGGTCAGGCGTATCTCGCCGGCGTACAAATGCAAGGCGTGTATAAGCTGCGGAAACCACCCTGCCGGCCCGTAATAGCTCAGCATTCCGTCGGCAACCAGCACGGTTCCCAGCGTCATCGGAATCACCAACAGGGTGGTGACGACTTTCTGCGCACGCGAGCTTTTGCGCAGCGCAAAGGCCACGGGCACGGCAACACCCACATTGATCAGGGTGGCGGGCACGGCGAGCTTCAGCGTGACCAGAATCGTGGCCCACTGCGTAGGCTCGGTAAAGAAGTTGACGTAGTTGTACCAGATGCTGGGCTGGTCAATGGGCTCGAGCGAGATCACCAGCCCATAGATGAAGGGATAGACAAATAGCAGCAACAAACATATGACGGCGGGCGCCACCAGCCAGCCGCGCAGATCACGCGTGGGGGTGGCCTCCAGCGTCGTCATGCTTGTTCTCCTGGGTAAGTCAGTACACGCTCGGCCGGGATGTGCAGATGCACACGGTCACCGACGCTCACCACATCGGTGACACGCGCATAGATTTCGCCAACGACCGTACTCGCGCGCAAAAGCGAGCTATGGCCGCCGAACTCCATGGAGTCGATCGTGGCCTCGATGGTGTTGGGGCCGGATTCTGAAACAACGCTGAAGTCTTCGGGGCGCATCGCCGCACTGACCCGAACCGCCCCGCTGAGTTCACCCACCACCACGCCATCCAGCTTGACCCCATCGCGGCCCAGCGAGACTCGATCGTCGGTGCGGGCAAGCAGATCAAAGGGCAGCACATTGCGATAGCCCATGAAACGCGCCACATGCAGGTTGGCGGGCCGGCCGTAGACTTCGCGCGGCGCGCCGACCTGCTGAACGACGCCGTCGCGCATGACCACGATCTTGTCGGCCATGGACAGGGCTTCGTCCTGATCGTGGGTCACATAAATAGTGGCCCGATCCAGTTGCGTGTGGATGCGTCGGATCTCGGCACGCATTTCAATGCGCAGCTTGGCATCCAGATTCGACAGCGGCTCGTCCATCAGGATGATGGGCGGTTCGATCACAATGGCGCGCGCAATGGCCACGCGCTGCTGCTGGCCCCCGGATAGCTGGCCCGGAAGCTTGTTTTCCTGGCCGACGAGCTGGACGAGCTCCAGCGCAGACCTGGAACGCTTGACAATTTCAGCCTTGGGCATACCGCGCATGCGCAGGCCAAAGCCCACGTTGGCGAGCACCGACATATGCGGGAACAAGGCGTAATTCTGAAACACCATGCCAAAGCCCCGGCGCTCTGACGGCAGTACGTCGATACGCGTATCGTCGAGCCAGATCCCGCCCGAGGTCAGCGCCATGAGGCCGGAGATGCAATTGAGCGCCGTGGACTTTCCGCAGCCCGAAGGCCCCAGCAAGGCGACGAACTCACCCCGCTGTATCGTCAGGTCCAGATCCCGCAGCGCGACCATGGGCCGGCCCGATGCAGTCGGAAAACTGCGGCCAACGGAATCCAGGCGCAGTTGTTGAAAATTCTGCTTCATAAAGATATCTATCCAGAAGATGCCCGGGGCACCCCGCGCCCCGGGCAGGTGAGGCGTGAAAGATTACTTCTTTAGAGCGCCAACCTCGATATCCCACTTATGGAAGGCCTCGACCATGGTCTTGGCATCCAGCGGCACAGCGTGCGGGCGGCTTTCAGCCAGTGTGGTGTACTCGTCGCGACCGTACTTGGCGATCACATCCTGGCTTTCCTGCGGCGCGCTGGACAGCGGCACATTGGCGATGACGGGGCCGGGATAGAAATAGCCCTTGTCGTAGGTCAATGCCTGCTGAGCCGGTTGCAGCATAAAGTTGATCATCTTGAACAGAACTTTTTGCTTGGCTTCAGACACGCCCTTGGGAACCACCATATAGTGCGCGTCGTTGACCCAGGTGAAGTTGTCGAAAGCCTGGATCTTGAAGTTCTCGGGCACAATGCCCAAGGCACGCGGGTTGATGTCCCAGCCGGTGACGGTGACCGTCATGTCGCGGCTGCCTTCGCCCAGTTCCTTCATGACCGCAGTCGTGCCGCCGGGATAGTAGGGCACGCAATCGTTGAGCTTCTTGAGGAAGTCCCAAGTTTTATCCCAGCCGTTGATCGGATCATAGGGATCCTTGTCGCCCAGCAGATAGGGCAGGCCCATCAGGAAGGTGCGGCCGGGCCCGGAGTTGGCGGGGCGGGCGTAGAGGAAGCGGTTCGGATTGGCCTGGCACCATTTCAGCAGTGCTTCGGGTGTCTTGGGCGGGTTCGCGACCTTATCGGGGTTGTACTCAAGAAACGGGCCTGAAAGCATGAAGGCCACTTCCACTCCGTAGCCCTGTGCAAGCTTTTGCATATTGGCGGCGGCCGGGGTGTAGTTTGCCATGGCGTCCTTGAAGGCCGCATCGTTATCCGGCACGAGCTTGATCCATAGGTCTTGCTCGACCCCGGCGGCCAAGGCGTCCGTGCCGGTCAGGACCAGATCGATATCGGACCGCCCAGCCCGCTGCATGGCCTGGATTTTGCCCGGCAACTGCGGCGCGGGTGCCGTGGTGAACGTGATGCTGGATACGAGGTCGGGATGCTGGTCGCGGAAGGCTTCGAAGCCCTTTTGCGTAACGGCCAGATCGCCGGCCACATCCACGATATTGATGGCGACGGGTTCCGCTTGTGCCACGCTGACACCGCAGACGGCGGTCAGTGCGCACGCCAGGACCCGCAGGCGTCCGCCTATACGGCGATTCTTGATTGCGTTCATGAGGTCTCCTTGGTTATAGATATATATTCAATCATCATGAAGAAACATGGGCTGAATCCTTGACCCATTTCTTGCAATGTTCTCCATGGGTCATCATATAACCCAGACTGTTACCGATGCAACCAGAAATTCACCGGACAGACTGGTTTCCATACGGGGCAAAAGTCTCCTTTAAGTGATTAAATTATTGATATATAAGATTATTGCGATTGTCATATGATTAATCTAGGTGGATTCCCTAGTATTTGTCCTGACTCGGCAAACTCAGTATCGCTCAGGTCATACGACAACATAAAACATCCTGCACAGATCAGGTCACCGGGCCGGGGTTGAACAGGACCAGATCGTTGGAAATCCCCCAGTGCTCGGCCCAGGTGCGCCGCCCGCTCGCCACATCCAGAATCAGCTGGAAAAGCTCCCAACCCATGTCCTCGATACCGGCCTCGCCCGTGGCGATACGCCCGGCATCCATGTCCATCAGGTCGTGCCAGCGTCGGGCCAGTTCGGATCGCGTCGCCACCTTGATCACCGGGACTTCGGCCAGGCCATATGGCGTGCCCCGCCCTGTGGTGAACACATGGACGTTCATGCCTGCGGCCAGTTGCAGGGTCCCGCAGACGAAATCCCCCGCCGGCGTGGCCGCGTAGATCAGGCCCTTGCCCTGCACGCGTTCGCCCGGGCCGATCACGCCTTGTATCGCGCTACTGCCCGATTTCACGATAGAGCCCATCGCCTTTTCCACGATGTTGGACAGGCCGCCGCGCTTGTTGCCCGGGGTGGTGTTCGCACTGCGATCAGCCTGGCCGCGATTCAGGTACTGGTCGTACCAATCCATCTGGCTGATCAGTTCGCGCGCCACATCGGGGGTGGCGGCCCGGGCCGTCAACTGCCCGATGCCGTCACGCACCTCGGTGACCTCAGAGAACATGACCGTGGCGCCGGCGCGCACCAGCAGGTCAGAGGCAAAGCCCAGCGCCGGATTCGCGGTCACCCCCGAGAATGCGTCACTACCCCCGCACTGCATGCCCACCACCAGTTCAGATGCCGGGCAGGTTTCGCGTCGGCGCGCATTCAGGCGCTGCAAATGTTCATCGGCCATCGCCATAATGGAATCGATCATCGAATTGAATCCGATGTGCTCCTCGTCCTGCAGACGCACCAGGTCCTGGCCAATGCCCGGCGCGGCAGGCGCCTGGAAGTGCTCGGGCATCAGGCGCGCGGGCTGCAGTTTTTCGCAACCCAGACTGACCAGCATCACCTCGCCGCCGAAATTCGGGTTGCGCGCAATATTGCGCAGGGTGCGGATCGGCACATCGGCCCCGGGCGCGTCAATCGCCACCCCGCAACCGTAGCCATGGCCCAAGGCCACCACACCATCCACATTCGGGTAGCGCGGCAGCAGTTCCTTTCGGATGCGCTCGAGGGCGTATTCCACGACCCCCACCACGCACTGCACCGTCGTGGAAATTCCCAACACATTGCGTGTGCCTACGCCGCCATCGGCATTGCGATAGCCTTCAAAGGTATAGCCTTCCAGCGGCGCCTCGGGCGGGGGGACCGCCGTGCTCACCGGCAGGCCTTCCAGTGAAGGCGGCTCAGGCATGCGCAGCACGCGCTCGTTCACCCAACTGCCTGCAGGCAGCTCGCGCGCCGCAGTACCGATCACCACGCCGTAACGCAGGACCTCATCGCCTTCGGCCAAGTCGCTCAGGGCGACCTTGTGCCCCTGCGGAATGAACTCGCGCAGGACAAGCCCCGATTCCAGCCGCGCGCCGGCAGGCAGGCCGTTGTCGTTGACGATAATGGCCACATTGTCGCGAGAATTCATGCGGATGCAGCGGGGAATCTTGATGCCGGGATGCTCTGTAGACACAATAGACCTTGAGATACGTTGAAGACACCTCGACATACGTTATCGTATGAATAAAGGTGCGCCGTTAGCGTTAGACAGATCGACACAAGCCGGTGGAAACGCCATGTTTCCTGCATCTTACCGCTGCACCTATGGCATGACAATCGCTATCGGAAACCCTTATACCGGTCGTCATACATCTTGTTTTTGTCTGGAATGCGCTATCATAAATGTCATTCTTTTCCCACTTCCGTTGGATTCATGTCATGAGCCAGCTCACTTCGCCGATTCCTGCCCGTCGCTCACGCAACCTGACAAAGAACGTGGTCGCCGAACTGTCCGAGCGAATTCGAAACGGCGAATTCCACGTGGGGGAAAAGCTCCCCACCGAATCGGAACTGATGGAATCCTTTGGGGTCAGCCGGACCGTGATTCGCGAAGCAATCTCGAAATTGCAGGCATCCGGGCTGGTCGAGACGCGGCATGGCATCGGCACCTTTCTGGTCGAACCCCAGAATGAAAGAAACTTGAGTATCGACGCTGCCAACATCCTGACCATGCTCGATGTCATGGCGATCCTGGAACTGCGCATCAGTCTCGAAACCGAGGCCGCAGGCCTGGCCGCCCTGCGCCGAACTGATACACATATGCAGCAGATGCGCGGTATTTTGGACGACTTTGCAAACCATCTGCGCAAAAAGACCGGCAATGCCGTAGTCGCCGATATCGCCTTCCACCTCTTGGTGGCCAGCGCCACAGGCAACCGCTACTTCCACGATATCCTCAAACAATTGGGCAAAGCCATCATCCCGCGCACGCGCATCAATTCAGCAGCCTTGGCCGAGGACGATCAAACCGCCTACCTGAATCGCGTCAACCGCGAACATGAGGACATCTACAACGCCATCGCCCGCAAGGATCCCGATGCGGCACGTGCCGCCATGCGCACCCACCTGGCCAACAGCCGTGAGCGCCTGCGACGCGCACAGGAGGCCGCCAGCCATGAATAGTGATCATACATCCGCCTGAAACAAAGCCAAATTCCAGGCTCGAAGTCCCATTATATTCAGCAAATTTCCTTGAATTACCGAGTGTTGCGCAATACCCAGCACATATAGAAAATACTTGTATGCTTCTCCTTTGTGTTGTACGATGACCTATAACTTACCTTCTCCCACCAAGGAAACAGAACCATGATGAGCCCCAACGAACTCAAGGACATCCTCTCGGATGGCCTGATGTCTTTCCCCGTCACCGACTTCCACGAAGACGGCAGCTTCAACCCCGACGGCTATCGCGGTCGCCTCGAATGGCTGATGCCCTACGGTGCCAGGGTTCTGTTCGCCGCCGGCGGCACGGGGGAATTCTTTTCACTGGCTCCCGACGACTATTCGGACGTCGTGCGTGTGGCCGTGGATACGTGTCGGGGCCACACGCCGATCGTAGCCGGCGCCGGCGGCCCGACCCGCCTGGCAATCTCCTACGGGCTGGAAGCCCAACGCCTGGGCGCAGCCGGCATTCTGCTGATGCCCCACTACCTGACCGACGCGCCGCAGGAAGGCATTGCCGCCCATATCCGCGAGGTCTGCAAGGCGCTGGACATCAGCGTGATCGTCTACAACCGCGCAAACTCCAGGATCAAGGCCGATCTGCTGGCCGAAATTGCGGCCGAGTGCCCGAATTTGATTGGTTTCAAGGACGGTGTGGGCGATATCGAAAACATGGTGCGCGTGCGCCGCACCCTGGGCGACCGACTGGCCTACCTGGGCGGCCTGCCCACGGCCGAAGTCTTTGCCCACGCATACCGGGCGCTGGGCGTGCCGGTGTACTCATCGGCCGTGTTCAATTTTGTGCCTGCGACGGCCATGAAATTCTACGAAGCCGTGCGCGCCGGTGATCATTCGACGACCAATCACCTGCTCGACACGTTCTTCCTGCCCCTGCTGGAAATCCGCAATCGGCGGGCCGGTTATGCCGTCAGCATGGTCAAGGCCGGCACCCGTCTGGTGGGCCATCCTTCAGGCCCGGTACGCCCCCCGCTCAGCGATCTGGATGCTGCGGAAACCGCTATGCTGAAGGACCTGATCGACAAGCTGTAATCACCCACAGCTGCACCCCGCATTAGGGCCGGATCACGGCAGCTCCAGCTCGGCGAGCAGGGGCGCGTGGTCCGATAATTGTTTCCACGGTGCGCCGTGCAGCACACGCGCGCGCCGCACCGCAAACCCCCGCTGATAGATCCGGTCCAGCCTGAACCACGGGAAGGCTGACGGGAAGGTTCGTGGGGGCGGCGTCAGCCGGGCCGCGTGGCCGCTCATCCCCAATTCGGGCGAACGCATCAGCCCGCCGCTACTCTGGAACCAGGGCATGGCATCGCGCAGGCGCGCCACTTTCCTGCGCAGGCGATAGATCTCGTCCACGCCCTGCGGGGCGGCGGCAAATACTTCGACCAGGCCCAGTTGTTCGACGAACAGCGGTGCCAGGCGATTATCCCAATCATTGAAATCCCCTGCGATCAGCAGCGGCTCGTGGTCGGGCACGACCCGCCTGATGCGCTCGAGCAGGGCCAGTACCTGGCGCGAGCGCCCACCCGCGAACAGCCCCAAATGCACCACAATGCAGTGCACACAGGCGTCGTCCACGCGCACGATACCGTGCAGCAAGCCGCGCTGCTCCAGCCTGTGGTCGGAGACATCCTGATTCTCGAAACTGATGATGGGGTAGCGCGACAGCAGCGCATTGCCATGGTCCGTTCCGGTGCGCACTGCGTTGCAGCCATAGGCCGCCTCCATGCGCAGCGCAGCAGCCAGGGATTCGTGCTGTGCATCCAGACTGGAGTGGCGCTGATTGCGGCCCTGTACCTCTTGCAGGAACAGCAGGTCGGGCCGCAGGCCGTACAAGCCCAGGCGCAGGGCCGACAGCGATTCACGGCTGCCCGTCGCCGAGCGGCCCTTGTGAATGTTATAGCTGACGACCCGTATGACGGACACGCGGCGGCCTCATTTTGCCTCGACCGGGCGCAGCCGGATATGCAGTTCGCGCAACTGCTTTTCATCCACAGATGAGGGCGCATGAGTCAGCAGGCACTGGGCACGCTGGGTCTTGGGGAAGGCAATCACATCGCGAATGGACTCGGCACCCGCCATCATGGTGACCAGCCGGTCCAGACCAAAGGCCAAGCCACCGTGCGGCGGCGCCCCATACTGCAGGGCATCGAGCAGGAAGCCGAATTTCTCGCGGGCTTCGTCCTCGTCGATATTCAGGGCCCTGAACACCGTGGTCTGGATATCGGCGCGATGGATACGCTCGGATCCGCCGCCCATTTCCCAGCCATTCAGGACCATGTCATAGGCCTTGGCCAGGGCCTTGCCGGGATCGGATTCCAGCAGCATCTCGTGGCCGTCCTTCGGGCTGGTGAAGGGGTGGTGCGCGGCCGTGTAGCGGCCTTCGGCCTCGTCGTACTCGAACATGGGAAAATCGATGACCCACAGCGGCTTCCAGCCCCCTTCGAACAGGCCGTTGCTACGCCCGAACTCGCTTTGACCAAGCTTGACGCGCAGGGCACCCAGGGCATCGTTGACGACCTTGATACGATCGGCGCCAAAGAAAATCAGGTCGCCGTCGCGGGCGCCTGTGCGCTCGATCACGGCGCGCAGCGCATCGGCATGGATGTTCTTCACAATCGGGGACTGCAAGCCCTCGGGGATGGCCGAAGCATCATTGACCTTGATATAGGCCAGGCCTCGCGCGCCGTAGATCCCGACGAACTTGGTGTAGGCATCGATTTCGCTGCGAGGCAGGCCGGCGCCGCCCGGCACGCACAGGGCGGCCACCCGGCAGGCCGGATCCTGGGCCGGTCCGGAGAAAACCTTGAAGTCCACATCGCGCATCAGATCGCCCACGTCGGTGAATTCCAGCTTCACGCGCAGATCGGGCTTGTCCGAGCCGAAGCGGCGCATGGCCTCTGCCCAGCTCATCACAGGGAATGGCTGAGGCAGTGCGACGTCCAGCACTTCCTGAAAGACCTGGCGGATCATGCCCTCAAAGAGCTCGCGGATCTCGACCTCGTTCAGGAATGAGGTCTCGCAATCGATCTGTGTGAATTCAGGCTGGCGGTCGGCCCGCAAATCCTCGTCGCGAAAGCATTTGGTGATTTGGTAGTAGCGATCAAAGCCGGACACCATCAGCATCTGCTTGAATAATTGCGGGGACTGCGGCAGGGCAAAGAACTCACCGGCATTCACACGCGACGGCACCAGATAGTCGCGCGCGCCTTCGGGCGTGCTCTTGGTCAGCATCGGGGTCTCGATGTCGATGAAACCCAGTGCGTCCAGATATCGGCGCACGGCCATTGTGACCCGATGGCGCAACATCAGATTATTCTGCATTTGCGGACGCCGCAGGTCCAGCACACGATGGGTCAGGCGCGTGGTTTCCGACAGATTGTCGTCATCGAGCTGGAACGGCGGCGTGACCGAAGGATTCAGGATCTCGATCTCGCGGCACAGGATTTCGATTTCACCAGAGCGCAGATCGGGGTTATTGGTGCCTTCCGGACGCAGGCGAACCAGGCCGGTGATGCTCACGCAGTATTCGTTGCGGATGCGTTCAGCGACGGCAAAGGCTTTGGCATTGTCGGGATCGACCACGATCTGGGCGAGCCCCGCACGGTCGCGCAGGTCGATAAAGATCACGCCCCCATGGTCGCGGCGGCGATGTACCCAGCCAAACAGGGTGACCGTCTGGTCCAGTTGATCTCTACACACCTCGCCGGTATAGCAAGTACGCTTCAAAGCTGACTCCGTAAATAGATGAATTGGGGTCTCAGGGTTGCGGCGCCACAACGCCCATGGAAATGATGTGTTTCAGGGCCGCCTCGACGCTCATGTCGAGGACCTGCACATCGGCGCGCGGCATCATCAGAAAAAAACCTGAGGTCGGGTTGGGTGTGGTCGGTACATATACGCTGACGTAGTCGCCCGCCAGCCGCTGCTGCACCTCGGTACAAGGCACACCGGTCAAAAACCCAATCGTCCAGGCACCATGGCGCGGATACTGCACCAGCACCGCCTCGCGAAATGCCTGACCGTTGGGCGCAAACACCGTGTCGCTGACCTGCTTGACCGAGTTATAGATCGAACGGACCAAAGGGATGCGGCCCAGCAGGCCTTCCCAGCGCACCAATAGGGCGTGACCAATGAAATTAGCGCATAACAGACCCGTAACCAGAACCACCAGCAGGGCCACGATGAATTCAAAACCGGGAATCGACCGCCCAAACAGTGCCTGAGGCGACAGGAATGTCGGCACCAGACTTCCCAGCGCGTCGATCAACGTGACGACCACCCAGATGGTGATCACCAGGGGAATCCAGATCAGCAGGCCGGTGATGAAATAGCGTTTGAAATAGCGCATGGCGGTCGATGTGCGGCCTTCAACCAGACGTGTTGGATGATGTCGGCGAGGCCTTGCCCGTCGAGGCCGGGCCAGCACCTGACGCCGGGGTGGACTTGGTCGGGGCGGGCTTGGCCGACGCGGACGAATCCCCTGCGGGCGCGTCATGGTGATCCGACGCCGGGCCGGCGCCATCAGACGGGCTGCCGCCGCGGAAATCTGTGGCGTACCAGCCGGTGCCCTTCAGGCGAAAGCCGGCGGCCGTGACCTGTTTTTCGTAAGTATCCCGACCACATTCAGGGCAGGTGGTCAGCCGGGGATCAGACAATTTTTGCAACACATCCTGCGCATGACCGCAGGCGCTGCAACGATAAGCATAGATAGGCACAACAATATCCTGAGGAATTGTTTCGAGTGAGGCCGGGGCGCAAACGGCCCCCGCCCGCCACCGAGGCAGCGGCAAGCTGCACTAGGGAACCTCTGAACAAGTCACCGCGTCGCCTGCATCCCCGGATCCGGGCGTTCTGCTGCGTTGCAAATCCTCGCGATAGCTACGGCTATCGCTGTGGTTTGCGCCTTGCATCCCATCCCGAACCGGCGCGCATGCTTTCCGCTCGACTTGTTCAGAGGTTCCCCAAGGGATTTTAGCCCTTTTTAGCCAAATGCATTAGGCAGCAGGAACATGAACGCCGCAATCGCGGTGGGAACACTGGCCGCCCCCAACAGGCGCAGCGGCGAGATCGTACCGCCGGAAAAGCAGCCTTTCAGGATCGTGAAGCCCGCTGGATTCGGCGCATTGGCGATGACCGTCAGGCCGCCACCCGTGACAGCGCCCGCCACCAGCATGTAGCGCCACAGTTCACTGGTGCCCTCGACCAGCGACCCCAGATAGGTCAGCGCCGCGTTGTCGGTGATCGCGGTCAGCGCGGTTGCGCCGACGTACAGCACGATGGGCGAAAGGCCGCCCAGCAGATCCTGCAGCCACCACTGCTGCATGCCGCCCAACACCACCAGACCGGCCAGAAAAAAGCCCACCATCAGGCCTTCGCGTATCAGCAACGGCGACTGATAGTGCTTGTAGGCATATACATAACCGATGAACAGCAGCAGCAGGGCCATGAAGATCGTCATGTGATGTGCGGCCATGACCACGCACACCATAAAGAACACATGCACGGCCATGACAATGTAGGGCACGCGGGGCCGCACAGTCTTGACCGGAACCGGATCGCCATCGGCATCGTAGTCAATCGGCCCGCCCAGACTGCCGTCGAGCATGTAGCGGTGGCACAGTATGGTCAATATGAACGCATTGAGCAGCACCGCCACCACAGCGCGCCAGCCGAAATGTGTGGCCATGAAGGCCGTATCCCAACCAAAGGTATGGGCCACCATCAGCACCGGGGGCGCGGCATAGGCCGTCAATACCCCGCCTATCGATATATTGACAAACAGTACGCCCAACGTCAGGTACTTGAAACCGTCCTGGCCCGGTCGGCGGAAAATCGTATCGCGCAGCATCAGGGCAGCCAGAGTCATGGCGGCCGGTTCGGTGATCAGGGAACCTGAAAGCGGCACCAGACTCAGGGTCAGGAAAAATACGGCGACCGAACGATTCACCGGCAGCAGGCGCGCGAGACCCTGCACGCACAGATCGACCAGTTCGATGATCGGACGGCTGGCGGCCACCACCATAATGACGAAAACGAAGGCCGGCTCGGTGAAGTTGCGGGTGTCCAGGTACTCAACCGCGTGGCCCAGCCCCCCCGCCAGCGCAATCCAGACGAACAGCACACAGGCCCATACACCAAAGACCGCCTCGACTTCGGAAAGCAAATGCCACACACCGGCATGGGGGCCCCCGCGATTGGCGAGGTTCGCAAAGAACGGCACGGAAAATGTGTGGATGACAGCCAGGGCAAACAGTACGGTTGCAACGATCTCGACAGGACTGGGCATGCGTAGCCTTGTGTAACGGGTTGGATAGTGGGCTTAATCGCCGGCCAGAATCATACGTGCGCCCTTTTCGGCGATCATGATGGTCGGCGAATTGGTATTGCCCGAAGTAATCGTCGGCATGATAGACGCATCGATGACGCGCAAGCCCTGGATACCGTGCACACGCAGGTCCGAGCCAACTACCGCCATGGGATCGGCACCCATTTTACAAGTGCCTACGGGATGGAAGATTGTAGTCCCGACATCGGCGGCTGCGGATTCGAGTTGTTCCTGCGTCTGTATGGCCTCGCCCGGCTTGTACTCCTGGGGCTGATAGCGCGCCATCGCCGCCTGCGACATGATACGCCGGGTCAGGCGCAGGCCGTCGGCGGCTACCGTGCGATCCTCGGGCGTCTGCAGGTAATTGCACAAGATCGAGGGCGCATCCGACACATTGGGCGAGGTGATGCGCACGTACCCACGACTGCTCGGGCGCAGGTTGCAGACGGCAGCCGTGATGGCCGGGAAGGTATGCAGGGGATCACCGAATTTTTCCAGTGACAGCGGCTGCACGTGATATTCCAGATTTGCCCTTTGCTGCTGCGGATCGGATCGGGCGAAGGCCCCCAGCTGCGACGGCGCCATCGACAGTGGTCCGCTTCGGTTCACCGCATATTGCAGGCCCATCCACGACTTTCCCCAGATTGAATTGGCCAGGGTGTTGAGTGTACGCGCGCCCTGCACCCGATAGATGCTGCGCAATTGCAGGTGATCCTGCAGGTTTTCACCTACGCCCGGCAAGTCGTGGACGACGGGGATGCCCAAGGTGTGCAGGCGCGCGCCCGCGCCCACGCCCGAGACCTGCAGCAACTGTGCCGAGCCGATCGAGCCCCCCGACAGAATCAATTCGCGGCGCACGCGCGCCGTATGCTGCTCGCCATCGCGCACGAACACCACACCTGTGGCGCGACGGCCCGAGAACGCGATGCGCTCGGCGCGGGCACCGGTCATGACCGTCAGATTGGCCCGTCCGGTCACCGGGTGCAGGAATGCACTGGCGGCGTTCCAGCGCCTTCCCCTGCGCTGATTGACCTCGAAATAGGCGCAGCCCTCGTTGTCGCCGCGATTGAAATCCTTGATCAGTGGAATCCCGGCCTCGCCCGCCGCCTGACGAAAGGAATCAAGCACATCCCAGCGCAGGCGCTGAGCCTCGACCCGCCACGTGCCCGAGGCGCCATGGAATTCGCTGTCGCCTGCGTAATGATCCTCGACATCACGAAACAGCGGCAGCACATCGCTCCAGCCCCAGCCGGGATTGCCCTGCGCCGCCCAGCCGTCGTAATCAGCCGCCTGACCACGCAAATACAGCATGCCGTTTATCGAGGATGAC
>JAKDMO010000089.1 GCA_030452305.1 Alcaligenaceae bacterium | reverse complement strand
CGTTTTTCGATCTGGTCGGCGGTCAGCCTGACCACGGCGCTGGCGGTCGGGTCCGATGTGCTGGCCGGGATGCAGGCAGGGGCCGCCGCGATGGACGAGCATTTCGCCAAGGCTGCGCCCGAGGTGAACGCGCCGGTGCGTATGGCGCTGGCCGGTGTAGTCAATCGCAGCGTGCTGGGCCACGGGTCGTTGAATATCGCACCTTATGATTCGCGACTGGCGAATCTGGTGCCCTACGTGCAGCAGCTCGAGATGGAGTCCCTGGGCAAATCCGTGGACCTGGCGGGTCGATCGGTAGGGGTGCCTACAGGGCCAGTGGTCTGGGGCATGCCGGGTACCGATGCCCAGCATACGTTTTTCCAGTGGCTGCATCAGGGCAGCGACGGCGCCCCCGTGGATTTCATCCTGTGCCGAAGGGCCGATCACCACTGGCCGGGCCATCATCGGCAGCTGGTCGCCAATTGCCTGGCCCAGCGCGAGGCACTGATGCGTGGGAAGTCCCTGGATGAGGCCCTGCAGGAAGGGCTGGACGCCGGCGAGCCGCCGCAACGCGCCCAGTGGCTGGCCCGACACCGCGTGCTGGCGGGCGGCCGCCCGAATCATCTGATCGTGCTGCCGCGCCTATCGCCCCATTCCCTGGGGGCGCTGCTGGCGCTCTACGAGCACAAGGTGTTCGTTCAGGGCCTGATCTGGGGGATCGATCCCTTTGACCAGTGGGGCGTGGAATACGGCAAGGTCCTTGCAAAGGGAATTCTGCGCGAACTCGAAGCCGGGCCGGGCGATGGGGGCGCCGATGCCGCGCATGACGCCTCGACCCGCTACTGGGTTGATGACTTGCGCGGTTAAACCCGGGATCAATCCTTCTTTGCGGCTATTTGATCTTTTATATTGCCGCTGCCCATGGAGTTCCGGTACAGTTTCCCCAGCGCGCTGACGCACGCATCACAACAATAATCGGGAGACACAAAATGAGCACATCCACTGCTCCTGTGGACGAGATTCTGCCGTTTGGCCAGTTGACCGCCCTGGGCCTGCAGCATGTATTGGTCATGTATGCCGGTGCGGTCGCCGTGCCGCTGATCATCGGGCGGGCGCTGGGCCTGGATCCGCACGAAGTGTCCTTGCTGATCGCAGCCGACCTGTTTGCCTGCGGGATCGCCACGATCGTCCAGTCGTTCGGCGCGACACAATGGTTTGGCATCAAGCTGCCCGTCATGATGGGTGTCAGCTTTGCGCCGGTCGGGCCCATGATTCATATTGCCAACAGCAACCCCGGGCACGAGGGGGCACAACTGTTGTTCGGCACCATCATTGCCGCAGGGGTCATCACGATTCTGATTGCACCCTACGTCAGCCGCCTATTACGGTTTTTCCCGCCTGTGGTCACGGGCACCATCATTACGATCATCGGCATTACCCTGATGCGGGTGGGGATCAACTGGATCTTTGGCAACCCCTTTGGGCCGACGGCGCCCTCGGTCATTGATCCGAATTATGTCGAGTGGCTACAGGAAGCGCGCGCGATTGCCGGGGCGCCTGGCTCGCCGCTGACATCCGTGCCTCAGGGGCTATCGATCATGCCCACGGTGCCCAATCCGCGCTATGCCGACCTGACCGGGGTGGGGATTGCCGCCATCGTGCTGGTATCCATCCTGCTGGTCGCGAAATTTTGTCGCGGATTCCTGTCGAATATTGCTGTGCTGATCGGCATTATCGTCGGCGCAGTCATCACCTCGGCGATGGGGATCATGACGTATGAAAAGGTCGGTAAGGCTGATTGGGTGGACGTGGTGCTGCCCTTTCATTTCGGGATGCCGAAGTTCGATATCGTCATGATCATCACCATGGTGCTCGTGATGATCGTGATCCTGATCGAGTCCACCGGGATGTTCCTGGCCCTCAGCGACATGACAGGCAAGCCCGTCACACAGAAGGACCTGGCACGCGGCCTGCGCACCGATGGCCTGGGCACTCTGATCGGCGGGATTTTCAATACCTTCCCATATTCCAGTTTTTCGCAGAACGTCGGGCTGGTCGCGGTCACTGGGGTACGCAGCCGCTATGTGTGCGTGGTGGGTGGCGTCATCCTGCTGATTCTGGGCCTGCTGCCCAAGCTGGCCGCACTGGTCGAATCCCTACCCACGGTGGTGCTGGGCGGCGCGGGGCTGGTCATGTTCGGGATGGTGACGGCCACGGGCATCCGCATTCTGGGCGGGGTGGATTTCCGCAAGAACCGACACAACGCCATGATTGTGGCGATCTCGATCGGCGTGGGCATGATTCCGGTCGTGGCGCCGAACTTCCGTCAATGGATGCCGCATGTCATTCATCCGCTGATCGAATCCGGTATTTTGCTGACTTCGCTGGCGGCTGTACTGCTGAATTTGTTTTTTAACGGCGCGCCGCGCGACACCGATGGCGCGGTAGAGGCGGCCAAGCAAGCCGAGGCCTGAGTCGCGCACGGGGCGCAGCAATACTACAATGGTCCGGTGACTTCATCGGACCAATCATGAGCCCCCAGACTACCGAGTTGCCCTGGTATGTCGCGCACACCAAGCCTCGCCAGGAGGCCGTGGCGCTGGATAATCTGCTGCGCCAGGGCTTCGAGGCCTACCTGCCGATGTTCAAGATTTTCAAAAAGCCGCGTAGGGGCACGGCCGCGAACGGCGAATCGGATCTGACCGGCACAGAGCCGATGTTCCCCCGATACCTGTTTCTGCGCCCGTCCCGTCCGACTCAGTCCCTGTCCAGCGTGCGGTCCACGATTGGGGTCAGTCGTCTGGTCATGTTCGGCAATCAACCCGCAACGATCCGGCAGGCGCTGATTGATGACATACACGAGGCCGAGGATCTGCGCGGGCAGGCGGATCTTTCCGGAATCAGCCCCTATCAGCCGGGCACGGCCGTACGTCTGCAGGATCCGGCATTCAGCGGGGTGCAGGCCCTGGTGCAAAGCGTGTCGGCCGATCGGGTGACGCTGCTGCTGGAAATCCTGGGCAGGCCGCAAACGGTACGCGTCGATTTCACCCAGATTGCACCGCTGTAAGGGCGCATTCGCCTGTGCTACAGGGTGTCGCGCCGATCGCCGCGCGCAAAACCCAGCAGGCCGCCGTCCAGGCCCCGGCCAATGGCCAGCACCTTGAACAGCTCACCCATTTCAGCCTCTGAGGTCAGCATATTGATGGCCGCCATCCGTCGCGCACGCCCGGCGGGATCGGCATTGGGGGCACCGATATGGTCGATCAGGCCGCAATTCATCAGAAAACGTGCCTGCGAGGCGTAGCCCAGTACATCCAGGCCGCCCTCCAGGGCCGCATCGGCCATGGCGGTGAAATCGACGTGCGTGGTGATGTCCTGCATACCGGCAAATACCAGGGGCTGATCGTGCGCAAGGTGGCGAAAGTGACACATCAGCGTGCCGTGGATCCGCTGTGGGTGATAGTACTCGCGCTGCGGAAAGCCGTAGTCGATCAGCAGGGCCGCGCCGTGCACAAGCCACTGGCCCATTTCCCGGATCCAGGCCTCGGCCTGGCGATTGATTTCCGATCGGTAGCCCGGCAGGGGCGGGATCCGCTGTTCTGCCAGGTCTTGAAGCCCGGCGCGCATGGGCTGCGCCGTCCAGCAAAACGGCAGGTCGCCGTCGCGGTTTTCCGGGCTCAGGCCCACCCCCAACTCGTGCAGCGTACCCGCCTTATCATGGGTGACCAGGCACGCAGGCATGGCGTCCACGACCTCGTTGGCCAGTACGCAGCCACTGAAGGAATCAGGCAGGGCGTCGAGCCAGCGCACGGCGGGTTGCAGGTGTGCCAGGCGCGCCTGCTGGCGGTCGCGCAGATCAGCCGAAAGTTCGATGATCTGGTAGTCGATTTCAAGGCCCAGGGCCTGCAACGCGGGGATGAGTGCTGCCGCCAGCGCCCCCGACCCTGCGCCGAATTCCAGCACGCATGGGCTGCCGGCTGCCTCCAGGATCTGTGCCACCTGTGCGGCCAGGGTCTGGCCGAATATGGGATCAAGTTCGGGCGCAGTGGTGAAGTCCCCGGCGTGGCTGAACTTGCTGCTGCCGGCGCTGTAGTAGCCCAGGCCTGGTGCATACAGGGCCTGCTGCATCCAGTCCTCGAAGGCCAGGCTGCCGCCGGCCTGTTCGATGGCTTGACGCAATTGACCCCGAACCCTCAGGCTGTGGACCTGGGATTCGGGGTCAAGATCCGGCAAGCCGGAGGGTCGTGCGATGTCGGGCAGTTCAATCATGCCCAAAGCATATCAGGCAAAGCTGGGCCGACGCGTGCTCGGGCGTCCGCCTTCGCGCTTGAAGTCGGACTTGGCGGGCCGGCCGGGTTTGGCGCCGGCGCTCCGGTCGTGGCGCGGTGCGTAGCCTTCGCGGGCCGGTGCCGGGTGCCTGTCGCTGCGAGCCGGACGATCACCGCGTTCCGGGCGAGGCGCATATCCGGGCTTGGCGGCGTACTCGGTGCGAGCGGGGCGGTCACCGCGTTCGAACGGGGCGGCCTGGTCGGCGCGCTTGCCGGCCGGCGCGTAGCGGCTGTCGGCCGAACGGGGTGCGGCGGCGCGTTTGCCTGCATACGGGCGCGCACCGGGCTTGGTGGTCGGGCGAGGGCCCTTTTTGGGGCGGTCCTTATAGGTCGGGCGCACGGAACGCTGAGGCTCCAGCCCGGCGATGACTTCGGTCGGGATGGCCTGGCCGATGAAATGTTCGATACGGCGCACCTTATGGCGTTCGGCATGCGTCGCCAGCGTGATCGCCTGGCCGTCATTGCCTGCACGGCCGGTACGGCCAATACGGTGGACGTAGTCCTCGGCCTGCATGGGCAGGTCGTAGTTAAACGCGTGGCTGATGCTTTGCACGTCGATGCCGCGCGCGGCGACATCGGTGGCCACCAGGACGCGTACGCGACCCTTTTGCACCATGCCCAGCGTGCGGGTGCGCTGGCGCTGGTTCATGTCGCCATGCAGTGCGGCGGCGGCAAAACCTTCGTCAGACAGGTGATCGGCCAGGGAATCGGCACCGCGCTTGGTGGCGGTAAAGACGATGGCCTGATTCAGGGTCGAGTCGCGCAGCAGGTGATCCAGCAGGCGCAGTTTGTGGGCGTTGTCGTCGGCATACAGCAAGTGCTGCGTGATGTTGGTGTGCTTGTGCTGTGCCGAAGCGATCTCGATCCGCTGGGGATTGTTCATCATTTTGGCGGCCAGGTGGGCCACCGTGCCGTCCAACGTGGCGGAAAACAGCAGCGTCTGGCGCTCTTTGGGCGTACGCGCGATGATGGTTTCGATGTCCTCGATGAAACCCATGTCCAGCATGCGGTCGGCCTCGTCCAGCACCAGGGTGTGGACGGTGGACAGGTTCACACGCTTGGCCTGCAGGTGATCGATCAGGCGGCCAGGCGTGGCCACCAATACATCCACCCGGCGGCCCAGTGCCTTGAGCTGGGCACCGTAGGGCATGCCGCCCACGACGGTCGCCACGCGCAGCCCGGAAATATGGCGGCCATAGCTGCTGGTGGCGTCGGCCACCTGCATGGCCAGTTCACGAGTGGGGGTCAGCACCAGTACCTGCACGCCGCGACCGCCTTGGGGCGGATTGCGCGACAGGGCGTCGAGCGCGGGCAGCATGAAGGCGGCGGTCTTGCCGCTACCCGTTTGCGACGAGACCATCAGGTCGCGTCCGGCCAGGGCTTGCGGAATGGCCGCAGCCTGAACGGATGTCGGGGTGTCAAAGCCTTCGTCGCGCAGCGCGGAAAGCAGAACAGGGGCGAGGCCCAGGGTTTCGAAAGACATACAGATCCTCTTGCCATCGAAAAAATGGCAGGCGTGCATCAAGGGGTCAAAGTGCCTTGTGCAGGTTGATGGAGCATCGTGCCGACCGGATCAACCTGGTAATAGCAACAGCCGTAGAGCGTACTGTGCGACGCAAAGGTCAGGAGGTCAGATATCGATGGCGAGCGGCATGGGCGCTGATGTGAATTCAGCTGACTGCTGGGGTGACGCGCTGTGCGCAATCACCAAATGCCGCCGCAAGGTTTAATGCAGTGGCCCGAAGTATAACCCCAGGATTACCCTAATGGTCAAAAAATAATGCTGCGCGTGTCGAATTTACTGCGTGATGTGGCAAAGAAGCTGCGGACATTGCGCACCTGAGCGTGGCTGGTGAAGGCGCGGTGGGCCAGTTCCTGATAGGCGGCCATATCGGCCAACTGGGCGATCAGGATGAAGTCCGGGCCGCTGGACACCCGGTAGCACTGGGTGATCGAGGGTTCGCGGATCATTTCTTGTTCGAACACGTCCAGGCGGTCCGTGGTCTGGGCATCCAGTGTGATTTCGATGATTGCGGTCAGCCCCGCACCCAGCATGCCCGGGTTCAGGATGGCCACCTGACGTTCGATCAGCCCGCTGTCCACCAGGCGCCTGACGCGCCGCAGGCAGGTTGGGGCCGAGGCATGTACCCGGGCGGCCAGGGTCTGGTTGGTCAGAGCGCTGTTTTGCTGCATCTGATCCAGGATGCGGCGGTCCAGATCATCCAGTTCGATCGGGGTGTCGGTCATGGCGGGCTCACTTCGGCGCCTGGACTCGCCATGCTGCGTTGCAAATCCGCGCGATAGCCACTGCTATCGCTGTGGTTTGCGCCTTGCCTGACAAGCCCATGCATCCGAATTGCAGTGCACAACTAATCAAACAGGACATGTCAGGCCCGAAACAATTATGATCAGATGTCACGATGATGCAATATAAGGGATAGATTGATAGCTGAATCGAAATATAATTTCTATTTGTGCCATTAGGACAATTATATTTCAAAAAAGATAATAAATAGAAATCCTATTTCTTTCTTGGGTGCCCACAATAGCAAGCTGGACGTCGCCGCAGCCAACCAGCGCGGCCGTGAATCAAAGAATCGAGGTCATCCATGTGTGGAATCGTCGGCGCCGTAGCGCAAAGCAATATTGTCCCCATCCTGCTCGAAGGCCTGAAGCGCCTGGAGTACCGCGGCTATGATTCCTGCGGTGTGGCCGTGCATACCGGCACCGGCCTGCAGCGTGTGCGCAGTACCGAACGCGTGGCCGAACTGGTCACACAGATCGAGCGCGATCAGGTCCAGGGGCTGACCGGCATCGCCCACACCCGCTGGGCGACCCACGGCGCACCGGCCACTCGCAATGCCCATCCGCATTTCTCGGGCCCCGGCAAAGGGGGCGCACGCATCGCCCTGGTGCATAACGGCATCATCGAAAATCACGATGCGCTGCGCGCCGAACTGCAGGACGCGGGCTACGTGTTCGAGAGCCAGACCGACACCGAAGTCATCGCCCACCTGGTCGATCATCTGTACGACGGCGACCTGTTCGCCGCCGTGCAGCAGGCCACCACTCGCCTGACCGGGGCCTACGCCATCGCCGTGTTTTGCGTGGACGAGCCGCACCGCGTGGTCGGCGCGCGCCAGGGCTCGCCCCTGGTCGTGGGCCGCAGCCGGCAGGGCAACTACCTGGCATCCGATGCACTGGCCCTGGCCGGCACCACAGACCAGATCGTCTATCTGGAGGACGGCGATGTGGTCGATCTGCAACTCGCGCGCATCTGGATCGTCGATCGCGAAGGGCAGCCCGTCGAGCGCGAGGTCCATACCGTGCACATCCACACGGGCGAGGCTGAGCTCGGCCCCTATCGCCACTACATGCAAAAGGAAATCTTTGAGCAGCCGCGCGCAGTCGGCGACACCCTGCAAAACATCGAATCGATCAGCCCGGAACTGTTTGGCGATCAGGCATATTCCGTGTTCAAGGCAATCGACCGAGTCCTCATCCTGGCCTGCGGCACCAGCTACTACGCCGGCCTGACGGCCCGGTACTGGATCGAGGCTGTTGCGGGCATCCCGGTCAATGTCGAAATCGCCAGCGAATACCGTTACCGCCGCAGCGTGCCCGACCCCCGCACCCTGGTCGTCACCATATCCCAGTCCGGCGAAACCGCCGATACCCTCGCGGCCCTGAAGCACGCCCGCAGCCTGGGCATGGATCAAACCCTGACCATCTGCAACGTCGGCACCAGCGCCATGGTGCGCGAATGCAAACTGGCCTTCATCACACGCGCCGGCGTCGAGATCGGCGTCGCCTCGACCAAGGCCTTTACCACCCAGTTGACCGCGCTATACCTGTTGACCCTGGCCCTGGCCCAGGTGAACGGCCGCCTCGACGAGGCCCAGGAAATCCAGGAACTGAAATCATTGCGCCACCTGCCCGTCGCCATCGGCGCCGTGCTGGCGCTAGAACCCCAAATCATGGCCTGGGCCGATCGATTCGCCGGCAAGGAAAACGCCCTGTTCCTCGGGCGCGGCATGCACTACCCGATTGCCCTGGAAGGCGCCCTGAAACTGAAGGAAATCAGCTACATCCACGCCGAGGCCTACCCCGCCGGCGAACTGAAGCACGGCCCCCTGGCCCTCGTCACCGATGCCATGCCCGTCATCACCATCGCGCCACACGACGAACTGCTGGAAAAACTGAAATCCAATATGCAGGAAGTCCACGCCCGCGGCGGCGAACTTTACGTTTTCGCCGACGCCGATTCGCATATCGGCAGCAGCGAAGGCATCCACGTCATCCGTATGCCCGAGCACTACGGCCGCCTGTCCCCCATCCTGCACACCGTTCCCCTGCAATTGCTGGCGTATCACACCGCGTGCGCGAGGGGGACGGACGTGGACAAGCCCAGGAATCTGGCGAAAAGTGTGACGGTGGAGTGATGGGGGGGCGTATTTAGGCGACTGTGGCGAGAGTAGGCAGCAGGTTTTGTATTTCTTGTTCCATAAACCGGGTGTGGGTCGCGCCTTTAACAAAAGAAGGGTTGACCAAAATAGCTATTAACAACTCTAGATTGGTTTCTACCCCAGTCACGTCGACTTCGGCCAGAGCTTCCAGCATTCGTTGACGAGCTTCGTGTCTGCTGCTGCCCCACGTAATTATCTTGGCAATCATGGGGTCGTAAAATGGAGATATCGTGCTGCCGGACTCGATGCCCGAATCGACCCTTACGCCTTCAGCGCTCGCATCCGGAAGACGCAAGCCAGTTATTACACCGGGGCAAGGTCTGAAGCCAGCTCGGGGCACTTCGGCGTACAAACGGCACTCGATTGCATGCCCTTGAGCCTTGATTGGCTCCTTCAGAAGCAGTGATACTGGCTCGCCCATGGTTTGCTTCAGTTGCAAAGCAACGATATCAAGCCCTGTGATCATTTCCGATACCGGATGCTCCACCTGGATACGTGTGTTCATCTCCAAAAAGTAGTACGCTTCCGTGGCATCATCGTACAGAAACTCAATGGTCCCCGCTCCTCTATACCCTTGCGCTCTGACCAGAAGCAGTGCTGCTTCGTAGATCTGATCCATCCGTTCTGCCGGTAAATGCTTGCCAATGCTCTCCTCGACAACTTTCTGGTAGCGCCGCTGAATGGAGCACTCCCGGCCGAACAGGTGGATGCCATCCCCATTACCAAAGCCGAATATCTGAACTTCAATGTGTCGAGCACGCTTGACGTATTTTTCGATGAACACGCACGGATCACCGTACAACCGCCCGGCGTGAGCTTGCACGCTCGCTATAGCCTCTAGCAACTCTGTCTCGTTGTCGACAAGTTGCATACCCATACCGCCACCGCCCGCCGCAGCTTTCACCAACAAAGGGAAACCGGTCTGGCTGGCCTGTTCAAGAATGTATGTGTCTGGTGTGTTTTGCTCAATCGCGCCCGAGCCGCGTAACACTGGCACACCAGCATGCTCAGCTATGGCGCGTGCCCGATTTTTGTCTCCCATTGCGCCGATGATATCGGGATCTGGGCCTACCCACTTGTAACCTGCGCTGATCACCGCGCGTGCGAACTCGGCAGACTCTGACAAAAACCCGTACCCAGGGTGGATAGCATCGGCGTCAGATTGCTCGGCGGCTAGCAGCAGCGCTTGCACATTGGCGTAGCTCATACGCACACGATTCGAGGGCAACTCAACCGCGTAGTCGGCCATTTTGACATGCAGTGCCGATGCGTCAATCGGCGAATGAACTGCAATTGTTTCCATTCCAAGATCATGACAACTACGCATGATGCGACAAGCAATTTCTCCGCGATTTGCGATAAGGACCCTGGCCATAGTCCGCTCCAATGTATTGAAAAAGTATGATTTGAAAGTGTCTAGTAATGATATTATACTTCTAAGTAT
>JAKDMO010000287.1 GCA_030452305.1 Alcaligenaceae bacterium | reverse complement strand
GGGGGATTTTGTGAGGGAGTGGCGTAGTTATTCATACGCCCGACTGAGCAAAATTTCCATACAGAACAAAAAACCGGCAAGGGCGCGCGGTAATCTATGAAACGTCCAGGTTAACACGACACGATCGAGGCTGAAGTCGGTTTCCACAAAACGAATTTCATCCTGAGACGGGACCATCCAACGGAGCGACCTCCCGCAGTTGCTATTTTTAATTTGCTCATAATGTATATTATGTTAAATAGCCTCCAAATGGTTAGCGAAGTAATCGGCCTGAAGGCCGCAAGACGTTTGAAAGAAACACAAAGGAAGCCTGTTGCGGTAAGGTGGAAGCCGCGCTGGGGTTCGACTTCACGATCCTTACCTGACCAGGTTGCGCCCGGCCTTTTCCTGGCTGGCTGGCTGGTTCACCACCACGCCTCTTGAGCGCAGCAGCAGCCGGTGGTTTGGAGCCTGCGCCTGCACGCCGGCTCCGAGGGGGCCTTCCCTCACCTCTTGTGCAGTATGGCTGCACTGTGCCAGTTTACATCCGCTGGTGACAACCCAGGACCTGCCCCGTATCGTTGATATCTCGGCTTGCGCTGCCCACACCGCCTAAAGTACCAAGGTTTCTCATACCCATCCCTTGGGACCGGTGATAAAAGCATGAGCGTTTCCAGTGGTGAAAGACAAACCGTCCTGCTTCTTCTCCAGAGCAGAAACCTGCGCTTCGGTTAGCACTTCCCGTTTCATACGGAGCGCTACAGCCACCAACGCTTCTTGAATGATTCAGGCCGCAGTATTCACAAAATGACCACCAATACCTCATATTCCCTTGACAATATTCACAAAATTACCACCAATACATCATATTCCCCTGACAAGGGGCGTGGTAATTTAAACCTGCGCTGATCAGTTGAAGAAAAGCTACTGCGGAAGTGTCGCGTTTGACCGATGAATCGATCATTCGCACTTCATGATCGTCAGTCTATCAGAACCGTGGCAGCGTGATGGCACGCAGCTAACTGCTCTCGGTGTGCGAATTACTTGTTTGTCCTGGAAGGGAAAACCTGGAAGCTTATGGGCCCGCAACTCACCATCCATACGATTGACGTCGAGCAGGGAGAAAGTACGCTCGTTGTCGCGGCAGACGTGGCAGCCGGACGACACCGGACGATATTGATCGATGGCGGGCTACTCGGGTATGCGGAGATAGTCCACAACTTTATCGATCCCATCCTCAGAGGTTACGGTTACCCCCTCGATCACATTCTCGTCAGCCACTACGACAAGGACCACTCAGAGGGAGTCGTAGGACTCCTGAATGCGGACAACATGCGAGTCGTAAGCGAGGCCATCTCGAACGCGGTGGCAAATGCGGCGCAATGGGCCGCAGCAGGCACTCGCCCCCAGCAAATCGCCTGCGGAGCTTTGGCCGCATCGGCAACGATCCTCGGAGCTTGCGGCCTGAACGTGAACCAAATCCTGACAATGTGCCAAGTTGTTTTTCCCCGAGCTGTCGGGAAGACAGACGACGAGGCCGCCAAGATTGGATTTAACTATGCCGTGGAGCATACCAGTAAGCTTCAGAGCTTTCCCACCCTCTTTTCCACCCTTCAGGTCGGCGAAACCGGGAGACGCATCGCAAAAATATCCTCGGTCGTTGCGGCGATTGCCATCGCGTCGGGAAACAATCCGGCTACTGCAGCCTTCGGCGCCATCTTCCTCTTGATTGCCAGAACACTTCCCAATCAGCTACGGTTCGATACCGGGGACCGGCACTGTAACGTCCATCTTATCGATATCGGGCAACCGATTTGGCCATCACAATCCGCCGGGATAGACGCCGACGCGGCGATCGGGCGACCCATAACGAACGCGAATCGGATTCCCGCGATATTCTGCCTGGCAATCAACTCCTGGGTTTGGCAAGGCATAGGCGATAATCCTGTTCAGACCGTCTGGAGGCGCAAGGCTGTGGGCCGCACGTTCAAACTTGAGTTGTAATGATCATGCAGTATTGTAGGTAAATGAATTTTTTTACCGAAGGTATAAGAGGAAATAGAGTATGAATCAGATAGTACTTATTGCGTTACGCAGGCCTTACACCTTCGTGGTTCTTTCGATTCTGATCGTCATATTCGGAATCAGGGCGATACGGCACTCGCCGACAGACGTCTTTCCCACTATCAAGATTCCCGTGATCTCCGTAGTCTGGGCCTACGCCGGCATGTTGCCGCTGGATGTGTCGGGTCGTATCACTTTTTACTTCGAACGCTTCTTAACCTCGACGGTGGAAGGTATCTCGGATATCGTCAGCCAGGCGTACTATGGCATCAGCATCACGAATATTTTTCTTCAGCCCCACACCAACCTCCCTGGCGCAGAAGCGGAAGTCACAGCGATAAGCCAGACGATCGTCAAGGCGCTGCCGCCGGATATTTCGCCGCCCATGATTATGCGCCTGGAAGCATCTTCGGTACCGGTTGTCATGCTGCAGTTTACCTCGGA
>JAKDMO010000286.1 GCA_030452305.1 Alcaligenaceae bacterium | reverse complement strand
ATCAACTTACGGGAGGACTTGCACCTCCAAGAGTGCGCCCATGCTGGGCGCACAAAGGATACGGGGCCGCCCCATGGGGCGGCCCCGTATCCTTTTGTGTTCGCAGCCAGTCGTATGGAACGGCTAGTTGCTTTCCAATGCCCTGATTCGCTCAAACAGATTCGGCGCCATCTTGCCCTTGAACTCGTCCAACACGCCGCTGTCGGCGAGTGTATTCTTGAAGAGTTCCCTGTCCGGCTCGATGAACTTCATATTCTTTTCTTTCAGCAGCTTGGTATACTTATCGCCGCTTTCGTCGACCAGAACATTTTGATATTCGCCAGCTGCTTTGAAGGCATCATCAACCTTCGCTCTGATGTCAGCCGGAAAGCTCTCGTAGAGTTTGTTATTAATGATGAATGCCCAGGGCGTATATGTATCCTTGGTCAGACTGACGTAATCCTGGACCTCGTAAAAATTGGCTGCGTAGATCAGATCCAGAGGGTTGTCTTGGGCATCAACGGTGCCCAACTGCAACGCGACAAACAATTCCTCGAAATTCATGGGGGTAGTGGACGCGCCAAGAGCCTTCCATGCTGCCACGACCAGGGGCGTGGGCACCACCCTGAGCTTCAGGCCTTCAAGGTCCTTTGGGGTGGTGATTGGCTTGTTGGCTGTCAGGCTTTTGGGACCACGGTGCCAAAAGCCCATGACACGACCGTTGACCTTCGTCATCAAGATATCATTGATTTCCTGGCCGATTTCCCCGTTGTAGACACGATCCATATGGTCGTAATCCTTGATCAGGAATGGAAGGACCAGCCCTTGGTACTCCGAAAGAAATGGGGCCAGTATCCCATCACCGGCGATTACCACATCAACCACACCGGATTTCAAGCTTTTAAGCATATCCACTTCGCCACCAAGTTGGGCGTTCGGAAACAGGTTCACCTGTACCGCACCGCCCGTACTGGACTCGAGCAGCTCTTTGAATTTCTTGGCCCCTTTGTCGACTTCGCTATCCACGCTCACGATGTAGCCGATCTTCAGGCTCTTGGTGTACTGCGCCTGATCATCCTTGGCGGCACTGGCGCTTCCGGCGCCCAAGGCAATTACCGACGATAGCAGCGCAGTCACCGACAATTTAAACCATCTGTTCTGATTCATTTTTCCGTCTCCCTTTTTGTATGTAAACAACATGTTTGAATCGCATCTAATACTGTTTGACCGGCATCGTCCTCCTACAGAGATTTGGGGGTGAGTCCACGAAGTGCCGCGTGCCCTGCCAGTTCACTGAACACCTCGTCGTTATGCTCGCCAAGGATCGGCGGGCAACGATAAAAATCTGCGGTTTTTCCATTGAATCGAAGCGGCGAGGCAAACGTTCTGGTTTCATGTCCGCCTGGCAGGGTTAGCGGGCGCACCCACCCCATGAACGCCACTTGGGGATCGGCCAAAGCCTGGGAATAGCTATTGATCGGGGCACACGCCACGCCCAGTCCGCGAAACGTCACAAGGACGGTGTTGACATCCTTGTCCGCCAAAGCGCCCTCGAATATTGCCTTCAGCTCAGCCTGATTCTCTGCCCGGAGCACATTTGTAGAAAAACGCGTTTGACCGACTAGATCTTCACGACCGATTCCCTCACAGGCGCGCGCGAACAGCGTGTTATTTCCAGCTGCTATGGCAACGTGCCCGTCAGCCACACGAAATGCTTCGTAAGGCGCGTTGCGCGGATGGGCTGAGCCCAGCTTCATTGGATCCTCGCCAGAGCCAAAATAGTGACTAGTCTGCAGAGCACTAATCGCCAGCGACGAGCCCAGCATGGAGGTATCGATATGAACACCCCGACCCGTTGCAGCCACCTCGCGCAGGGCACTAGCGATTGCAAACGCCCCGTACAGACCAGTGGCGAAGTCGGAAAGCGGCACACCGCACTTGACCGGATTACCCGCTGGCTCGCCGGTAACACTCATTACGCCGCTCATGGCCTGCAGGGTGAGGTCATAGCCCGCTTCTCGGGAGCGCGGACCATCTTGGCCAAATGCGGATATCGAGCAATAAACCAGCTGAGGGTGCCCCTTGCTGACGTCGCGATACGCCAAACCCAAACGCTCCATAACCCCCGGGCGATTGTTCTCCAGCACCACGTCAGCCGAGTCAATCAGGGCACGGGCGCGCGCCAGATCGTCTGGGGCTTTGAGGTTCAGTGTCACCGAGCGCTTATTGCGATTGATCGAAGCAAAGTTCTCGCTGTAGCCATCGCTGATCGGCGGCCAGGCACGCATGTTATCGCCACCGTCCGGGTGCTCTACCTTGATGACGTCGGCCCCCATATCAGCGAGCAGCATGCCGCAATACGGCCCAGCGGCGACGTTGCAGAACTCGATAACACGTATATCTTTCAATGGTTGCATATGATCTCTTGCTACTGAGGAAGGTATGCGTTCAGTGGTTGCAAGGCAGGGCCGCAGCCGCTGTTTCGATAACTCTGAACGTTAACGAAATGCAGCTAAGCATCTCTTCGTTGA
>JAKDMO010000285.1 GCA_030452305.1 Alcaligenaceae bacterium | reverse complement strand
GTGCGGCTATGCAATGCGTTCCCAAACGGTGGCCTCCGACAAGGTGTGCTGGAATTTATGCCGGGTTTCGCGGATTACAAAGGGGACTTCGGTGGGCTCGGCGACCAGACGGAAGTGCCCGCCCAGCGCCTGCTTCAGGCCGTCCAGGGTGGTGAAGCTTTCGCCGTCGCGCTTGAATCCGCCTATCCATGCCTTGCGCGGCGTGTGTTCCTCCAGCCATGTGTAGGGTGAGGCAATCATCAGCAGACCGCCCACTGCCAGGTGCGTGTGGATCGTACTGAGAAAGCGTGCAGGGCTGTAGAGGCGGTCGATCAGATTGGCCGCCAACACGAAGTCATAGCCCGTGAATTGCGGCTTCAGGTTGCAGGCGTCGCCCTGATAGAACGCGACCTTGTTCTTCACCGCGTCCAGGCCCAGTTCGGTCAGGCTGCGGGATTTGTACGAAACCAGTTCGCCTTCGTCGGTCAGCGTGTAGCGCAGGGTGCCGTCATTGATCAGCTGATCGCCCTGGCCGATGAAGCGGGCCGAAAAATCAACCCCCGTCACCCGGTCGAAATGACGCGCCAGCTCGAAGGTCGCGCGGCCCGATGCGCAGCCCAGGTCCAGTGCCGTGCGCCGGGGCTTATCGGCCAGGTACCGCATGGCCAGTTCAACCAGCGCACCCGAGAAATTCGGCACGCCGAAATATTCGTCGCCATAGTGGAACTCGGCGTATTCCGACAATTGCTGGTCGGTTTCATAGTAGGGACTTGGCAAGGCCTTGATATCTCCGGAAACCACATAGCGGAATCCCGCATGCTGAAAGAAATGGCGGCGGAAGGCATAGCGCGAGGCGCGCACGGATTCGTTGCCGCAGGATATCCACGATCCGCCCTTGATCAGATTGTGGCGTCCGTCGAAGGTCGGGGTGGTGAAATCATCATAGATCGGGTGGACGTCAAAGCCTTCGAAGGGGTAGGTCGGCGTCTCGGTCCATTGCCACACGTTGCCCACCACGTCGTACCAGTCGCCGTGGCGGAAACGATTCACCGGGCAGGCCGAGGCCCCGTGATCCAGGTGGATGTTCGCATCGGCAGGCTGATCGACAACGTCGCTGCGGCCCGCGGCATCATACAGCCGGTACCACTCGTCTTCGGTGGGCAGGCGCACGCTGCGGCCGGTTTCCGATTTCTTCCAGTTGCAAAAGGCCTTGGCCTCGTGATAATTCACATCTACCGGCCAGTCCCAGGGCATGGGGACTTCCTCGGTCATCAGCCGCAAGGCCCAGCCTTGGGTCTTCTTGACCCAGAAACTCGGGTGGCGCGCCTGGCTGTACGACAGCCAGGCCTGGCCTTCCTCCTCCCAATTGTGTGCGTTCAGATAGCCGCCGGCCTCGACGAATTCCAGGAACTCGTGGTTGCTGACCAGATAGCGGCCGGCCTCGAACGCATCGATGTCGGCCTCGTGATGCCCGTATTCGTTGTCCCATCCGTATTGGGGGGAATCGTAGGCCTTGCCCACGCGAACCCGCCCCGCCGGTACGGGCACCAGTTCATTGGTCGGGGCCTCGCCCGATTCGACACACGCCGTCCAGTCGGCCGAAGGCTGCACATATTGCAAGGCATGCTGGCGGATCAGTACCGAAGACGTCTCCAGGTGGATGCGTTCGTGCTCGATGCCCATGATGATGGCCCACCAGGGGTTGTTCCAGTCGATGGGTGAAACCAGTGGCGCATGATCGATCAGCCCGGTGACCAGAGCGCGGACCTTGTCGCGATAGGCCTGCACCTCGGCCACGCTGGGCCAGTCATAGTGCGCCTCGTCCAGGTCGTCCCAGCTCATTTCATCGACACCGACGGCAAAGATTGATTCCACGCGCTGGTCAATGCGCGTGTCGATCATGCGGGTCAGCAGCAGCTTGTTCACAAAGAACGTGGCAGTGTGGCCAAAATAGAAAATCAGCGGGTGGCGCAGGGCGATGGGCGTGACTGTGTAGGCGTCCTCATTGGCCAGGCAGTCGAACAGGGATTCGTAGCGATCGAAAGTGTCCAGAAAATAGCGGCGCAGTTCTGCACGCAGTCGTGCCGTATCGGGCTCGGCCAGGTTCGGTGTACGCGAAAACAGCGGCTGCCTGCCGTGCGCGAGTGCATCGGAGGAAGCGGGTGAAGGACTGGGAATCGAAGGCATGGTGCAGATCCGGGGGGTTCGGTAAATGGTCAAGGCAATAAAGCCTAACACGGTGCTGCAACGTGTTGCAGCACCTCGGGGCATCAATAGCCGTAAAAGCCCTCGCTCAGGATGGCCTCGTCGGCAACCCCTTGCTCGCGCAGGGTATCGGTCAGGCCCTCGATCATTGCCGGGGATCCGGTCACGTAATAGATCGGGTCGGCCAGTTCGGCCGTGGCCTCGCGGATCGCCGGGCCGTCCAGCTTGACTTGGCCGCCGGGCGCATCCGGCGCAGTCATGAAGGTCAGCAGCCGGAACTGCGGGTTATCTTGTGCCAGCGTTTGCAGCGTGTCCAGGAAGGCTGCGTCTTCGGGCCGGTG
>JAKDMO010000088.1 GCA_030452305.1 Alcaligenaceae bacterium | reverse complement strand
CTTCGGTGAAGGCCAACATAAGTACGTCCCGCGCGACCTTGTAAGGTTTGCAGTCAGAAATGAAAATAGTCGAGTTCTCGGCTATGCCCGCTCGATATGGTGGTGCACCAGGCTACTCCATCACAATCCACGATGCCGCCCAATGTCCCACGACACACTGCTTCCACGAACCATCGCACTGACCCGCTGCCCCAGCCGCTGCTCGATCACCGTCTTCCAGGGCACTAAGCTGAAGCCCTTGCCATCATCAAGCATCGCGTAACGCCCACTTGCGAGCATGACTGAACGCCGATAGATGCCAGCCACAGGCTGGCCGTCCGTGACAGGACGATGCTCCAGGCCGGTATCGGCGGCAATGTCCTGTGCGGTTCGTGCCAGTTCGCGGTTGCGCAGCGTCGCCAGTAGATTACGTGCCAGGATCACGCGCTGCCCGCGCTTCTCGGCCAGCCCCTGTTCGGCCAGAAAGTCGCCGCGCTGTTGCAGTGCTTCCTTGACCTCACTGCCAAAACCCAAATCCCCCAATCCCTTGCCGCCACCAATCAACTGCTGATCCAGCCAGGTAGCGCCGATCACGCGAGTCTGCCGCTCTATCGGCAGAGGCGATTTCAGTTCCACCGCCACGCCGCCCAGGCGTTGCACATCGTACTGACGGCCTCGCTCGGGCAAGTCTTGCGGCACGTGGCTGCCTGCCCCTGCCTCGTAAGGGGAATCAGGCTTTGAGTTGGCGCATGCCCTCGGCCAGCAGCCACAGGGAACGGTTCAGGCGAATGTCGGAATCAATGCCTTGCACCGGGCGGGTGCTTTGGCGGCGACCGTTGACGCTGCGGCCACGCAAACCGCCTTTAGTCAGGTTTTCTTGCACTCGGTTAAACGCCATCCACAAATCCGGGCGGCGGTCGTCATACCGGCGCGGCATGAGAATCTGGCTTTCGCTGATGGGCGTGGGCTTGTCGGGGTCGTCGTACTTCAAGGCCAGCGCGGCGCGGGCGAAGATTTCGGCTTCACCTTCGTCCAGCGTGATGGCCTGCATGGCTTCGCGGGATTCCTGCGCCTGTTCAAAACCGCTCAATACCTCATAAGCGCCTTCGATGACGTGCCCGGTCACGTCGCCCTTATGTGGAATGCGCACATCGGCCACGGTGTCGCCGCATACAAGGCCGTTGGCACAAACAAAGCGGAACGTGCCAGCCAGCATCTGATAACTGCTCGTGCCATCGTGCGAGTTCAACAGAATGATTTCGTTGCCCGAGTGCCTCGCCCTGCTGGTCCCCGAATACGACAGTTCGCCCGAACGCCTCATCGATCAGGCGCACTGGGCACAGCGCACATTCCGGGACCGCTGCCGGATGAGCCTGACCCGCCTGCACCACGCACAGGACACCCGGCATGCAGCCACTGTCACAGCCGTGGCCCATCAACTGGGCATGACCATCATTGCAACCGGTCAGGTCGAAATGCATCTGCGTTCACGCAAACCCCTGCACGACACCCTGGCCGCAACCCGCCTGGGCACCCCAATCGCCACCTGCGGATTCGCGCGCGCCTCGAACGCCGAACAACACCTGAGGTCACGGCTGCGCCTGGCCAATCTATATCCACGTGACGCACTAGAGGGCACCATCGAGGTGGCCGCACAATGCCCATTCAATCTGGACGAGTTGAAATACGAATACCCCGATGAAATCTGCCCGCCGGGGATGTCGCCCACCACATACCTGCGGCAGGAAACCTTCCTGGGCGCACACCGGCGCTTTGGTGCCACCATCCCGCCCAATGTCCACACCCAGCTCGACGACGAACTGGCACTGATCGAGGAACTGAAGTACGAACCCTATTTTCTGACCGTCTACGACATCGTCCAGTTCGCCCGTAACCAGGGCATTTTGTGTCAGGGCCGGGGATCCGCTGCGAACAGCGCGGTGTGTTATTGCCTGGGCATCACTGCGGTCGACCCGGAGCGCGGCAACACCCTGTTCGGGCGATTCATCAGCAGGGAACGCAACGAGCCCCCCGACATCGACATGGACTTCGAGCACCAACGACGCGAAGAGGTAATCCAATATATCTACAATAAATATGGACGTGACTGCGCGGCCCTGACAGCGGTCGTCATCAGCTATCGTACAAAAAGTGCTCGGCGCGACACGGGCCGATCCAGGGCGACATGGTCCACCCCTACCTGCAGCGCCGCCAGGGCCTGGAGCCCGTCACCTACCCCAGCGAAGACGTCCGCAAGGCCCTGGAACGCACCCTGGGTGTGCCGATCTTTCAGGAACAGGTCATGCAGGTCGCCATCCTGGCCGCAGGCTTCACCGCAGGGGAAGCCGATGAACTGCGCCGATCCATGGCCGCATGGAAACGCAAGGGCGGGCTGGAAAAATTTCACGACAAAATGATCGACGGGATGACTCGCGGCGGATATGACCCGGCATTTGCCGAGCAGATCTTCAGACAAATTCAGGGCTTCGGGGAATATGGTTTCCCCGAAAGCCACGCGGCCAGCTTCGCCCTGCTCGCCTACGCCAGTTGCTGGCTGAAACGCCACGAACCCGAGGCATTCCTGGCCGCCATGCTGAACAGCCGGCCCATGGGCTTCTACAGCCCCTCCACCCTGGTTCAGGATGCCAGGCGCCACGGTGTGCGCGTCCTGAATGTAGATATTATGAAGAGTTCATGGAACGCCACATTGGAACCCGTGGACAACACCCGCCCCGCCGTACTCCTGGGGATGAACCAGATCAAAGGCATGCGCCCCGCCGCTGCCGGGCGGATCGAAGCTGCACGTGGTGCACGGCCCTTTCCCTCAACCGCCGACCTCGCCCGGCGCGCTGAGCTGGATCGCCACGACCTGGATGTACTGGCCGGCGCTGACGCGCTGCGCTTTGTGCCATCGACGCAACTGCGCCGGCAACCCAACCGCCGGTTGGTGCGCGCGGCAGGCATCGTCACCGGTCGGCAACAGCCACGTACCGCCGGCGGTGTCGTATTCGTCACACTGGAAGACGAGCACGGCCAGATCAACCTGATCGTGCGCCTCAAAATCGCCGCCCGATACCGCGACGCCCTGCTGAACGCCCAACTGCTGGGCGCCAGTGGCGTCTGGCAATCCGCAAGCGGCGTCCAGCACCTGATCGTGGGCCACATGGCGGACCTGACTCATCTGCTGGATGGCTTAGTGACCAAGAGCCGGGATTTTCATTGATGATAGCGGCCTCAGAAACGGCAGCATTAGTTAGGAGCCAGACTCAAGAGCCCACAACCGAACGCTTTGCCGGGGCCGATCCCCGCACGAACAGCCTGCTGCAATGCAGACCCATTGGTCACATGCAAAATGCCGTCAAAGCACACCCGGCGCAAACTGATTCGAATCCTCCCCTTTTGACCGTGTTGCACATCGCTACCCGTCACTAGCCCCGTTTGTACTGCAAAGCCTGCTTGTACCGCCTGACGACCCAACCAATCGAGTTGCGCATCTTCCGTCACCAGGCCCCAACGCTTGCCCAGTCGTGAGACGGTTGGATTCGCCAGCAGACGAAACCTGAATGTCCGATGCTCGGCGCACATTGTCCCCAAATCAAATTGCCTGGTTTCGACACAGACGCCATCTGCCAATGCGTCTTTTACCGCCCCCCAGCAGCCTGGCAATTCCGACTGCACAAACACAATCGGTTGGCAGCCAGACAAACCAGGCTCCAGCCGCCACAGAAAACGGGCTGTCCGGTTTCCTTCTGCATCAACATATGCCCGGCTCAGGGTGCGATGCATATCATATGAATTGCCTAAGTCTCTACGAACAGCAGGCACGCCCAAATCAAGCGACAGCCGATTCAGATACATGCTGATCCCCTCAAAGTTCGGCAATAGTTGCGGTTCTGACAAAACGAGGTCCAAAACGGCGTGCGGCAAACGGGGCCACTGGCTGATCGAGACGAATCGAACCTACAGCATCATCCTCCAGAAAAACTTGCCTATCCCCTGATGCCGGAGCTTGCGAAACCAGATCGGGCCAGCTACGCAAAGCCACGCCCAGCTCCTGACACACCACGCCACCAGGCAAAAAGACCGGCTCAGACGGTGGGCATGACTTACGCCCCAGGTATAGGGGCCATGCGGGTCGCAAACAGGCCGCCTGGATGCGATCCAGCAAAGCCAAGTCATCCCCTTGCAGGCCCACGAGAAACACGGCGTCAGCTAGGTAAAACCTAGGACTGACCACAGTACGATCTCGTTGTGCCCGACCATCTGCGGCAACGGCAACCCCAGTCGCCGTTTGAAAATCACGCATGAGAACACCTTCCCGATCCACACGGACGCCCATCCTGAGCACCGCGAGATCGTCGACTGATTCATAACGGTCACGCCCCAATGCGGCACAGGCGAGGCCAAGGACGCCAGACTTCGATGGCTCCAACCGCGTCTCACGCTCATCAAATCGGCTACTTGTCCCCCAAGACTGCAGCGGCCCCTGCAGTCTGAGCAGCAGAGTTGCCATCCTTATTTCTCCATAGAAATTTTCACCAGCGCAGTCGTTTGCCGGGCGAGTGTCGCCGCAGATGGACAGGAAACGCCTTTGCCCTCCGGCCAGCGCCCGGTCAGGTCGAGCCCTAACCAGGAGTCCCGGGAATCACCGTAAGCAGCAGACTGCTTGGCCTCGTACTGTGCCAAGGCAGATACTGACAACTCAGTCAGAGAATCTTCACTTCGCCGGCTTGCTACCGGCTTCTGAAAAGCATTGGCCAGGCTCAAGGGCGTACCGTGGCGCAAACAGATACCGACAAACTCGGGTGCATTGTGCGCGGCAAAGCTGTTTTGTTTACCGGTGGGGATCGCCCTGGTGACCGCTTGTGTGTAGGCATGAACCGCGGCCAACAGGAGTTCACGGTCCCCTTGCAGGTTAGCGAGCAATCGTCCAATATCCAGTACTGCATAGCGATATAAGGTGGCCGAGTTGAACTCCACGTGGCCGATCATGCCGGCTCCAGCATCGTCATGCGCCACCTCATCCACAGCGGTGAAATAATCGAATTCACGCTCTACCTGGTGAGTACTGATCGCATGGGCCACTTGGCAAGCAGCATTCTGATTGACCGCAGGCAAGTCTGCCAGCATCCGGCCAAACAAGGCCACGTCAACCGCTTTGGCCCCATTGAAAATTGCCTTGGCCTGCTTTTGCAACTCGGGCGGTATGCCGGCTTTGGCCTCCTTTTTCGATTTTTTCATCGTTTCTTTGGAATCCATAGAGCCTGCGGGAGAACCGACTGCAGCACCCAATACATCCCAGTGCTGCTTGATCAACTCGGAAAACGCTGTGACCTCCCCTGTTCCCAAAAACAAGAGATATTGTGTGGAGTCCCCTTTAAGCGTCAGACCGGCAGCGGCCAACGCCACCTCGATTCGAATACCTGCCTCTTGCTCATCACGTTCCGCCAGTTTTTCCAGTAATAATTTTTTCAGCCGCCTCGTGCGGACCCCCCAATGTTCAACGGGCAAGAGTTCGTTGATACGAACATACTCGCGCATTGCCCGTTTTTGACACTGGCTACTGATCCTCGCCCGACGGCACCCACCGAACAAGGCGTCTTTGGGCGCCCCGGTATCGTCCCGGTTGAGGTTGGACGGCGCAAAGTTCTGGATAACGTGAAACTCGAGAAACTTACTCATGGCAGCCCTTACCCTTTCAGACTGGATTCTGCATCAATGACGTCAACGAGATCAGCCGATAAGTCATTGACTAAAACAGCAAGCTGATAAAACTGACGCGCCCATCTCTGGCGAATTCGATCGAGCCCATCCGGGTCGGTGTGAGCATTCATCCAAATACACAGATCAGTAATCAAGGCAACATGGTCACATCCCCTGCCATCAGCAGCGAGCAGCGTTGTCAGTTGACGCAGGTATTGCGCCACACCCTCTGGTCGCGCGCCCAGCAATGCCATTAATCGCAACTCCATACCACCTGCCGAGCCACCCTGACGGATTTTCTTTTGAGCAAGTCGGCCCAAGCCTTCGGCAAACGGCTGATCGCACTGGATTGGGTTCAAGGCATAAAGCCCCGCTACCAAGTAATAGGCTCGTCTACGGGCACCGAAATCATGCTCCTCCTCTGCAATGAGCGGCTCTACATAGGGGAATGCTTTGGGATAGGCGCCTGGACTGAACGACAAACTACGACGCAGCACCGCCATCGCCCCAGCATCACGGTGGCGACCCTCCTTGCCATGCGCCACCTCATCATCAGACTCACCATTCAAACGTCGCAGATGACGGACAAAGACTCGCGCGTGCTCACTCATGAGTTAGCTCCTCATGGTCAAGTTCCAGACTCCCAGGTAAAAAGTCTCGCAAATGCTGGTTGATGGCACCAAAAAAATAGGGCGCCCATCGAGCCTGCTCTCGCAACGCGATGGGCCTCAAACCCTGTCCTTTCTGCAAAATATCCCACATGCGCCGCCCAGCGCCTTGTAAAGCATGGCACCAATGCTCGCGGGCTTGCCCCAACTCCCCTTCTTGCAACAAACGCAGAACCTCGGGCAGCGCACGCTCAGACCTTGAAAAGAAATCGGCGGCATACTGCCCTGAGTCAAAGCGTTGGCGCACCGCAGTCCGCCCTTCGCGCGGATCGCGCTCGGGCATCGCGTCGCCTATCAAACGCAGCGCAACCGATCGCAATGCACCATACACAGCATCTGCAACCCGCACAAAATCAAGAAAGTCCTGTACATCCGCCGCGTTCAGCAACAACTTCTCTGGCAGGACGATATGCTCCAGGCGCCAACGCAAGAGCTTGGCCTGATCACTGGCCAAGCCGGCCACCCACACGTGTTGATACGAGCTACCAATCGGCGCCTCAGCATGCAGGGCCGCTGCATATTCGAGCACAGAAGGGGCTTTCCCCCCTTCAGCACCTGCGGCAGGAAGCAATGCAGCGAGATCTCGCCATAGTGCACGACCTTCAGTAAAAGTCAGGCGAACCAATCCCTGGGTGCCACATCGGTACGCCGCCATGGGATCCGGGGCCTGAATATCCTCATCCAATGCCAGGCCGGCACCGAAACGCAGCCAGCGGACGCAACCATCAGGATCACGAAGTAAAAGGACCGAGCGGGATACGTGCGTATAACGATCATTGGATCCCGTGGCGAGCGCTGGAGATGCCGACAAATCTTCGATAGTCGGCGCCGGTCGCTCCCAGCAAGGCAGATCATTAGTCTCTGCACCCACCGCCGGAGCATGCAAACTCAGACACAGTGTCTGCCAGAGCATTGAGCCCACTGGAATAACAGCCGCCGTGTTAGCCAACGGCCCGGCCTTATCCGACGAGCGAAATACCTTGACCAGTCCGCCAGGCACAAATGCCTGATACTCCAAAAGCAAATTGACCGCATCTGCAGGAGCAATGGCCGTCGGCGTCAGATCGCATGCATGATCGAACACGATTGGGGCATTTCCGCTTGCGCCGGCTAAATCGATCTGCGTCCAGGGTTTCAATTTGTCGCGCGTCTCATCGGCCAATGACAAAGCCGATACCTGCATGAACGGAACATCAGGATCAAACAGATTGAATCTGGAACGCCACTGTTCGAGATAAGCGGTCATGGCATCGACCGGCAATCCATTTCGATGCCAGTTGAAACGGTCTCGAACCGTCCAGCGCAATTGCGAACCGCTCAAAGCGCGATGTGTTACGGCCAACAAAATCCGTATGACGGCTGCCATCGCCGGCGGCCTGGAATACGCCAACGCAGCGATCTCGTGCTGTCGCCGAAAGACATCCAACAAGCCAAGCTTGACAGCCTCGCCCGAGGACAAACGCACTTCGACCCATGGTTGATCCAATAGATTGAAATCATCCACTGCCAAGCCCTCCAAACCGGAAGCATCGCGGCCCCGATGCACGAAGTGTTCGATTCAGGAACTCTTTTGTAGCTACAACTATGAAGTTATTCTAAAAATTGTGAAACTAAATAGCCGATCGTTGCGGCCCATCTCCGCATATGCGGAGAACACCTTGCTGATGTCGTGACCAATGCGGGATATCCCGGTTCATCTCCGCGTATGTGGAGAGCACGTAAATTATTGTTACGATGACTATACCCTACTTGGTTCCTCTCTGGGTACTCAGCCCACATTAGCGGGTAAAAATACTTCTTTGATTTTTGATTAGTCATTGACTAAACTTAAGTCATTGACTGAATGGAGGTCCTATGGCTACGACAATGACCATCCGAAACATCGACGAGCAACTCAAAAAACGCTTGCGTGTACAAGCTGCACGGCATGGCCGTTCGATGGAAGAAGAAGTACGTGATATCTTGCGTTCGGCACTATCGGTCAGGCCCGAAGACGGCCAATCGCTAGTCGAGGCGATTCGGTCACGCATCATGCCCTTGGGCGGGATCGAGTTGAAACCAAACACCAGAGAGGCTATCCGCACCCCGCCCGAATTCGACATATGATCATTCTGGACACGACCAATACGCGGAGATCGCCGCCATACGAAAAAACAGCGGCAAACCAATCAGCCAATTCGACGCGATGATTGCAGCAATTACAAAATCCAGAGGAGCCCGGTTAGCCACACGGAACATCAAGGATTTTACAGGTTGCGGAATTGAGATTATCGATCCGTGGGGCGGATAGCCAAATGTTCACAAAGGTTCTGCAGCTCGTAGTAATGTGCACGCTGGTATCTATGCCGTGTCTGGCGGTTGCCGGTGACTTGTATGGAACGGGTGAAAATTTCGGCAGTGGCTGGCATACCGGCAGCTCGGGAAACATACAAGGAACCGGCGATAATTTTGGTCAGGGTTATCGACGTGATAGCTCAGGCAACTTGCGCAGCACCGGCAATAATTTCGGCAGTGGCTGGCGTACCGACAGCTCAGGAAATATACAGGGTACCGGGAATAACTTCGGCGGCGGGTATCGGCGCGATCGCTCCGGCAATCTGCATGGCACTGGCAATAACTTCGGCAGTGGCTGGCGACAGGACAGTTCCGGTAACTGGCACGGTACTGGCGACAATTTTGGGAAAGGCTGGAATCAGCGCTGAGAAATCAGCCGCCTTACGGTGGCTATTTTTTACTTATGACGCCCGTGCAGCCATTCACGCAGCGCGTCATTAGCGCGGGTTTGCCAGCCTCGGCCAGTAGCGCGCAGGCCCTCCAGGACATCGGGATCAAATCGGATGGTGGTAGGGATTTTGTGGACTGCGGCGGTAGAGCCCACAGGCCGACCACGGCGGCGCGCCTGGATTTCTTCAGGAGTGTGGACGCGGGCATGCTCCCCGTTTTTTGCCTGCCGGACAGACTCCAGCAGGTCGCGTTCAAATTGGGTCAGTTCGTTGGTCTTGGGCATGGTGTCACCCCACAAGTTTGCGTAGTTCCTTCAGGAACGCTTGAGACAGTCGCATAACGCTGGAACATCGGGGTTTCGATGACGGTAAACACAAATTGATTGTACTAACGATAAATCATGAAAGCAAGAATTTATTGTTAGTACAATCAATTGACTTACGGGCTCGCTTCGGCGAGCCTTTTTCATCCACGCAAGTTGGCAGCGCAGGTGAACTTGATGCCAAGGCCCCTGAATCTCAGATGCCCCACGCCTCCTCGCCCGCAAACCGCTACGCGGCAAGGGCGGGGTGGTGTGTGGCAGACCCAGGGCAGTGGCAAAAGCATTACCATGACCTGCTTTGCCGCCCGGGTGATACAGGAACCGGTCGTACAAAACTCCACCATTGTGGTCATCACAGAACGCAATGACCTGGATGGCCAGTTGTTCGGCGTGCTCAGCCCGGGCCAGGGGCCAGGATCTGCTGCGCGAGGACCTGAACCGGGCCTCACTGCCATCGGATACCACCAGAATCCGTTGCATTCAAAGACAACCAGGATCTGCGCCTTGTAGGTCTAGATCTGGTCATAGGCCTTCCAGATGTCAGCATGTTCGTTGACGGCGTTCTTCAATTCCAGCAGCATCAGCGGCAGGCCGTTGACGAACAGGATGATGTCGGGCCTGCGGGTGTAGTGCGGACCTTTGATGGTGAACTGATTGACTGCCCAGAACTCATTGTTCTGCAGATTTGGCTGGGTTACTGAGCTTGGTTAGCAAGGTAACGACATAGAACCAGGGCAATTGGGCAGCAGACTGCTGCCCAATTTGGCCACCTGGACAATGCTGGGCGAAAAACGCCATGTGCTTCGTCGTCCATGAAGTATTCATTCAACCCATTTCAGGCCGGTTTTCCAACCAGTGCGCATATCCTAATCAGTTAGAATGCGACACGCTCGACAGTGCGCCCACGTGCTGTTCCAGCCAGTGCGCATATCCTAATCAGTTAGAATGACTTTGAACTCGATCACGAGCGCCACCGAGTTCCAGCCAGTGCGCATATCCTAATCAGTTAGAATAAGCGGTCAATGCAGGTGGGACTTTCGTGCGTTCCAGCCAGTGCGCATATCCTAATCAGTTAGAATCAGGCAAAAAGAAAGCCGATCTAGGCGGCTGTTCCAGCCAGTGCGCATATCCTAATCAGTTAGAATTGCGGACTGGTTTTCAAAGGGCCTGGCCTAGTTCCAGCCAGTGCGCATATCCTA
>JAKDMO010000284.1 GCA_030452305.1 Alcaligenaceae bacterium | reverse complement strand
ACTCAAATCCGCACTGTGCATGAACTGTCCCGCCCCGTGCGGGTCATGACCACCCATTCGTCCTGGCTGATGGGGTCGGTGCCCATGGGCGTGGACGGCATCATCTCTGGCGCAGGCAGCGTCATCCCCCATTTGCAAGTGGCCCTGTTCGATGCCTTCCAAAAGGGTGATCTGGACCGGGCACAAAAAGTGGGCGACCAGATCTACGCGGCCGTACAGGCATTCTACGAAGCCCCCTACATAGACTGGCAGGCCCGCATGAAGCAGGCACTGGTCGAACTGGGCCGCATGAAATGCCCGGCCGTACGCCCGCCACTGCAAACCCTGGCCTCTGACGAACGCCTCAAGCACTGGCTCAAGCAGGCCGGTTTGACCCCCGATACCGTATACGCCAAGGTCGCCTGACATGAACCCCTCTGCATCGGATGGCCACCAGCTCGTCCTGATCGATACCCCGCAAGCAGGCGTGCGCGTACTCACCCTGAATCGCCCAAATAAGGCGAATTCACTGAGCACTGAACTCGTTATTCAGCTCTGCGCCCAACTCTCGGCCGCCCAGGATGACCCGGACATCGCCTGCGTGGTGTTGACCGGTTCCGAGCGGCTGTTTTCAGCGGGTGCGGATATCTCCGGCATGGCCGAACAAGGCGTTGCATGGTATCAGGACCCAGTGCGGCTGGCACGCTGGGACCAGATCCAGAACTTTTCAAAACCCCTGATTGCGGCTGTCAACGGCCCGGCTATCGGGGGTGGGTGCGAGCTCGCGATGCTGTGCGACATGATCATTGCCGGCGATAACGCCCGCTTCAGCCAGGGCGAAATCAACATCGGTGTAATACCCGGGGACGGCGGCACGCAACGGCTGCCACGGACCCGGGGCAAATCTCTGGCCATGTACCTGGTGCTGACAGGCGACCCCATCACTGCACAAAGGGCTCTCGAAACCGGCCTGGTTCTGGAGGTCGTGCCGGTTGCCGGCACCGTGCACAGGGCCGTTGAAATTGCACAGAGGATCGCTCGCCACGCCCCTTTGTCAGTGCAGCGCGCCAAACAGTCGGTGCTGGCCGCCTTCGAACGGCCGCTGGCCGAGGGCCTCGCCTACGAACAGCAGCAGGTGGTCGAACTTTTCAAGACGCACGACCGCCTTGAAGGCATGCAAGCGTTCCTGGAAAAACGACCTCCGAAATATCAGGGCTATTGATATCCGTGAAGCACGGCTGCGTCACTTTCAGGATACGAATGAAGACAATGCGGCAGCCATCCCCGATGCAAGCATAATCCGCAGGAAATCCGCCACCGTGCGGCGCCAAACTGGCGAGTCCCGCAGTTCCAGGGGGAACAGCCCGGGCAGCGTCATCAACGCCGTCACGATGCTTTGTGCATCTTCAGTGGGCCCACGAAGTACTGCCTTGATTTCGTCTTCGCGAGGGTCTCGCAGCGAATAGTGCTGACCGCTCTCGGTAACCCCTAGACAATAACGCATCCAGGCTGCCACGGCGAAGGCAAATGGAACGATGTCGCGGTGCTGCATCAGGCAGTCTCGTGCCGGATCCAGGATGCGCTGCGGCAGTTTCTCTGTCCCATCCATGGCAATCTGATGCGTGGCATGAGCAATCGCTGGATTGGCAAAACGCTGTCGCGTCGCCACGATGTAATCTGCCAGGTCAATGCCTGCCACGGACTGCAAGGTTTGCGCGGCACACCTCATATAGGTATCCAGCGCGTGCGCCAACACCTCATCGCTCAGCGCGTCGCGAACGTATACATGGCCAGCAACGTGACCCACATAGGCTACCAGCGAATGCGCACCATTGAGCACTCGCAGTTTCATGTGTTCGTACGGACTGACGTCATCCACCATCAGAACGCCCGCATCCTCCCAGGCAGGCCGCCCCTGAGGAAAATCATCTTCGACCACCCACATGCTGAACGGCTCGGTTTCGACCGCAGCGAGGTCTTTGCACGCCAGCATGGCGGCTGCATCGCTCAATGTCTGCTGGGTCACCGCGGGGGTGATGCGATCAACCATTGTGCATGGAAACGAAACGTTCGAACTGATCCAGGCACCCAGGCCAGGGGCCACTCGATCCGCAAAATCGCATACCCCCGCACGTAACAGACGACCGTTGGAGGGCAGATTGTCACAGCACAAGATCGTAAATGGCGCGAGCCCGCGCCTGCGGCGTTCACCCAAGGCCCAGGCCAGCAGCCCGAGTACGCCCTGGGGGTCCTCGGGGTTCGCAAGGTCATGCGCAACAGCTGGATGTTCAGGCATCACGGCACCATCCGGACGCTCGAGACCATAGGCTTTCTCTGTCACCGTCAAGGTCACGATTTTTATGCCAGGCGCGATGAGCGCTTCTCGTGCCAAACGCGGCTGCTGTGCCGCTGCGATTACCTGCGCCAGGCTGGCGATCACGCGCCCATGAAGCTGATCCCGGTCACGCACCAGCAGCGTGTAGAGGCCATCCTGGGGATTCAGGGACTCTGCTGCAGCGGTGCCTCGCAGGCTGACTCCCGCAATTCTCCAGTCGCCTCCGTGAAGATCCAATGTATCAT
>JAKDMO010000011.1 GCA_030452305.1 Alcaligenaceae bacterium | reverse complement strand
GCTGGTGAGCTATGTGGCGTCCACCGAGGCCGAAGCTCGCGCCCGGCAGCGTGAACTCGATGAATTGCTGCCCACCGCCGCCGCATTGCGGCAACTGGGGCAATATGTAGGGCAGGATTGCTCGGCCTGGGATCTGGATGCGCCGGTGCCGCCCTTGCCGCCCCTGGAAGCCTTTACCGGGCCCAAAGGGCGTTACGCCACGATCCTGCGTATCATCGCGGCGGAACGGCCAAGCGTACGGCAGCTATTGGGTCGCCTGGCGGCAGGCGGAGGCCATTGCACCATGGTCGGCACCCCTGAGCAGATTGCGGATGAAATGGAGCGCTGGCTGCGAAACGGGGGTGCCGACGGCTTCAACCTGATGCCGCCGTCGCTGCCCGAGGGCATCGAGGATTTCGTGGATCATGTGGTACCGGTGCTGCAGGCGCGCGGCCTGTTTCGCCGCGACTATGACAGCGATACCCTGCGCGGGCATCTGGGCCTGCGGCGGCCGCACGCCCGGTGAGCACTCAGCCCAATGCGGGGCAGGGCAGCCAAAAATTTCCATTTGGTAAGGGCGAAAAAAAACCCGCCGAAGCGGGTTTTTAGCAGACGGCAGGCTTAGATGACCTGAACCGACTTGGCTTGCGGGCCCTTTTGGCCTTCAGCGGCTACGTAGGAAACACGTTGGTTTTCCTCGAGCGACTTGAAGCCGGTGCCGGCGATGTCCGTGTGGTGCACGAACAAATCCTTGCCGCCGGCTTCAGGCGTGATGAAGCCGAAGCCCTTTTCGTTGTTGAACCATTTGACGATACCAGTTTCAGTTTGCATTTTCTGCGATCCCTAAAATTACGAGCGACATGCCCAAGTGGAAGACTGTCAAGGTGTAGAGATTGGAGCAAAAAAGTACTGTACTGGTACTGAGTTGTACTAACATCAACGAACTTGAAAATCTAGAAACGAAGAATAGGGGGAAGTTGCCCTCAAGTCAAGCGCAAATCGCCTGTTTTGGCAATTATTTATTGCACAGGGCAAATTTCAGGTGCGCAGCCGGTATCCCGTGCGGAAAATCCACGCAATAACCAGCAGGCAAAGCACCAGAAAAGCCAGGGTCATGCCCAGGCTGACGGCAATGCCGACATCGGCCAATCCGTAAAAACTCCAGCGGAATCCGCTGATCAGATAAACCACGGGATTGAACAACGTGACGGTTTGCCACAAGGGCGGCAGCATGTCGATGGAATAGAAGCTGCCGCCCAGAAACGTCAGGGGGGTCACGATCAGCAGCGGCACCAACTGCAGTTTTTCAAAATTATCGGCCCAGATGCCTATGATGAAGCCAAACAGGCTGAAGGTGACGGCCGTCAGGACCAGGAACAGAATCATCACCCAGGGGTGGTCGATGCGCACGGGTACAAACAGGCCGGCCGTGGCCAGGATGATCAGCCCGAGCAGCATCGATTTGGTCGCGGCCGCGCCCACATAGCCCAGCAGGACCTCGAAGTAGGACACGGGGGCCGACAGCAGCTCGTAGATGGTGCCGGTGAACTTTGGAAAATAGATGCCGAATGAGGCGTTCGAGATGCTTTGTGTCAGCAGGGACAGCATGATCAGGCCGGGCACGATGAATGCGCCGTAGCTGACCCCGCCGACCTCCTGGATCCTCCCGCCGATCGCGGCACCAAAGACAACGAAATACAGGGATGTCGAAATCACCGGCGCAATGATGCTTTGCATCAGTGTGCGCCAGGTGCGTGCCATTTCAAACATATAGATTGCGCGGACGGCGCTGATGTTCATGCGTGTGCCCCAATGAGGTCGACAAAGATGTCTTCGAGTGATCGTTCGGTAGTTTCCAGATCCAGCAGCGTCATGCCTTCCCGGTCAATCGCCTGGATCAGGGCGGCGATCCCGGTTTGCTCGCGCTGGGCGTCATAGCTGTAGATCAGGTCGCGGCCATTGTTTGAGAGGCTCAATGGCCATGGTGACAGTGTCTCGGGAATGCTTGAAAGCGGGGCGCCCAGGTGCAGGATCATCTGCTTTTGCCCGAGTTTGCTCATCAGTGCATTTTTTTCCTCGACCAGAATCAGCTCGCCGTGATTGATGATGCCCACGCGATCGGCCATTTCCTGGGCTTCCTCGATGTAGTGGGTCGTCAGGATGATGGTGACGCCCGTGGCGCGCAGCGAGCGCACCAGCGCCCACATGTCCTTGCGCAGCGATACATCGACGCCCGCAGTCGGTTCGTCCAGGAACAGGATGGCCGGCTCGTGCGACAAGGCCTTGGCGATCATCACCCGGCGCTTCATGCCGCCCGACAGCGTGATCAGGCGATTGTCCTTTTTATCCCACAGCGACAGCGAGCGCAGGGTCTTTTCAATATGTGCGGGGTTGCGCGGCTTGCCGAACAGGCCGCGACTGAAGGTGACGGTATTCCAGACGGTCTCGAAGGCGTCGGTGGTGAGTTCCTGGGGAACCAGGCCGATTTGGGCGCGTGCCGCGCGGTACTCGGTGATGATGTCATGACCATTGGCCTGGACCGACCCTGCGGTCGGGTTGACCAGGCCGCAGATGATGCTGATCAGCGTCGTTTTACCCGCGCCGTTGGGGCCGAGCAGCGCAAAGATTTCGCCTTTGCGGATATCCAGGCTGATCTGCCTGAGGGCCTGATGGCCCGTTGCATAGACCTTGTCCAGATTTGAAACTGAAATGACAGGTGACATGGTGGCTTATCAAAGGTGAATCGGGTCAGGGGTACTAGAATACTGCATTGGCCCAGCCGACCGACGACTGTGCAGATTCTGTGAATTTCGTGCATCCGGGCGGGCGGATCGGGTATAAGCAATGCTGTTTCCCCGGACCTTTTTCCCTGATATCGATGCGTTTTGGCATTTCGCTCAAGCTGTTTCTGGCCATTCTGGCTTCGTGCATCATTATCGCACTGGCCATGGGGCTTGCCGTGCGTTTCAGTTTCGAGCGCGGTTTCAACAGCTATATCCACGAACGCCAACAGCAGCGCCTGGCCGCACTCACCGAGGTGCTGGAGGCCGACTACGCCCGCGAAGGCGGATGGGATTTCCTGCGTAACGATAATCGACGCTGGTGGGCTGTATTGCTGGATGCCTGGCGTCGCGATGATGACTCGGACATTTCGGACGATAATCGCGGAGCTGCCGGAAAGCCCGGCTCGCCGCCCAGGCCGCACACCTCGCTGCTGTATGAGCACGTCGCGCTGGTGGTCGGGCGCGGGTCCACCTTCGAGCGGGGCGAACACCGTTATTCCTTGCGCGTAGGCGATCAGGTCGTGGGCTGGGTCGTCACGCCACGCCCCGCCGCACGCAGGATGAACAACGCCATCGACCGGCGTTTTCAGAATCGGCAACTGATTGCGACCTGGGTCATCGTGGGCCTGTCTGTGCTGCTGGCGGCAGTGGTCAGCCTGCTGCTGGCGCGGATGCTGCTGGCGCCGGTGCGGCGCATTACCCGCGCGACCGACAGACTGGCCGGCGGGGATTACACGGTGCGGGTCGAGTCGAGGTCCAGCGACGAGCTGGGCCGTCTGGCGCGTGACTTCAATCGCCTGGCCTATAGCCTCGAGCGCAACGAGCAATTGCGGCGCGCCCTGATGGCCGATGTGTCCCACGAGCTGCGCACGCCGCTGGCCGTCTTGCGCGGGGAAATCGAGGCCCTGCAGGATGGCTTGCGCGCGCCCACGCCCGAGACCCTGGCATCGCTGCAGCACGAGGTCTTGCTGCTTAGCAAGCTGATCGATGATTTGTACGAGCTGTCGCTGGCCGATGCGGGGGCATTGAACTACCGCATGGACACGATGGACCCCGCCATCCTGCTTGGCAGTTTGGTCGAGCACTATCGCGAGCGATTCGGGCGGCGTGCCATTGACCTGGCGTTGACGGCGCCCCACGGTTTGACGATGTCCGGCGATTCACAGCGCCTGACACAGCTTTTCAGCAATATTCTGGAAAACAGCCTGCGTTATACCGACAGCCCGGGCCGGGTATGGATCGAACTTCAGGCTGACGGTGAAAACATCAGAATTTCAGTCGAGGACAGCGCGCCGGGCGTGCCCGAGGCCCTGTTGCCGCGCTTGTTCGAGCGCATGTTTCGTGTCGAGGCCTCGCGCAGCCGCGAGCATGGCGGTGCCGGGCTCGGGCTGGCGATCTGCCAGCGCATTGTCGAGGCGCATGGCGGGACCATCACCGCCGAGCACTCGCCGCTGGGTGGTGTGCGCATGGTCATGAGCTTTCCCAGGACAGGAGGTGGATCTTGAAACAACGCATTCTGATTGTCGAGGATGAGCCCAAACTCGTCGAGGTCTTGCGTGTCTACCTTGAGGCCGGTGGCTACGAGGCAAAGTCCGTGGCCGATGGCACGCAGGTGGCCCCGGTGGTGGACGACTGGTCGCCCGATCTGGTGCTGCTGGATCTGATGCTGCCCGGAAAGGACGGCCTGGATGTCTGCCGCGAATTGCGGGCAACGCGCAGCCTACCCATCATCATGGTGACGGCCCGCACCGAGGAAATTGATCGCCTGCTGGGCCTGGAACTGGGCGCGGACGACTATATCTGCAAGCCCTACAGCCCACGGGAAGTCGTCGCGCGGGTCAAGGCGGTGCTGCGCCGCAGCCAGGCGGCACAGGGCGATGGGCACGAGCAAAGCGCCTTGCGGGTCGATGAGGCGGGGTATACGGCCCAACTGGATGGCGTGGCGCTGGATCTGACCCCGGTTGAATTCCGCCTGCTGGCCTTGCTGGCGTCCGCGCCGGGCCGGATATTTTCACGTGACAGCGTGCTCAGCCGCCTGTATGACGATGGCCGCATCGTGACCGATCGCACGGTCGATAGCCATGTCAAGAACCTGCGCCGCAAACTTCAGGGCGTGCGGCCCGATCAGGATCTGATCAAGTCGGTCTATGGTGTGGGATACCGTCTGGATCTGGGCGCGGCGGATTCATGATTTCTTCATGATTCGTTCATTTTTCCCACGCATTGCAGCTTTAATCTGTCTGTGTGGCGAATCGGTATTGCACTGATTCCTGATTGATGAAAGGAGCACTTGAATGAAGAAAACTCTCGCACTGACCGCCCTGACCACTGTCCTGGCCCTGGGTGCCGTACCGATGGCTTCGTTTGCACAGGGCGGCGGCGGATGCGCGCCGACGCATGGCGCCATGCACCACGCCCATTCCCATTCCCATTCGGATCGAGGCGGGATGAAGGCCTTCCATCGACTGAACCTCAGCGATGCACAGCGCGAACAGATGTTCCAGATCCGCCACGAACAGGCCCCGGAACTGTTCAAGCTCAGAACGGCGGAACGCACGGCACGCGCACAACTGCGTGATGCAGGGCGCGCCGAGCCCTTCGACGAGGCCGCAGCACAGCAGGCCGCCCAGAACCTGGGCGATGCGCAGGGTCAACTCGCCCTGATCCGTGCCCAGAGCCGGGCCAAAACCATGGCCGTACTGACCGACGACCAGCGTGCGCAACTGTCCAAGTTCCGCAGTCATCGACGTGATGGCAAACGCGCAGCCCCTCAGCAGTCCGAAAAGTCCTGATGATCTGAACCGCCGTGTTTGCGGATCGCGCCCGAAGCCGCAAGGCTTCGGGCGTTTTCAATCGGCAAACAGTGTGCCTGCGGATTCAAAATGGCGTGCGTAATACGGGTTCTTTAGCGAATCGATGCGCACCCGGCCGCCTGTCGAGGGTGCGTTGATAAAGGTATCGTCGCCCAGGTAGATGCCCATGTGCGAGTTCGATCGATTCAATGTGTTGAAAAACACCAGGTCGCCGGGTTGTAGCCGACTGCGGCGGATCGACTGGCTCAGGCCGGCGATCGCGGCGGTATTGTGGGGCAGGGGCGTTTGGGCGGCCGCCTGGAACACAAACTTCACCAAGCCGCTGCAGTCAAACCCGCGCACGGGGCGTGCGCCGCCATAGCGATAGTCGGTTTCAAGCAGGCTAAGCGCGGTCATGATGACTTCCTGGCGCTTGGCGGGGTCGATCTGTGGCGTCACCGCCTGTCGGCCTGAACCGCCTGATCTCTGCGGCGGCCCGGCGCAACCGCCGACCACCATCAGCAAGCCCAGCGCAATGGCCTTGCGTCGAATCGGCTTGACTGGGGGTGAGTCGTACATATGCGGGTTCCGGGTGTTATCTGCCTGGCGTTTCAGGCTGCGGGGCGCGGCCTTCGGGCCAGTAATAGCTGTCGGGCAGATTGCGCGCCCCGAAAATCGCCTGGCCCACGCGCACTGTGGTGGCGCCTTCCTCGATTGCCAGTTCAAAATCGCCCGACATGCCCATGGACAACTCGTCAAACTGATCCTTGTAGGGGCTGTCCTGGCGTATCTGGTCGCGCAGTGTGCGCAGCAGGGTAAAGCACGGCCGCACGTGATCGGCATCGGACGAGAACAGCGCCAGGGTCATCAGTCCGCGCGGGCGCAGGCTGGTGTAGGCCGGCAGTGCGCGCATAAAGGCCGGTACCGCGTCGGGGGCGAGCCCGAATTTGCTTTCCTCGCCGGATGTGTTGACCTGCACGAATACGTCCAGGGCCCGGCCTTCGGCCTGCAGGCGTTTGTCCAGCGCCTCGGCCACCCGCAGGCTGTCGAGTGCCTGGAACTCGCTGGCAAAGCGTGCGACGAGCTTGGTCTTGTTGGTCTGAAGGTGACCGATCACCGCCCAGTTCAGGTCGGTGAGGTCGCTCATGGCTTCCCATTTTCCGTAGGCCTCCTGGACTTTGTTTTCCCCCAGTTCGCGGCAACCGGCTTCGTAGATCAGGCGAATGCGCTGCTCGTCGACGGTCTTGCTGACCGGCAGCAGTCTGACCTCGTCAGGGGATCGGCCTGCGCGCGCGCAGGCGCTGTCGATTCGGCTGCGGATGTCGGCCAGGTTGGCCTGCAGCTCGGCCAGAGTTGTGGCGGTGGGATAGCCCGTCGCGCTACGGGCGGGAAGCGGGGTGTTCAAATCAGGGCCTCGTGGCAAAAAGAGTGGTGGCGACGCCTGCGTGTTATGGTGCATTACGCGGGCGTCCCTTGCAATTTACATGTCATTATAGGAATAATGAACACCCTGTCACGGTTTGTAGAACCTGGAAACGCGATGCAATGTTCGATTCCCGAAGTTGCCCGAAACCTGGCCCCCAGCGGCGTCCTGCGGGTGGCCCTGAATTTCGGCAACCCCGGACTGGTCCACGAGGATGTGCATACCGGTGCGCCCTCGGGCCTGGCGGTCGATCTGGCCCAAGCCCTGGCACGGGAACTGGAGCTCGATATCGAGTTCGTTCGTTACGAGTCCGCCCCACAGATCATGACTGCGCTTGACGAGGAACCCTGGGATATGGCGTTTCTTGCTGTCTCGCCAAGGCGGCGGGAATGCCTTCAGTTCACGCGCCCGTATCTGGTCGTGCCCGGCACCTATTTGGTACGTGGCGATTCGCCCCTGCGCGATTGCAAATCAGTGGATCGGGACGGCCTTCGGATTGCGGTAGGTACCGGGACGGCCAGTGATCACTATTTGTCGCGGCATCTGAAACATGCTTCGCTGGACGGTGCGCGGACTTCGGCCGGGGCGCTGGATCTGTTCGCCGAGCAGTCCCTGGATGCCGTGGCCGGCCTGCAGTCGTGCCTGGCCCCTCATGCGAATCCGGATACCGGCTACCGGCTGCTGGACGGCCATTTCATGATGATCGAGCACGCGATCGCCACGCCCCGGCTCCGCACGCTGGGCTGGGCGTACCTGGCGTCGTATACCGAGCGTATGATGGCCTGTCGGTTCATCGAGCAGTCGCTTGCGCGTCGTCCGCAAAGCGGGGCGCGGGTTCCTATCTGACAAGGCATGACAGGCGGACGAAACCATTGTTGAATACCGAGCTGACCCCCGGCCTGATGCTGGTGCATGGCAATCGTGCGGAGCAACTGCGCGAGGTCTTGTGCGCCTGGGTGCAGCGCTATCCCCTGGCCCCGCTTGAAAACGAAACCCTGCTCGTGCACAGCAACGGCATTGCCCAATGGCTGCGCCTGTCGCTGGCGGGCAGTGCGCAGGACGCAGGTATCGCAGCCGCCCTGGATTTTTCCCTGCCGTCGCGCTTTCTATGGCGTGTGTATCGCGCTGTGCTGGGTGCCGATGCGGTGCCCCAGGAATCCCCTCTGGACAAGCCCCGGCTGGTCTGGCGCCTGATGCGCTTGCTGCCGGAGTTGCTGGATCAGCCCGAATACGAGGTGTTGAGGCAGTTCCTGGTGCGTGACGACGATTCCAGGAAACGCTTTCAGCTTGCGGGTCGCCTGGCCGATTTGCTGGATCAGTATCAGGTCTATCGTGCGGATTGGTTGGCCGCATGGCTGCGCGGCGAGGATGTGTGGATCGACGGGCGCGGCCAGGTCCAGGCGCTGCCCGGGGACCAGGTCTGGCAGGCGGCACTGTGGCGTGCCCTGGTCGGTGATGTAGCTCCGGACGGCGGCACCGGCCTCACGGGGCGGGCCTTTGTGCATGATGCCTTCATGAATCACATGTCGCAGCAGCAGGCCCAGGCGCGACCGGCCGGGGTGCCGCGTCGCATCCTGGTGTTTGGAATATCCTCGTTGCCCGGTCAGGCGGTGGAAGCCCTGGCTGCGCTGTCATGCTGGACGCAGGTGCTGATGTGCGTGCACAACCCTTGCGCCCACTACTGGGCCGATATCGTTCCCGACAAGGACATGCTGCGGGCAGGGAATTGCCGACAGGCGCGCCGACCCGGCCTGCCCATGGACCTCAGCGAAGACCAGATGCATCAGCACGCCCACCCCTTGCTGGCATCGTGGGGCAAGCAGGGCCGCGATTTCATCAGTCTGCTCGATCAGATCGACGACGCCGATGCGCGCACACGCTATGGCCCGGCATTCGAAGCCATGCAGCAGCGCATCGACGTTTTCGAGCCCCTGGCCGGCGCCACACTGCTTGAACAACTGCAGGATGATATTCGTGACCTGCGCCCGGTCCGGGAGTCCAGGCAAAATTGGTCCGATATTGTGCCGGGGGACGAGGTTTCGATCCGGTTTCACATCGCGCACAGCGCTCAGCGCGAGGTCGAGATCCTGCATGATCAATTGCTGGAGGCGTTCAGCGCCGACCCCAGCCTGCGCCCGCGCGATGTGATCGTGATGGTGCCGGATATCGAGGCCTACGCCCCCCATGTGCAGGCGGTCTTTGGGCTGCATGATTCCGACGACAGGCGCGCGATTCCCTATGCCTTGGCCGATCGCGGGCAGCGCAAGGCCGATCCCCTGGTCCTGGCCCTGGAAATGCTGCTCGGAATCGGGCAGATGCGCCTGACCATGGGCGATGTCCTGGGCCTGCTTGAAGCCCCCGCCTTGCGCGCCCGATTTGGAATTTCGGACGAGGATATGCCCCGGCTGCACGACTGGATTCGTGGGGCGAACGTGCGCTGGGGGCTGCATGCAGAGCACCGGGCTAGTTTGGGCCTGGCGCCGACCGACGCCCTGGGCATGGGCCATACCTGGCTGTTTGGTTTGAGGCGCATGCTGCTGGGATTCGCCGCAGGGCTGGATGCCGAGCCGTGGCAGGGGATCGAACCCTATGGCGAGCCTGGCGGTATGGATGCCGTGCTGCTCGGCCCGCTGGCCCGTCTGGTAGACACTCTGGATCATTACTGGAGGCTGCTGGCAGACCCCGCGACCCCTGCCCAGTGGCACACCCGACTGCTGGATCTGGCCGGTGATTTCTTTTTGGCGGAAACCGAGCAGGACGCCTTTACCATCATGCGTTTTGGCCAGGTCCTGCAGGACTGGCACGAGGCCTGCGATCAGGCGGGCCTGATCGAGGATCTGCCCCTGGGCATTGTGGCCGAACACTGCATGGCGCAGTTCGAGCCCGGCGGGCTGACACAGCGTTTTTTTGCCGGTGCGGTGACCTTTGCGACCCTCATGCCCATGCGCGCCATTCCATTTCGTCGGGTGTGCCTGCTGGGGATGCATGACGGCGCCTATCCGCGCACCCAGGTATCGGCGGACTTTGATTTGATGGTCGGTCGCTATCGGCCGGGGGATCGTTCCCGTCGCGAAGACGATCGATACCTGTTCCTGGAAGCGCTGCTGTCTGCGCGCGATCAGTTCTATGTGTCGTGGGTCGGGCGCAGCATTCAGGATAATTCGGAACAGCCGCCTTCGGTGCTGGTGGCGCAATTGCGCGATCATCTGGATGCCGGCCGGCGTGTGGCCGGCGCGCCTGATGCGGGCCTGGCCCAGGCGCTGACGGTGGAACACCCCTTGCAGCCTTTCAGCTCCCGATATTTCCCCCTGCAGCCCGATGCGTCCGGCGCCGGGCTGTTCACCTACGCTAGGGAATGGCGCGAGGCGGCATCCGGCGGATCGCAGGCGGCCGATTCTGCGCTTGCGCTGATTGCGCGCGAGGAACCCCTGACCTTGAGCGATCTGCAGCGCTTTCTCAGGCAGCCCGTACAGGCATTCTTTACGGCGCGCCTCGGCGTGGTGTTTGATCTGCAGGATCGTCGCAGCGAGGATCTGGAGCCTTACGAACCGGATGGGCTCGGCTTGTGGAGCCTGCGGGACCAGGCGCTGCACCGGATGATTCGGACCGAGGACGTCGGCGCGGACGGCGCGGCCTCGATTGATCATACGCTGGCGCGCATGCAGGGTCGCGGCGATCTGGCCGGGGGCAACCTTGGCGTTCTGCTGGGGCGTGACGTGCGCGAAGGGCTGGATAGTCTGCTGGATCACTATCGCGAGGTGTGCCGCTTGTGGCCCGATCCCGAGGATTCGGCGACCCGCATTCATCTGACCGAGGATCTGGGTGATGGGCGCAGCCTGATGCTGGTGGATCAGCTCAACGATATCCGCCGCAACGCAGACGGCAGGCGAGTGCGTGTGGTGACCCAGGCCCAGCACCTGGTCAAGGGCAAAACCTATCGCCCGCATGCGCTGATTGCTGCATGGTTGGGTCATCTGGCCGGGAACTTGGATGATGGGACGCTGAGCTCGGTGGTGTTAAGCCCCCAGGGTTCGGTAATGTTCGAGCCCCTGGCAGCTGATCAGGCCGCTGCGGCGCTGGCCGATATTCTGCGCGCCTGGGACGAGGGCATGCGCGCACCGCTGCCCGTGGCCTGCCTCACGGCCTTCACCTGGCTGCGCACCGGGGACTTGGACAAGGCGCAGACTGCCTACGCCGGCGAGGTCGAGACATCGCCGTATCTGCATCGCGCCTATCCTGATTTTCAGGCATTGACGGCCGATGGACGGTTTGCGGATTGGGCCGCGCGTTTATATCAGGGGCCGGCCGATGCGATACGGCCCATGAAGGCATTCCTGGACGCGCATTCGGGCAAGGGGGCGTCATGATTGCAAAACCAGTGCCCGAACATGCACCGCCGGCGCTCGATCCGCTGGATTTTCCCATGGCCGGCAGCCAACTCATCGAAGCCAGTGCGGGCACCGGAAAGACCTGGACGATTGCGGCCCTGTATCTGAGGCTGATTCTGGGGCATGGGACGCCACCCGTCACCGCACGTCTGCCGTCAGAAATTCTGGTCCTGACGTTTACCGAGGCGGCATCGCAGGAATTGCGCGCACGCATCCGTGACCGCCTGGCCGAAGCCGCGCGCTTTTTTGCGGCGGCCGAGGATGTGGATTCAGGCCCGGATCCTTTTCTTGGAGATCTGCGCGCGGCCTATGAACCCGCCGCATGGCCGGCGTGCGCCCGCAGGCTGGACCTGGCTGCGCAATCCATGGACGAGGCCGCGATTTCGACCATCCACGCCTGGTGTGCACGCATGCTGCAGGAGCATGCCTTCGACAGTGGCAGCCTGTTCACGCAGAATCTGGAGCCCGACCTGGAGGCTCTGGAGCAGGAAGCCGTCTGGGATTACTGGCGCACCTTCTGTGCGGTGCTGGATCTGGATGACGCGACCTTGCTGCGTTCGTGGTGGAAGGGGCCCAGTGCCCTGGTCGGAACGCTGCGCGCAGCCCTGACCCGCAGCCCCGATCCGGAACCGGGAGCTGTGGGCCCTGCGGTGCTGATGGCCCAGGCCCGCGAGCAGGCGCGCGAGATCCTTCAGGATCTGAAGGCCTCGTGGCGCGAGTGGGTCGTGCAATTGTCCGATTTTCTGGACTCGCAGAACACGTCTAGCAAAATCCGTGCCCACGATCAGCGGCGATGGCTGGCCGCCTTGCGTGACTGGATCGAGGATCCGGACGCACAGACGCTGGATTTGAAGACCGGCTGGGACCGCCTGAGTGTCGAAGGGATCCAGGAGGCATGGAAAGGGGACGGGCCGGCCCCGTACGATCCGGTCCTGGAGCGTGTGACCGAGCTGCGCACGGCCCTGGACAATCTGCCCGATGGCTATCCCGAGGTCTGGGCGCACGCCTTGTCGTGGTGCGCCCAGCGCCTGCGTCAATCGCTGGCGCAGCGCGCCCTGATGGGTTTTGACGGTTTGCTGATGCACTTGGATCGCGCCCTGCAGGGATCCGATGGTGAACGTCTGGCCCGGGTGCTGCGCGCCCAGTACCCTGTGGCGATGATCGATGAATTCCAGGATACGGATCCGATTCAATATCATATTTTCGACCAGATCTACCAGATCGCGAGCAATCGCCAGGATCTGTGCCTGGTGCTGATCGGCGACCCAAAGCAATCCATCTACGGATTTCGGGGTGCGGACATCCATGCCTACCTGCGCGCCCGTGCGGCATGTGCGACGCGTCTGCATACGCTGGCTCGAAATTTCCGCTCGGCGGCGAACATGGTTGAGGCGGTCAATGCCTGTTTTGGGCGCGCCGAGTCCGGCCAAGCGGAAGGAGCATTCCTGTCTGCGGGTGCTGAGGCGGATCGGGTGCCGTTCTTTCCGGTAGCCGCCCAGGGCCGGGACACTGAATGGGTGATGGATGACACGCCCCAGGCGGCCCTGAGCATTCATGAGGTTCAGGCAGGTGATGACGATGACGAGCTGACTGTAAGCCAGTACGAGCAGGGCGCAGCGCAATGGTGCGCGGCACAGATCGTGCATTTGCTGAATCTGGGTGCCCAGGGCCGGGCGGGCTTTCGTGGCAAAGCCGAATTCCAGCCCGCGCGCCCCGCGGATATCGCGGTGCTGGTCAACAGCCGCAAGGAAGCCGGGGTGCTGCGTGCGGCGCTGGCTTCGCGGCGAGTGCGCAGTGTGTATTTGTCCGAGCGCGAGTCCGTGTACGGCAGCGCCGAGGCGGGCGAACTGGGGTATTGGCTTGCAGCCTGTGCCCAGCCGACGGACGGGCGGGCGCTGCGTGCCGCCTTGGCCGGCCCGGCGATGGGTATGAGCTGGGCCGATATCGAGCACATCAATACGGATGAGCAGGCCTGGGAGGCCCTGGTACTGCGTTTTCATGCCTACAAAGAGTACTGGCGCAGCCGTGGGGTGTTGCCGATGCTCAGGCGTCTGCTGAATGATTTCGGCATTCCCACGCGCCTGCTGGGCGCCGACGGACAGGGCGAGCGCGCGCTGACCAACATCCTGCATGTCGCCGAATTATTGCAGCGTGCATCGGCGGGGATCGAAGGTGAGCAGGGCTTGATGCGTTACCTGGATGAACAGCGCCAGGATGCGGCCAGTGGGGCGGCGGGCAGTGGCGATGCTCGGCAAGTCCGCCTGGAAAGCGATGCGGATCTGGTTCGCGTCGTGACCGTGCACAAATCCAAGGGCCTGGAATATCCGCTGGTATTTCTGCCCTTTGCGAGCAAGGCCAGGCCCACCAGTGCACGCGACGTGCCGCTGGTGCTGAGCGACGAACACGGCGATCGGGTGCGGGTCTTCAATCCGACAGGCGAGCAGGTGGCCCAGGCCGACGTCCAGCGTCTGGCAGAAGACATACGAAAGCTCTACGTAGCGCTGACGCGCGCGCGCCACGCCGTCTGGATGGCTGTGGGCGATGTCAAGAATAATTCGCAGTTCAGCGCGACTGCCTATGTGCTCGGGGGAACCGATGGCGTGATGCAGACGGTTCAGGATCTGGCGGCTGCGCATCAATCGATATGCGTGTCGGAATCAACGAATAATGAGGGCGAGGTCTTTCACAGTCAGGCACCAGACGTGCAACTGGGGGCCGCTCGCGTGCCCGTGCGCAGCGCCCGGGACCACTGGTGGATATCCAGCTATTCGGCACTGAAGATGGATGAAACCGACCGCGCGTGGGCGGCCGACACCGCCGCCGAGGACGTCTTCATCGAGGAGCGTGGGCAGGAAGTGCCATCGGCTGATGGGGATGAAGGCCAGGATGCCTTACCGGGCCAGAGTCTGCATGATTTTCCCAAAGGCAGCGAGGCCGGGACTTTCTTGCACGGTTTGCTGGAATGGGCGGCCGGCGTGGGCTTTGCCCAGATCAAGGACCATCCCGAGGTTTTACGCGATATGGTGGCGCGTCGCTGTGCGGTCAGGGGCTGGGAACAATGGATCGACCTGCTGTGCGAATGGTTGCCCGGCTATGTGGGTGCACGCCTCGTGCCTGATGAGGCGGTGAGTCCTGCGCTCAGCCTGGCGTCTGTGCCCGAGTATCTGGCTGAAATGGAATTCTGGCTGCCTGCGGACGGGGTGGCCGTCGAGCAACTGGATGCGCTGGTGCGCCGCCATACCTTTGATGGCGCAGCGCGCCCAAGGTTAGGCGGGGCGCCCCTGCGGGGCATGTTCAAGGGTTTTATCGACCTGGCGCTGTGTCACGGCGGCCGCTATTACATCGTGGACTACAAGTCCAACTGGCTGGGGCAGGGGGCCGCATCCTATACCCCGGAAGCCATGCGTGACGCGATGCTGGGTGCCCGCTACGACATGCAGTATGTGCTGTATGTGCTGGCCTTGCACAGGCAATTGAAGGCCAGGCTGGATGGTTATGACTATGCGCGGCATATGGGCGGGGCGATGTATTTTTTTCTGCGCGGGCTGGATGCGCCGGGCCAGGGGGTGTTTGCGGATCGGCCTTCGTACGAGCTGATCGAGTCGCTGGATCGCCTGTTTGCAGGGCCAGGCGACAAAGGGGCGCACCATGCCTAGCCCTGTTGTTGCCGACTGGATGTCGCCGGATGCCGGCCCGGCCGCCTTGCGGGCCATGCTGTCGGTCGGGGTCGATGCCGGTCTGCTGCGCGAGCTCGATCAGGCTTTTGCGCATTTCCTGATGGATCAGGTACCGGCCGCCGCACCGCTTGGCGTGACCCTGGCCGCCCTGTGCAGTGTGCAGTTGGGCCATGGACACACCTGCCTGGTATTGTCGGATCTGGCCGCTGATCCGGCGGGCACGCTGGGTCTGGGAGCTGCGGATCTGCGCAGGGCCGAGTTGCGCAGCCTGATCGATGGCTTGCATGCCCACAGCGCAGACATGCTGATCAAGGCTCTGGATGGCTCGGGGTTGGTTTGTGACGGCCGAACGCCCGGCCCCCTGGTGCGCCACGGCCCGCGCCTGTATCTACGCCGCTATTGGGATGCCGAACGGCGCGTACAGGCAGGGCTCGTGCAGCGCCTGGCGCCGGGCAAGCACATTGTCGATGCCGGGCGCACCCGGGCGTGGCTCGATGCCCTGTTTCCGGACAGCGGCGCGGGCGGCACGGATTGGCAGAAGATCGCCTGTGCCGGTGCCCTGGATTTTGGTTTCAGCGTGATCACCGGCGGCCCGGGGACCGGCAAGACGACCACCGTAGTCAAGCTGCTGGCCCTGCTTCAGGGGCTGGAACTCGAACGTCCGGATTCGGACGGGCAGGGGCTGAATATCCGCCTGGCCGCTCCGACGGGCAAGGCGGCCGCACGCCTGAACGCATCCATCAGCGGTGCCTTGGGCCATTTGCGGGAAATCAGCCCCGATTTCATGCAAGCTGCCTGGTCGCAGGTGCCGGCCCGGGTCACCACCCTGCATCGTTTGCTGGGCAGCCGCCCCGGCACCCGGCGGTTTCGCCATGACAGCAGCCATCGTCTGCCTGTGGATGTGCTGGTCATCGACGAGGCCTCGATGATGGATATTGAAATGATCGATGCCGTGCTCGCGGCGCTGCCCGATCACGCACGTCTGATTTTGCTGGGCGACAAGGATCAGCTGGCCTCGGTCGAGGCGGGCGCGGTGCTGGGCGAGATCTGTCGTCGTGCCGCAGGCGGGCATTACACGCCGCAACGCTGCATGCGCCTCACCGACCTCAGCGGGCAAACCATCGCTTCCGACTGGCAGGATGCTTCGGCCGGCCTGCTGGATCAGGCGGTGGTCATGCTGCGCCACAGTTATCGGTTCGATGCGGGCAGTGGTATCGGCCGCCTGGCATCGGCCGTCAACCGGGGCGACCCGCAGGCCCTGTCCGAGGCTTTGTCGGCAGGGGATGAGGATCTTGGTTTCCTGAATCTGACCAATGTGGCCGATCCGCAATTCGATCGGCTGGTATGTACCGGTGCGCTACCCAAAGATGACGTGGGGGGCACGGGACTGGGCTATGCGGATTATCTGACGCTGATGCACGACGCCCGGCCGGCTGCCGGCGCCGGCCAGGCTGCGATTGACGAATGGGCGCAGCAGGTGCTGCACGCGCATGGCCGCTTTCAGGTTCTGTGCGCATTGCGCGAAGGGCCCTGGGGCACCAGCGGCCTGAATCAGCGTATCGAGGCAGGTTTGCGGCAGGCGGGCCTGATCCACACCGAACACCTCTGGTATCCGGGCCGGCCGGTGCTGGTAGTCCGCAATCGCTACGATCTGGGCCTGGCCAACGGCGATATCGGCCTTGCGCTGGATACCCCCGATCCCAGCGACCCGGCGCACTCGGTGATCCGTGTCGCCTTTCCACGCGGCGACGGGCAGCCCGGCCTGCGCTGGGTGCTGCCCAGCCGACTGTCCGAGACCGTCACGGTCTTTGCCCTGACCGTGCACAAATCCCAGGGATCGGAATTCGACCGTGTGGTGCTCGTCCTGCCGGACCGTGGCAACCCCGTTTTGACGCGTGAACTTTTGTATACCGGCATGACGCGCGCACGTCATGATCTGGTGCTCGCCGGCGTGAACCTGCCATCGGTGTTCAGCGAAGCGGTGCGTGTGCGTGTGCGGCGCGCCAGCGGGCTGTTTGCCGATTGATCCGCGCCGAATGCCGCAGCCGTGGACGCGCGATCCGGGCTTTGGCGATACGATAGACAAAATAATCCAATCAACCGTCCCCATGAGGCCTAGCCATGTCGAACATCTTTGAAACTGATTTGCCGCGCACGCCTGCAAATTTTGCGCCGCTGACCCCATTGCTGTTCCTGGAACGGGCTGCTGAAATCTATCCGGATCGAACGGCTATCGTACATGGCCTGGGCGAGCGCGCGATACGTCAAAGCTGGTCTCAGACTTACAAACGTTGCCGCAGCCTGGCAGGTGCGCTGGCCGCACGGGGAATCGGCAAGGGCGACACCGTGGCGGTCATGCTGCCCAACACCCCCGCCATGGTCGAGGCGCACTTCGGTGTTCCCATGTGCGGGGCGGTGCTCAACGCGCTGAATACCCGGCTGGATCCGGAAACGGTCGCCTTCATGCTGGATCATGGCGAGGCACGCATGGTGATCGTGGATAGTGAATTTTCAGCCGTCATGGGGAAGGCGCTGGCGTTGCGGCGCGGCACCCGTCCGATCGAAGTCGTGGACGTCATTGATCCGGTCTACGAGGGTGCTTCGCAACCGATTGGGGGTATCGATTATGAGGCCCTGCTGGCTTCGGGCGATGAGGCCTTTGACTGGCGCTTGCCCGACGATGAATGGGATGCGATCGCCTTGAACTACACCAGCGGCACCACCGGCAATCCCAAGGGCGTGGTCTATCACCATCGGGGCGCGGCGACTAATGCGATCTCGAATATCCTGGAATGGGATATGCCGAAGCATGCGGTCTATCTGTGGACCTTGCCCATGTTCCATTGCAATGGCTGGTGTTTTCCATGGACGGTTGCCGCGCGCGCCGGCGTGAATGTTTGCCTGCGGCGGGTGGACGCCCAGACGATGATCGATATGATGTGCGAGTACGGGGTGACGCATTACTGCGGTGCGCCCATCGTCCAGAGCATGCTGGTGAACGCGCCCGATGCCCTGAAACAGCGTATCCCTTCAGGCGTCAATGCAATGGTCGCCGGGGCGGCCCCGCCGGCATCGATGATCGAGGGTATGGAGCAACTCGGTATCGACCTGACGCATGTGTACGGCCTGACCGAGGTCTATGGGCCGGCCATGGTCTGCCCCAAGCACGAGCAGTGGAACGATCTGGATATCGGGCAGCGCGCCGAGTTGAATTCACGCCAGGGCGTGCGCTACCACCTGCAGCATGCGGCGGCTGTGCTGAATCCGGCCACCATGCAGCCTGTGCCTTTGGATGGCGAGACCATGGGCGAGATCATGTTCCGCGGCAATATCTGCATGAAAGGCTATCTGAAGAACCCCGAGGCCACCCGTGAGGCCTTGGCCGGGGGCTGGTTTCACAGCGGGGATCTGGCCGTGGCCTATCCCGATGGCTATATGAAAATCAAGGATCGCAGCAAGGACATCATTATTTCGGGTGGCGAAAACATTTCCTCAATCGAGGTCGAGGACGTGCTCTATCGTCATCCCGCCGTGCTGGCTGCCGCAGTCGTGGCCAGGCCGGACGAACGCTGGGGCGAGACGCCTTGCGCCTTTGTCGAACTGAAAGACGGCGTTGAGGTGTCGTCGGATGACATCGTGGCGCATTGCCGCGAGCATCTGGCCGGCTATAAGGTGCCCAAGGCCATCGTGTTCGGTGCCTTGCCCAAGACCTCAACCGGGAAGATCCAGAAATTCGAGCTGCGCCGGCAGGCTGCGGCCTTGGCCGGATGAGCACGCACGCCGCCCGGGCGCAGCACAGCCTGCTGACGCCGCACGAGATGTCGCAGGCCGATCAGCTGGCCGTGCGTGGCGGGATGCCCGGCACACAACTGATGGAGGAGGCGGGTGCGGCCGTTGCCCGTGCCATCATGGCGCGCCGGCCGATCGGACCGGTGACGGTATTGTGCGGCCCGGGGAATAACGGCGGCGACGGCTTTGTGGTGGCGCGCCACCTCGATCAAGCCGGCTGGCCGGTGCGTCTGGCTCTGTTCGGATCGGTCGAAACTTTACGCGGCGATGCAGCCATTCATGCGCAGGCCTGGTCCGGGCCGGTGGATCGACTGACCCCGGGCGTGCTCGATCACAGCTCATTGGTGGTGGATGCGATGTTCGGGGCAGGGCTGTCGCGCCCGCTGGAAGGGGCGGTGCTGGACACTGTCCGATCCCTGCGCGAGTCCGGCTTGCCAGTGTGCGCGGTGGATGTGCCCAGCGGCCTGGACGGCGCGAGCGGGCAGCCGTGCCCGGACGCGGTCCGCGCCGACCTGACCGTGACCTTTTTTCGCAAGAAACCCGGCCACGTGTTGATGCCCGGCAGGATACTTTGCGGCGAATTGGTCTGTGCCCAGATCGGCATTCCGGATGATGTGCTCGACGAGGTCGCGCCGGCCTGTTTTGAAAATCATCCGGACCTTTGGCGCGAAGTCTATCCCTGGCCTCGGGCCGATGGCCACAAATACCGGCGTGGCCACGCGCTGGTGGTGGGCGGGCCGGACATGCCGGGGGCGGCACGACTGGCAAGCCTGGGGGCTGCCAGGGCCGGAGCCGGCCTGGTGACCTTGGCCGTGCCGCCCGCTGTCTGGGGGCTGCAGGCTGCCGCATTGACTAGCGTGATGGTCCGTGCCTTGCCTGAAACCGGGGCTCTGGCCGGCCTGTTGGCCGATGAGCGCCTGAATGCCTTGCTGATCGGGCCGGGCATGGGGCGGTCCGATGCGGTTCGGACTCAGGTACTGGAATTGCTGGCCGCCAGGCGGGCGACCGTGCTGGATGCAGATGCGCTCAGCAGCTTTCAGACCGAACCCGAGGCACTGTTTGGTGCCTTGCACGATGCCTGTGTGCTGACCCCGCACGAGGGTGAGTTCACACGCTTATTCCCCATGCTGGCCGGCAGCAAGCTGGATCGTGCGCGCGAGGCGGCCCGTCGCACCGGGGCGGTCTGCCTGCTGAAAGGCGCGGATACAGTGGTGGCCCATCCCGATGGGCGCGCCGTCATCAATAGCAATGCGCCCCCGGAACTGGCGACGGGAGGCTCGGGTGATGTCCTGGCAGGCCTGATCCTGGGTCTGCTGGCGCAAGGCCTGCAGACATTCGACGCGGCGTGCGCAGCAGTGTATCTTCATGGCCTGGCCGCGCAGCAGGTGGGCCCCGGCCTGATCGCCGAGGATCTGCCCGGCGCCATTCCAGCGGCGCTGCGTGTGTTGCGCAAGGAATTCTTTTAGAGGGCGGGCCTTATGGCGGATGTGATCGCATTGGTGTTCGACTTTGACGATACCTTGGCACCCGACAGTACGTCGGGCTTTCTTGAGGATATCGGTGTGGACGTCGGCCATTTCTGGGCGGACGAGGTCGGCCCTTTGCTCAACGAGCAGGATTGGGATCCGGTTCCCGCGTATTTGTACAAGATGATTGCGCTCTCGCGCTCGGGTCGTCACGGTGCGATCACGCGCGAGCGGCTGGAGGATTGGGGGCGGCGACTGCCGCTGCACGACGGGGTGCCCACGCTATTCGAGCGCCTGCGCGCCGTCTTGCACGAGGCCCATCCCCAGGTCCAGCTCGAGTTCTACCTGATTTCCAGCGGAATCGGCGATGTACTGCGCCAAACGCCGATTGCAGACGCATTCACCGATATCTGGGCTTCAGAGTTCACCTACGATCAGGCGGGCGCCATCGATTTCCCCAAGCGCATTGTCAGCTTCACCGACAAGACGCGCTATCTCTTTCATATCCAGAAAGGCATATTCGGCCCCGCTTCGCGCAACAAGCCCTTCGAGGTCAACCGCAAGGTCGATCCTGAAAAGCTGCGGGTGCCGTTTGAACAGATGATATTCGTGGGTGACGGCTACACCGATATCCCATGTTTTTCGCTGATCCGGCGTTCGGACGGCGTGGCCTTCGGGGTCTGGGATCCACGCCACCGTGAAAAACGCAGCCGTGCCTGGGGCTTTATCGAGGATGGGCGGGTGTCCAATCTGAACCATGCCCGCTTTGGCGAGGACGCCGAGCTCTACCAGTTGCTGGAGGCCGCTGTCGAGAGCCTGGCCTCGAAAATCATACTACGGTCGCGGATGTATCGTGGCTAAGTCTGTGTCGATACATGATACACAGGCCCTGCCGCTGGACGACGGGCAGGCCATGACGCTGGCCCTGCAGCAGGCACGGCAGGCTGCACAGGCGGGCGAGGTGCCCGTAGGTGCGGTCGTCCTGGATCAGGGCGGTCGGCTGATCGGTGCGGGCCGCAATCGCGTCATCACCGACCACGACCCGAGCGCGCATGCCGAAATCGTTGCCTTGCGCGAAGCCGCGCGAGCCGTCGGAAACTACCGGCTTCCGGGTGCGCGCCTGTATGTCACACTAGAGCCCTGCGTCATGTGCATGGGGGCCATGCTGCATGCGCGCATCGCCGAGGTAGTCTATGGCGCCGACGACCCCAAGACCGGTGCCTGCGGCAGTATGCTGGATCTGCACACCCACGCTGGTCTGAACCATCACACCACCGTGCGTTCCGGCATCATGGCCGAGGAATGCGGCGAGGTCCTGCGCGAGTTTTTTCGCGCTCGGCGGCACTAGTTTGCCGTTCGCCCGGTGTGCGTCCGGACTCACCAGACAGCGCACGGGACCCGGGTTACACTTTCTCTTTTGCCCGATATTTCGCCATGCACGACGCTATGCACCATCACGATCAGCCTTCGGGCATCTATCTGATTTCCCCATCGGGTGCGGTGCGCGACCCGCAGACCGTCGAGTTGGCAGCCCAGCGCCTGAAGGGCATGGGGTTCAAAGTGTCTGTGGATCGAAGCGCCCTGGCGGTGCACGAGCGCTTTGCGGGCACCGATGCGCAGCGCCTGGCCGGTATCCAGCGCGCCATCAAGCAAAAACATCCCATCGTCATGGCCACGCGCGGCGGGTATGGGCTCAGTCGGCTGTTGCCGCACATCGATTGGCAGGCTGTGGCCGACAGCGGAAAGACCTTTATCGGCCAAAGCGATTTCACCGCATTCAACCTGGCCTTGCTGGCCCAGACTGGGGCCTGCAGCCTGACCGGCCCAACTGCGGTCTTTGATTTCGGTGGCAAAACGGTCGATGATCTGACGCAGGCCCTGTTCCAGGAAATGCTGAGTGGCGAGCTCGAAATATTGAGCTTCGAGGCCCCCGATGCCGATGCGGTGGATGCCCGGGGCATCCTGTGGGGGGGCAATCTGGCGATGCTGGCCTCGCTGGTGGGCACGCCCTACCTGCCGCGCGTACCCGGGGGCATTCTGTTTCTGGAGGACGTCGGCGAGCACCCGTTCAGGATCGAACGCATGCTCGCACAGCTTTGGCAGGCCGGGGTGCTGGACGGGCAGCAGGCGATTATATTGGGAAGGTTCACCGAATATCGCTTGGCCGAGCATGACCAGGGCTATGATCTGGCCTCGGTGGTGGGCTGGTTACGCCGTACCGTCAAGGTTCCCGTCGTCACGGGCCTGCCGTATGGGCATGTGAAGCTCAAGGCGACGCTGCCCGTCGGGGCGCAGGTCGGGATTGCCACCGAAGACGGCATGGCCCACCTGGTCTTGCAAGAGCACCACCACTGATACGGTTGGATTGTTTTCATATATGATGTCATACATCAGGGCCACCCAGGCAGGTGGACATATTTTTGTATCAGGAGCGAACGAATGAATTTGACTGGCATGATGTTGATTGGCGAGCGCGACGTAGCGGGCTCGGGCAAAGAGATCCGGGCCATTGACCCGGCAACAGGCACGGCGCTGGATCCTGTATATCGCGACGGATCGACGACCGATATCAAGCAGGCAGTGGCCTTGGCCGAAGCCGCGTTCGATTCCTACCGACACACCACGCCCGAGCAGCGCGCAACGTTTCTGGACACCGTGGCCGAGCGCATCCTCGGCTTGGGTGATGTGCTGATTGAACGCCTGATGGCTGAAACCGGCCTGCCGCGCCCACGCCTGGAAGGCGAACGCGGCAGGACGGTGAACCAGTTGCGCATGTTTGCGCGTGTGGTTCGAAAGGGCGACTGGCTGGGCGTAAGGGTCGATCATGCCCAGCCCGAACGCAGCCCCATGCCGCGCAGCGATTTGCGTTTCCAATATATTCCGGTCGGCCCGGTCGTCGTGTTCGGGGCCAGTAATTTTCCGCTGGCGTTCTCGGTGGCCGGCGGCGATACGGCGTCCGCCCTGGCTGCGGGCGCGCCGGTCATCGTGAAAGGGCATCCTGCACACCCAGGTGGATCCGAGCTCGTCGGTCGGGCGATTCGCGAGGCTGTGCGCGAATGCGGCCTGCACGAGGGGGTGTTCTCGCTGGTCTTTGGCAGCACGCCTGAATTCGGCCAGGCCCTGATATCGGATCCTGGCGTGAAGTCGGTTGGATTCACGGGCTCGCGTGCAGGTGGTCTGGCGCTGATGAAGGCCGCCGCCGCGCGGCCCGAGCCCATCCCCGTATTCGCCGAGATGAGCAGCATCAACCCGGTATTTCTATTGCCGGCCGCACTGGAATCGGGGGCCGAACGCATCGCCGATGGCTTTGCGGCATCGCTGGTGGGCAGCGCAGGCCAACTGTGCACCAATCCCGGCCTGGTGATCGCCGTGGACTCGCCCGCACTTGATCGGTTTATCCAGCGCACGACCGAGGCCCTGGGCCAGGCGCCGGCGTCCACCATGCTGACGCCCGGCATCCATGCCGCCTACCAGCGTGGCGTGGCCCGGTTCAGCGAGCAGGCCGGCGTACAGGTTCAGGCCCGTTCGCAGGCCGCAAGCCAGGATAATGGCTGCCAGGCCGTGCTGTTCACGACCAACGCCGATACGTTCCTGGCTGGGCACGAGGTACTGGGCCAGGAGGTATTCGGTGCCGCGTCGATGGTGATCCGCTGCAGCGATGTGGCGCAGTTCCACGCCCTGGCCAAGGTGCTGGAAGGCCAGTTGACCGCCACGCTGCACTGCACGAACGAGGACGACCCGCAACTGATCGCGGGGCTGTTGCGCTTGCTGGAACTGAAGGCCGGCCGCTTGCTGGTCAACGGTTTTCCGACGGGTGTCGAGGTGAGTGACGCGATGGTGCACGGCGGGCCGTTCCCGGCCACCTCGGATCCGCGCAGCACTTCGGTGGGCACAGCCGCGATACATCGTTTCCTGAGGCCCGTGTGCTATCAGGATATTCCCGATGCGGCTTTGCCGCCTGCCTTGCAGCGCGCCAATCCGTGGAACGTCGGGCGCTCTGAAACGCAGTGATCCCGACCCGGTGTCCTGTTTGCTTAGTTGTGCACTGAAGTTCAGATGCATGACGAGTCCAGGCGCCGGACTATTCGGTCAGGTCGTGGCACGGCTGTTAGAATAGCGGGTTTATTTGATTTCCTGCAAGGCTGCAAACAACCGTGATTTCCACTTCAAACCTTACGATACAGTTCGGCGCCAAACCCCTGTTCGAGAACGTCAGCGTCAAGTTCGGCGATGGCAACCGTTATGGCCTGATCGGCGCAAACGGCTCGGGCAAATCCACACTCATGAAGATCATCGGTGGGGACCTGGAGGCCAGTGCGGGCAATGTGTCGCTGGATCCGGGCGTGCGCCTGGGCAAGCTGCGCCAGGATCAGTTCGCTTTCGAGGACGAAAAGGTTCTGGATGTGGTCATGATGGGCCACGTCGAGATGTGGCAGGTGATGAGCGATCGCGATGCCATCTATGCCGATCCCGAGGCCACCGAGGATGATTACATGCGCGCCGCAGAGCTTGAGGCGCGCTTTGCCGAATTCGATGGCTATACCGCCCAGGCACGCGCCGGTGAATTACTGCTGGGGCTCGAGATCCCTGTCGAGCAGCATGAACTGCTCATGCGCGAAATCGCCCCCGGCTGGAAACTGCGGGTGCTGCTGGCGCAGGCCCTGTTCTCAAAGCCCGACGTGCTGCTGCTCGATGAGCCCACCAACAACCTGGACATCAACACGATCCGGTGGCTGGAAAACGTGCTGAATGGCTACGACAGCACAATGATCATCATCAGCCACGATCGGCACTTCCTGAATCAGGTGTGCACGCACATGGCCGACCTGGATTACCGCGAATTGCGCCTGTACCCGGGGAATTACGACGAGTACATGCTGGCTTCGACACAGGCCCGCGAGCGCCAGGTCGCCGCCAATGCGCGCGCCAAGGAACGGGTCAGCGATCTGCAGGATTTCGTGCGCCGTTTTGCGGCCAATAAATCCAAGTCGCGTCAGGCCACATCGCGTCTGAAGCAAATCGATCGCATCAAATCCGAGACCGTCGTCGTCAAGCCCTCGTCGCGCCAGAATCCCTACATCCGTTTCGAGCTCGCCAAGGTGCTGCATCGCCAGGCGGCGCACATCGAAGACCTGGGCAAGACATTCGACCGACCCATCATCAGTGGTTTTAACGCGAGCATCGAGGCCGGCCAGAAAATCGCCATTATTGGTGCCAACGGCGTGGGCAAGACCACCTTGCTGCGCATGCTGGCACATAAGCTCTCGTCCGACACCGGCCACGTGAAGTGGTCCGAGAATGCCGACATCGGTTATATGGCTCAGGACGTGTCCGACCAGTTCGACTCCGACCGGGACCTGTTCGACTGGCTGTCCGACTACCGCCAGACCGGCGATGAGGACCAGTCGATGCGCGCCGTGCTGGGCCGCCTGCTGTTTTCAGGCGATGACATCACCAAGGCGGTGCGTGTGCTGTCGGGTGGGGAAAAGAACCGCATGAGTTTTGGCCGCCTGATGCTTGGGCGCCACAATGTCATGCTGCTCGACGAGCCCACCAACCACCTGGACATGGAGTCCATCGAATCGCTGCAGTATGCGCTCGAGCAATACCAGGGCACCCTGATCGTGGTTTCGCACGACAGGCAGTTTGTCTCGGGGATTGCCACGCGCATTATCGAGATCCTGCCCGATGGGCGTATCAACGACTACCCGGGCAACTACGACGACTACCTGGCTTCGCAGGGTATCGACGACTGATCCGGGGCGAGGCGCAGGATGTGGACGCTAGCGGGCCGCGCGGAATACGAGGAAGACATCAGAAAAAGCCGCTTCCTCGCCTTGGCCGAGCCCGTTCAATCCGCCGATCAGGCCGCCGCCTTCCTGGCTGCAAACCGCCGGCCGGATGCCACCCATCACTGCTGGGCCTGGCGACTGGGCGCGGCCTATCGTTTTCACGACGACGGCGAACCCGGCGGGACGGCGGGCCGTCCCATTTTGCAGGCCGTGGAAGGCCAGGACTGTGATCGGGTGGTGGTGCTGGTGGTGCGCTGGTTCGGCGGCGTCAAGCTGGGCACTGGCGGCCTTGCGCGCGCCTATGGCGGCGTGGCCGCGCAGTGCCTGCGGTCGGCTGAAAAAATCGCCCTGGTGGACGAGGTCATGGTGGCGTGCGATTGCGTGTTTGCCGACATGGCGCGCGTGCGTGTCCGACTCGAGGACGCCGGTGCCCGCATTGAGGATGAGTGTTTTACTGAGGTCGGGCTTGTCTGGCGCCTGGCCGTGGCCCGGGACCAGTTGTCACAGATCGCCACCCTGTACACCGACCTGACGCGTGGCCAGGGTCGGTGGCGGGTGGACGACGATCAGTGCTGAGGCTCGTCGCCGGCTTCCTGGGCGGCGATTTCGGCGTGGACCTTTTCCATGTCCAGATCCTTCACCTGAGTGACGAGTTCCTCGAGCTGGCCGGCCGATAGGGCGCCCGCCTGGGAAAACAGCAGAACGCTTTCGCGGAACACCATCAGCGTCGGAATCGAGCGGATGCGCATCGCGGCGGCGAGTTCCTGTTCGTCTTCGGTGTTGATCTTGGCAAAAGTCACGCCCTCGTGCTTGGCGGCGGTTTCCTCAAAGATCGGTGCAAAATTCCGGCAAGGCCCGCACCACGGGGCCCAGAAGTCGATAATCAGCGGCTGGTCCGCCTGGACGGCCTCCTCAAAGCTTTCCTGGTTCAGTTCGATGACGCTCATGGCGGGCTCCTTAAAAAAAGGACGGCATGTCTGACATGCCGTCCTGTTGTGATTCAGATGCAGTGTACACCTTCCATATGTGCACACAATCCGAAATTTCAACCCGGAAAGAAGGCGTACTTGATGATGAACAGCACCGCGACCAAAAGCGTGGCGGGATGGATGTCGCGGAAGCGCCCGGTCAGGGCCTTGATCGCGACATAGCTGATGAAACCGAAGGCCAGGCCGTTGGCGATCGAATAGGTCAGCGGCATGGCGATGGCGGCGATGGCGGCAGGTACGGCCTCGGTGATGTCCTCCCAGTCCACGTCCACGAGTTCGCGCAGCATCAGGCCGGCTACATAAAGCAGGGCGGGGGCGGTGGCGTAGCCCGGCACTACGCTGGCCAGGGGCGACAGGAACAGCGCCAGCAGAAACAGAATGGCCACGACCAGTGCGGTCAGGCCCGTACGCCCGCCCGCCTGTACACCCGAGGCGCTTTCGATGTAGGCGGTGGTGCTGCTGGTGCCCAGGAACGAGCCCGCGACGATCGCGGTGCTGTCGGCAAACAGTGCCCGACCCAGACGATTGGGCTTGCCTGGCTGGATCAGGCCGGCGCGCGTGGCCACCCCGATCATCGTTCCGGTGGCGTCAAAGACCTCGACCAGGACAAAGACCAGAATCACGTGGAAAAAGCCGGTGTGCAGCGCACCCATGATGTCGAACTGCATGAAGGTGGGGGCGATGCTGGGCGGCGCAGAGAAGATACCGTGGAACTCGGTCTGCCCGGTCAGGATGGACAGGATCGTGATCGCCAGAATCCCGATCAGGATGGCGCCCCGGATCTTCAGCGCATCGAGCGCCGCGATGATAAAGAAGCCCAGGATGGCGTACAGGGTGGTCACGCTGGTCAGGTCGCCCAGGCCGACTTTCGTAGCGGGGTTGGCCACCACGACCCCTGCGGTGCCCAGGGCGATGATCCCCAGAAACAGGCCGATCCCGGCGGCAATGGCTGATCTGAGGGATGACGGAATGCCTGCGATCAGCCAGGCGCGTATCCCGGTGACGGTCAGGATGACAAACACCACGCCGGATATGAACACCGCCCCTAGCGCCTGCTGCCAGCTATAGCCCATCTGGGCGACGACGGTAAAAGCGAAAAAGGCATTCAGCCCCATGCCCGGCGCCATCGCAATCGGCCAGTTCGCCACAAAGGTCATGATCAGCGTGCCGATGGCCGCAGCCAGGCAGGTGGCGACAAATACCGCATCCCGGTCCATGCCGGTGCTCGACAGGATGTCCGGGTTCACAAAGATGATGTATGACATCGTCAGGAAGGTGGTCAGGCCCGCAACGATTTCCGTTCGGACGTTGGCCTGGTGCTCCTGAAGTTTGAATAGCTTCTCCAGCATGGCTTTCCTTTGGTCAGAGGGTTATAGAGTCATTATTGAGCCATCTGAATTCTAAATCTGTTTGGTGAACAGTTGTACACTGGCGCGCATGATTATTATCGGATTCGAGAGCTCGTGCGACGAAACCGGCGTGGCTGCGGTGTGTACGGAGCGTGGGCTGCTGGCGCACGCCTTATACAGCCAGGTCGCCATGCATCGGGACTATGGCGGGGTGGTGCCGGAACTCGCTTCGCGCGACCATATCCGGCGCATTGTGCCGCTGACCCGGCAGGTGATGGAACAGGCCGGCATGCAGGTCAGCGATATCGATGCCGTGGCCTACACGGCCGGGCCCGGCCTGGCCGGTGCCTTGCTGGTCGGGGCGGGCTTTGCCAGTGCCTTTGCCTGGGCGCGGGGCCTGCCGACGATCCCCATCCATCACCTCGAAGGCCATTTGCTCTCGCCCATGCTGGCCGACCCCGCGCCGGATTTTCCTTTTGTCGCCTTGCTGGTATCGGGCGGTCACACCCAGCTGATGCGTGTCGATGGCGTGGGCCGCTACAGCCTGCTGGGGGAAACGCTGGACGACGCGGCCGGCGAGGCCTTTGATAAAACGGCCAAGCTTCTGGGGCTGGGGTATCCCGGCGGGCCGGAGCTGTCGCGGCTGGCCGCCCAGGGCGATGCTGCGGCGTTCAAGCTGCCGCGCCCCATGCTGCACAGCAAGGATCTGGATTTCAGCTTCAGCGGGCTGAAGACCGCAGTGCTGACCCGTATGAAAGCCCTGAGCCGCGACGGCGCTGTGCCCGATGAGCAGGCGCGCGCAGACCTTGCCGCCGCCACCGAACAAGCGATTGTGGACGTATTGGCCGCCAAGGCGATCACCGCCATGAAGCAGACTGGGCTGGGCTCTTTAGTGGTAGCCGGTGGTGTTGGGGCGAATCAGCCCTTGCGTGCCCGCCTGCAGGCGGCCATGCAGGCGCTGCGTGGGCGGGTGTTTTTCCCACCTCTGGATCTGTGTAC
>JAKDMO010000087.1 GCA_030452305.1 Alcaligenaceae bacterium | reverse complement strand
CCACAACATGGCATTGGTCAACAGTTTCGAACGCGTGGGGATACAGAAGGTAAAAGTCGAAGGCGAAGCCGATCTGCTGCTACGTCAGATCACCCGCAAATTCGGCTCCTTTCCCAAAGCCACCCGCCAGCGCATCCAGACAGCTACGTCAGCTCAGTTGGAAACCTGGTCGTTGAATATCCTGGACGCCGAAACGCTTGATGAGGTGTTTCTGGACGGGTGCTAAGTCAAAGCGCTGCTGAACAGCGTCGGCCTCGGTGAAAATCACAAATCAGCGACACCATTTAGCCTACTGAACAGCCAACACCGAAATATGCCCTACCCCTGCGGCTGTCCGAGGCCGGATCATGATTTCAACGTCATGATCCAATGCCGTCAGAAACTCCATTAGCTTCTCGACTGAGAATTGATCCAGGCGATAGTTCTTCAAAGCCGATACCTTCGGCTGCGGAATGCTCAACACCTCAGCAGCTTCGCGCTGTTTCAGCCCACGTGCCTTGATCAGCTCGTTGACTGCAAGCGCCAGGCGTGTTTTGGTCTGGCGCTCGGCCGCGTCGGGCAGGCCCAGGTCCTCAAAGACATTGGTTGTGCCTTCTGTAATGGCGATTCCTTTGGGGTGGCTCATGGCTGACCTCCGATTTTCGGGTAATGCCGCTCATAGTGTTCCCGAATTGAAGCCGGTGGCCTTCCTCGGAGGGTTTTTTGCGTCTAACCTGTGAGCGGGCGGGAGCCTGTATTCATACCATGCCCGCAGATGATAGGCCGCAAGCTCACTGCGGGGCTGCGGGCCACTTACCTCAAACGCGCACGCACTGCCCATCGGCCAGGCGATAGGTAGCACCAGTGTGCGAGCAAACGGTTTCGCCCTCGCCGCTCAGCGGCAGGTCGAGCTGTTCGCCGTGTTCGCTCATCCACCCGATCTGCCGGGCGGGCACACCGACCATCAACGCGTAGGGTTTGACGTCGTGATTGACGACGGCGCCCGCGCCGATAAAGGCGAATTCCCCAATGGTCACGCCACACACAATGGTGCAATTCGCGCCCAGCGTGGCGCCTTTTTTCACCAGAGTGTCGCGGTATTCGCTTTTGCGCTCGATCAGTGACCGGGGGTTGTAGACGTTGGTGAACACCATGCTGGGGCCGCAGAATACGCCTTCCTCGAGCGTGACATTGTCGTAGACAGAGACATTGTTCTGGACCTTGCAGTGGTCGCCGATGACGACCCGATTGCCGACAAACACGTTCTGGCCCAGCGACACGCCCGCACCGATCCGCGCGCCCGCGCAGACGTGGACGAAGTGCCAGATACGGGATCCTGCGCCGATCTGTGCGCCTTCATCAACGATGGCGGATTCGTGCTGGGTGTAGTTCATTTTTTCAAGAAGGGGTGATAGTCACCCGTCAACGGCGCAACGGTCGCGTTACGGATGGTCGATACCGTCTGAATCGCAACGCGGTTTTCCTCTAAGCCGAATCCCTGGCCGGCCAGGATGCCTTCGTAGCTGCGCGTGTGCAGGTCGGTAAAGCCGCCGGAAAATTCGATTTCCTCGCCATCCACCGTGATGGATCGGTACGTACGCTGGCCCTGCTCGCGCTGCGCAGCGGGCACGTCGTCGTAATTTACGGACAGAAACCAGCGCACGCGCGCGTGCTCATATTCCAGGTAGCCTGCCGCGTAGGTTTCCTCGTTGGCATGGACCACATTGGCCTGCAGCTCGCCAAAGATGTAGTGCAGCATGTCAAAGAAATGCACGCCGATATTGGTGGCGATGCCGCCGGACTTTTTCAGGTCGCCCTTCCAGGACTGCAGATACCAGTGCCCACGCGAGGTGATGTAGGTCAGATCAACCTCGTGCTTGGTGTCCTTCTGCTGGCTGCGGACCTTTTCGCGCAGGGCCACGATGGCCGGGTGCACGCGCAATTGCAGGATGGTGTTGACCTTATTGCCCGTGTCGCGCTCGACTTCCAGCAGACCGTCGATATTCCACGGGTTCAGCACCAGAGGCTTTTCACAGATCGCATCGGCGCCCGAGCGCAGGGCGAAACGCATATGCGAATCGTGCAGGTAATTGGGCGAACAGATCGATACATAGTCGATATTGTCGACCTTGTCAGAGCGGCGCATCTTGTCGATGTGTCGGTCAAAGCGTTCGAACTCCGTGAAAAATTCCGCATCGGGGAAGTGGCTGTCGATGATGCCCACTGAATCATTGGGATCCAAGGCGGCGACCAAGCGGTTGCCGGTGTCCTTGATGGCCTTCATATGACGCGGGGCGATATAGCCCGCAGCGCCGATCAATGCGAAATTTTTCATTGTGGATGCGATGGTTGGTGTGTGGAAATGGACGCAATATCGCGTTCAAGTGTTGAACGCGATGATACACCATGGGTGGGTAAGCCGCTACGATGTAGCGCATTCCGCAGTTTGGTGTGCAGCGACGTGCTGCACTATCAGAATGAAACCAATACCACCTCGGTGGGGGCCCGTTTCGAGATGTGGAAGGGCGTAAGTCAGTTGTTCCTACCAAGCCCGCTATTTGGCTGGGGGGATAGCAGTTCCAGCCAACATCCTCTAACTCCCTGGTGAGCAACAATTATCTTGACTGGTCGGCGCACACCGCTGGGGTGCATTTGCGGTCAGGTTTTACCGTGGTAAGCCTCTGAATGGAGGTAGCCACCATGCCCGGCAATCGCATAGCCTCTTCGCCTAGCTGGCCGGGTAAACTTAGTCCAGTCCCAGAACAACCAACAACAATGGAGGCGGGATGAATTACGTCAACCTGAATCGACGGTTCGTCGAGCGCGAGCACTACGATCAGAATGAGCTTGTTGCCGCACGGATCCGGGGCAAACTGGTTGGGTGGGACGCAGTGCTAGAGAGCCGGTGCTGCGTTATGGTCGCCCCTGCCAATTTCGGCAAAACCACAGAGATGCAGCGGCAGGCTGCGCAAATGCGAGACACAGGGCAAGCAGCCATCTACGTTGCGCTACGCCAGCTCGTCGATCGTGGAAGCCTGGAAAAGGCATTGATACATGACGACCGCGAAGCCTTTCGCAAGTGGAAGGCTGCATCTGTCGGCCCCCTTACAGTATTCGTGGACTCACTGGATGAAGCTGCAGCCGGTAAACACGAGCGAATAGGGCACCTGGTAAGTGACATTGCCGACGAGTTGGATTGGCCGAACGACTGTGTTCGATGGGTAATTTCGACCCGCCCGGCGGTTCTGACCGATAGTGTCTTTCACGATCTATCTGATCTGCTGGCCAAGTCCGCCAGCAGGACCCGGCGGAGCACCAGCACCTCACCTGCCCGCAGCCATGCCGACAAGATAAGCAACGACACCGAGACTGGGAACCACGAGACGCTTCGCCTCTTTTCCATGGCCGAACTGGAAAATGAGCAAGCCGTAACCTACCTGTTGAGTCAACACCCAGAACTCGATGCCAAGCTGCTTGTGAAGCTGGTGCGTGAACGTGGCCTCGCAGGTTTCGTACAAAACCCCGGAGGCCTGGACATACTGGCCTGCATCGACATGATATCGAACCCCCCGGCATCCCTGACGGAAGTGTTTGAACGGGTCGTCAATGCAATGCAGCGTCTGCGCGGTGCCGACCACCGTCTGGCTGGCGCCGGAAACCCCGGACAGGACGCCTTGTCCACTGCCGCACAGCGGCTGGCTGCCGCGTCACAGATTTGCCAGCTGCCAAACATTGAAATGCCCGAGGCAACCCTGGCCATTTCCGAAAAAGCACTATCGGCCCGTCTGATTGCGTCGCCGCAGCTAAACGAAGCCGCTATTCGTGAGCTGCTGAACTCGCAGCTTTTCATCGACACCGGATTTCATCAGGTCAAGGTATACCCAGACGAGCTCCTGCCCTTCCTGGCAGCCCGGCGACTGGCCGAACTCGTAGACTCGCAGGATCAGGCCGAACGCCTTCTAGAGAATTTCACTTGGGCAGCCCCCAGTGGTGAGCACGGCGTCTACCGAGCCTATCTACCCATGATCGGTTGGCTCGCGACCCTGAACCCACACTGTCGCGAGGTGGTCCTGCGCAAGGATCCTCAAGCACTGGCCTTTTTTGGTGACCTGCGCAATCCTGCAGTACCGCTGAGCGCGGCGCGAGAAGCCCTGACCGCAAGCATCAAGCGCCTGGTGGAATGCGGCGACAGGCTGGGCCGGGGCATGTTCACACTAACGTCCGAGAACTATTGGCAGGCGGGCCCGGAACGCCTGGCCCCGACAATCGCTAGTCTGTACGGCAAATACAAGGATGACTACTGGGCGCGAACTGTCCTGATGGATATCGCGACGACATGCAGGCTGAAGCATCTGCGGGGAAGGGTCTTGCGCCGTCACAGATCGGACTATTCGAAATTGCTTTCCGACGGGGACGACGTAAGGTACCTGCTGGCATTGAACCAGTCCGAGGACCTTAAGGCGCTTGCTGCCGCTGCGCTCGCGAGCACCACAGCGCGCGAGGGTGTTGTGGGTCTGCTGCTGGACGCCTTGCACTGGAATTATTTTTCCCCCAAGGAGGTCGCGGTGCTGATCGACCAGCAGTTCGTAGCAGGTGCCGATGGGATCGGCCTCTCGTACTGGTTAGAGACCAGCGACATCCTTTCGAGCGCGACAAATGATGGGCTATATCAACTGGCTCGCGGATTGATCGTCCGCCTGTCCGGGCACAAAGGCAGGCTCACCCTTGGTCGCTGCCTCGATACACAGCACTACGCCGATCTGGTTGCAACCGTGCTCGAACGATTGGCGCGCCGCACTGACGCGCCAAGCCTCACCAAGGTCGCCCGCCTTTTTCTCCTTTTTCACCATTTCGTCGAAACGAAGTACTCGTACAGCAAGGACACCAGCCGTCTGAAGGTAACACTCTCAGAAAACACACCCGTCCGGCAGGCTTTGCTGCGCCTTGTCGTACGGCGTCGGCTGGATGATCATGGATTGTTAGCAGCCATTGTTTTTGATCGGGCTTGTGAGTATACGGACGACGATATCCGCACAGTCGATGATCCACGGCTCACCCGGATATATGCGGAGTGGCAAGCTCAAATTGCAGCAAATGCTTCGGGGCGACCTAAACCCAAAAAGAACGATTCGCGAGAGATCAAGCCGACTATCACGGACGGAGCCAAACGACGGCTCACTGCCATATTGGATGAATTGACCGACGGCTCGGCTACTGACGAGTTCACGTGGATTGCAGATTGGCTGCTCCAGACCAATCCGTCTTCTCGCTACGGGGAAATCGATTTCTCGGTATTCGAGAAAGCCTCGACGGCCCCGATCGCCTGCGCAGTCCGTCAAGGCTTGGAGCGGCTCTGGCGCAACCGTGCTCCGCGATTCGACGAAAGCGACCAACACTCCACCTACTACATTTCAGCGGCGGGATTGCAAGGACTGTACCTGGAATTCGGGCAAGGGGAACAATTTCCCGCGCTTTCAGACGCGGAGGTCCGTCGCGCGCTGCGCTACGCACTTATTGAAACCAACGGCTACCCAAAGTGGTTTTGGCCCTTGGTTGAAACATATCCGGAGATCGCCGTCTCTGAATTGATCGCAATCGTACATGACGCCTCGAACGGGGCCACGTCAACGAGGAACGCCGAAAACCTGCTCGCGACCCTGTCGGACGCTCCCATTGTGGCGCGCAAGGCGCTGTCTGGCCTCGCCTGGGAATACCTGGTTGCCACTGACCCATCGGATGAGTACAAGGTGCAGCACCTGCTCGAAGCATCTTTTTCGGCATCAAGGAAGGTACCCCGGAGGGATTTCGAGCGGATCACGCTGCGAAAGATGAAGACTGCGTTTCAGTCTCCACAACCTGTGAGTATTGATGGGCAACTGCAGGCTCAGCGCGGCTTAGCGCTGGCCTGGGCGACGCGTTGGTTGCTTGAATGGCCGCAGGGGTTTCGGAATAAAATCTGCGATTGGCGGCCAACGGATACACCCGCAGTAAAAACTTTCCTGTTCGAGCTGGCTGGCAGGTTCGACCTTCACCGCGAAGGTATCGCGCGCCAAATAGCTAAGGCAAGTGACGAAGGAGTCGCCGCACTGGAAGATCTATACCGATGGACGCGGTGGGCCGTGGATCCCGCAGAAGATGTGCAGCGACTAGGCGGCATCGTCTATAGGCCGGGACCTCGTGATCATGCCCAGAGATTCCGCGATTCACTCATCGACAGTATCGCCGCCGCGACTTCGCAAGCCGCGTACGACGCACTAAACAGAATTCGATTGGAATTGCCGCACGGCGACGCCATTGCTGCCGAGTATATCAGGCATATTCAGTTTGACTTACGGGAACGCCAACTCACCCGGGAACCTCTTCCGCAAACCAGCTATGACCGATTCGAAAAGGACTTCCAAGGCGACATCACAGGCCAGACATCCTTCGCGATGGCCGTACACACCGACCTGCGTGCAATAGCCTACGACATCGAGTGCGGGGAACATAGCCTCCGCAGCTTCTTCAGCGAGGTGGATTTCAGGCGCGTCAATAGAAAAGGAACTGAAGGCGAGAAAGTAGGCCTCGCTCTGGAAATGCAGTTCCAACGGCTACTCGCGAGCGAACTGAACCACCACGCACGTGGCCGCTACTCGATAACTATCGAACCCCAGACAGCGGAAAGCAAACGCCGCGACGTGCTCTGCAGTCGAGACGACTGGCGCGCGTCCATCGAACTGAAGATGTCAGCGCGATGGACATTGGAAGATTACGTCGTCGCGCTGGAGCAGCAGTTGGTCGGCCAGTACATGCGCAACAATAGGGCAACAATCGGCTTTCTGGTGATCGTGCTGCAGACCAAACGAACATGGATTGAACCGGCATCAGGCAAACGGCTCGGTTTCCCAGACATACTGCGCATCCTGTCCGAGAAAGCGCAAGCCCTTGAAGCAAAAAACCGATCCCGCTATTTACGTGTCATCGGCATCGACGCGACCACTCCGGAAAATTTTCGATCACTGGCGAAACGGCCCAGGAGGTCTGGCAGCCAGAAAGCGGCATAAACCGAAATCTACATGTGAGTACTACCCACGGATATTTTCCTGCACTACGAATATCGGCGGGCGATGACTGTGGTCAGAATGAGGGATCAGCAATCACTGTGGATCCCCCGCCATGGCCGACGACGCCCGCGCCGACTACGACTTGCCTTGGAAGGAAGCCCTGGTCCTGTATTTCCCTAAGCGCCTGCAATTTATACGCACATGGATATAATACCTGCAGGGGAAGAACAAGCCATGAAGCCGCTGTTTTGGGTCGCATCCAGCAAGAAAGACCTGCTAGCAATGCCGGATGATGTACAGGACACATTCGGGTATGCCTTGCACTTGGCCCAAGTAGGCAAGAAATACCGATTGGCCAAGCCGCTAAGAGGTTTTGGATCGGCTGGTGTGATCGAAGTTGTCGAGAGCGCAGACGGCAGCACATATCGGGCGGTCTATACGGTGCGCTTTGGGGAGGCTGTATATGCTTTGCATTGCTTCCAGAAAAAATCTACGCATGGTATTGCCACCCCAAAGCCGGATATGGATCTGATTCGTGAGCGACTAAAGGCGGCCGAGGCACACTCCAAAAGAGGGCGGAAATGATCGAGATTGAAAAGGGTAGCGGCAATATCTATGCTGATCTGGGCCGCGCGGATGCCGATGAAATGCTGGTCAAGGCGCAGCTTGCCACAAAGATAGGCGAGATCATCAAGAGGCGCGGCTGGACTCAGCAAGAGGCAGCGGAGGTGCTTGGTATGACGCAGCCAAAGCTGTCCAATATGCTACGCGGGCAGTTCCGGGGGATCAGCGAAGCAAAGATGCTGAACTGCCTGGCGAGGCTTGGGCGGCGTGTGCAAATCGTCGTCGGGCCAGCCGGCCGCCGAAGCGCAACGGGGCGCGTTGAGCTTGTGTTTGCCACCTGATTGGAACCAACCGCTACGTCGATCGCCAATAGTCTGCTCTACAAGTACCAGTACCCAGAGGCGCACATCCACGCGCTGCTGCGCCTCATCGACTGGGTATCGTTCATCCGAGATCGCCGATGCGCTGGGTGAAACCCCGCAAAGTCTTGGTCCGCGCCGTGCACAAATTATTAGTAAGGGGATGATTTATAGCCCCTCGCATGGGGACGTGGCATTTACCGTTCCGATGTTTAACGATTATTTGCTTCGCAATCTGGCGAGCCTCGCCTGAAGCGGCTGCAACCTGCATGTGAATACTACCCACGGACATTTCCCCGCACTGCGGATATCGGCAGGCCGACGGCCTGCGCCGCCCCTCCCTCTACAAGCTCACACTCATTCCAAACACCACCCCATGATGGGATCCGCCGCTATGGCGCAATCCGGTGTAGCCCAGGCGTATGCCGATCCGGCGGGCGATGGGGGCGTCGACGGCCAGGTACAGGCGCAAGGCGTGGCGGGCCAGGGGCTGGCCGTCGGCTTCGAAGCCGGGGCCCGAGGGGGTTGCGGCGAAGGTCTGGGTGCTGTGCAGGCCTTTTGCACCGAGTGCGGCGTGCCAGCCCAGGCGGGCCTGGACTGTGGCGGGGCCGTGGGGGGTGTGCCAGGCACGTACGGCTTGCAAGCCCAGGGTGGAAAAGCCCATGCTGTCGCGCCCGCGCTGGACGTCGAGGGCGGCAGGGCCGCCGGTTTCGGTGTAGCCGCCGCCGGCGAGGCGCACCCAGGCCAGTTGGCCCCAGGGGTGTATGCGCCAGCGGGTCTGCGCGACCGGGCGGGCGGCGAGTTCCAGCCAAGCTTGGGTGCTGTGGGCGTTTTGGCTGGCGTCCAGGCTGGGGCTGTTTGCGACGGGGCGGCGTGAGCCGTGGCTGCGGTGCCGGGCGTGGGCGAGGCCCAGGGCCAGTTGCCAGTCGCCGTCAAATCGGCGCGCCAATCCCAGGCCTGCGTGGGCGCCGGCGCTGCGCAGTTGCACGCTGCCTTCGGTGCCCGAGCTGCCGGTGCTGCGGTAGTTGACGTGCTGGGCGCCGGCGAATAGGTTCAGATTCCAGTTTTTTGAAATGGCCCGGTCGGTGCCTACGAGTACGCCGCTGATGTCGCGGGTGTCGCCCCATTGGGCGCCGCGCAGTCCCTGGCGGGGGTCGCGATCGGCGCCGGCGAACCAGCTCTGTGCCCAGGTGCGGCCGCTGCCGGTGTGGGCCAGGGCGGCTTCGCGCACGTAGCGGCTGTCCTCGATCATGGCGCTGCGCCACGAGGCGGCGCCGGGGTCGGCAAAGGCTTCCAGCTTGGGCCGATCGATGTGCAGCGTCAGGATGACGCGGTCGGCCTCGTAGGACAGTTGCGGGCGCAGGTATGGCAGGTTGGCAGCGACACTATCGAAACGTGTGCCCGCCAGCCCGTGATCGGCCTGCAGGATGGTGTGCTGCGTGCCCTGGTTCCACTCACCCGGCAGGGCGTGGACGCCGACATGCCCGGCCAGCGTGGCGGTGCCGGCCACATGTACTTGATCGGCCGATCCGTCCTCGGCTACCCGCACACGGTATTGGGCGCCGGGGGCGAAGGCCAGGCTGTTCTGTACAGACAAACGGCCCAGGCTCAGGCCGCCGGGGGCCAGGGTGCCGCCGATCCAGGCCGAGCCGAGCAAGCCGGTGCCGCGCAGGGTGGCTCCGGTTTCCACCCGGGTCACGCCGCCCAGGGAACCATTGACATGCAGGGCGCCCTGGCGCACGGTGATGCCGCCGTCGTGGATCATGCCCATGCCGTCAAAGCGCAGCGTGCCCTGCCCCAATTTGATGATGGGCGCCGAGCCAAACAGGCTGCCGTGGAAACGGGCCTCGCCGTCCTCGACCACCCATTGCAGCGCCAGCGGATCGGCGGTGGGGGTGACGGGCATCGCCCCCAGCCACGCGGGATCAATGGTCTTGTCGATTTCCATCGGGTGCGCGCGCAGGGAATTGCGTATGGTGATGCCGTCGGCGAATTCCAGGCGGGTACCGATATTGGCGTCCAGGCCGTTGTAGTCCTGACCCAGCGCCGAGTCGTGCGCTAGTAGCAGATGGCCCTGGATCAGCAGGGTGTTGCCGCCATGAGTGTTGTTCCCGGACAACGCCAAAGTACCGGATCCCAGTTTGTACAGCCGGGCGGGAATGACCCCGGAATCGGAAATTGGCCCCTGCAGATGCAGGGTATGACTGCCCTCGATATTGAAAGCGGTCGGCGCGCGGGCAGTTATGGGTTCGATGACGTGGCGGTCAGTGCTGACGAACATCGGCGTACCATCAAAGATTGCGGAACTGGCCGCTGCGGGCGGGGGCAGGCAGAGGGTCAACGTCACGCCCAATAGCAGGGCTTTGGCGCTGAGGGAAACACTGGGAATTTCTTTTATATTCATCGTAGTCCTCCGATAGATGTTTTAGTCACGTTGTGTGACACAAATGGTTCTACCGTAGAAATACGTAGTCGTGGCCTTTTGGGGTGTGGGGGTTTATCCGGGCTGGTATCTTGGCGTTCTGGAGGAAGTGACGATGGGCAAGGTTCTGATCGCAAGGGCTGGGCCGACCGGACTGGTGCTGGCGCTGTGGCTGACCAGGCAAGGGCTCGACAGCTACGACGTGGAACGCCGCGCATTCGCCCATCCCGCCCAATCCGTGGCGGCTCTGGACCGTTATGCGTTAGAGCGACGATTGCTGCCGACGGGGGCGCAGCAGGGGTAATGTTCTGACCAAGGCCGCCGCCTCGTTTACTGCGAATCGACCTTCAGTTTGCCGTCGTTGATCA
>JAKDMO010000283.1 GCA_030452305.1 Alcaligenaceae bacterium | reverse complement strand
ACATACAGCGCGGTGACCGTACCCTGGCCATCCAGCCGCTCGTACCCGTCGAAACGCGTGGTGACCCCGTCGTAGCTGAGTTCCACCCCGGCCTTGAACTTGCCTGCCGCGCGCGCCTGCTCGCGCTGGTGCGCCATGGCACGCTCGAAGCCCTGCATATCGACGTCAATCGTACGTTCGCGGCAGATGTCGGCCGTCAGGTCCACCGGAAACCCGTAGGTGTCGTAGAGGGTGAACAAGGTCTGGCCATCCAGCTTGCCACCGACCGGCACATCGGCCAGTGCGGTTTCAAGAATGCGCATCCCGTTGTCCAACGTTTCCCTGAAGCGCTCTTCCTCCTGGCGCAGCACCTGTTCGACCCGGGCCTGCTGAGCAGCCAGTTCAGGATAGGCGGCCCCCATCTGCTCGACCAGATCAGCCACCAGGCGATAAAAAAACACCCCATTTTGGCCAAGCTTATGGCCATGCCGCAGGGCACGGCGGATGATGCGGCGCAGCACATAGCCCCGGCCCTCGTTGCCCGGAATCACCCCGTCAACGATCAGGAAACTGCAGGCACGGATGTGATCGGCAATGACCTTCAGGGAATTGTCTGTCAGATCGCCTGCGCCGGTTTCGCGCGCAGCCGCATGGATCAGGGCCTGGAACAGGTCGATTTCGTAATTGGAGTGCACGTGCTGCAGAACGGCGGCAATGCGCTCGAGCCCCATGCCGGTATCCACACAAGGTTTGGGCAAGGGGTTCATGACGCCCTGGGCGTCGCGTTCGAACTGCATGAACACCAGGTTCCAGATCTCGATATAGCGATCGCCGTCCTCGTCGGGCGAACCCGGGGGCCCGCCCCAGATCCCGGGGCCGTGGTCGTAGAAGATCTCGGAACACGGACCGCATGGGCCGGTATCGGCCATTTGCCAGAAATTGTCTGAAGCGTAGCGTGCACCCTTGTTGTCGCCGATCCGGATGATGCGTTCGGCGGGCACGCCGATTTCCTTGGCCCAGATGTCGTAGGCCTCGTCGTCCTCTTGGTAGACCGTCACCCAGAGCTTGTCCTTGGGCAGACCGTACACCCCAGTCAGCAATTCCCAGGCATAGGCAATCGCATCCTGCTTGAAGTAGTCGCCAAAGCTGAAATTGCCCAGCATCTCGAAGAACGTATGGTGGCGCGCGGTATAGCCCACATTTTCGAGGTCATTGTGCTTGCCGCCCGCCCGCACACAGCGCTGCGAGGTGGTCGCACGCGAATAGGGCCGCATTTCCTTGCCGGTGAACACATCCTTGAACTGCACCATGCCCGCGTTGGTGAACAGCAGTGTCGGATCGTTGTTCGGCACCAAGGGTGCGGACGGTACGATCTGGTGCCCCTTGGATTCAAAGAAAGAAAGGAACTTCTGACGTATTTCGGATGTTTTCATTGGATGTACCGCAATGGAGACGTAACCGGGAATTATAGAATGCCTTTGCAAAGTTATGCCAAGGCGTTGCACCCTATAATGTCTGGTTTGCATAACTTCCACCACCCAGACCCATGCCGGAACGCTATCAACCCACTGAAGTCGAAACTGCAGCACAAGACGCCTGGCGCGACCAGGACGCCTATCGCGTCGTCGAAGGCGCACGTGCCGCCGATGGCACGCCCAAGCCAAAATTCTATGCGTGCTCGATGTTGCCCTACCCCAGCGGCAAACTTCATATGGGGCATGTGCGTAATTACACGATCAACGACATGATGACGCGTCAGTTGCGCATGCGCGGCTATAACGTGTTGATGCCCATGGGGTGGGATGCGTTCGGGATGCCGGCCGAAAATGCAGCCATGAAATTCGGCGTACCGCCCGCGAAATGGACGTACGACAATATTGCCTACATGAAAAAGCAGATGCAGGCGATGGGCCTGGCGATCGACTGGTCGCGCGAAATGTGCGCCTGCGATCCCAAGTACTACAAGTGGAACCAATGGCTGTTCCTGAAGATGCTGGAAAAGGGCATTGCCTACCGCAAGACCCAGACCGTGAACTGGGATCCGATGGATCAGACCGTGCTGGCCAACGAACAAGTCATCGACGGGCGCGGGTGGCGTTCGGGTGCACCGGTCGAAAAGCGCGAAATTCCCGGTTATTACCTCAGCATCACCGACTACGCAGACGAATTGCTCGACACGGTCAGCGATGGCCTGCCGGGCTGGCCCGAGCGCGTGCGCCTGATGCAGGAAAACTGGATCGGGAAAAGTGAAGGCGTGCGTTTCGCCTTCCGCCACGATATTCGCGACGCATCGGGCGCGCTGATCCAGGGCGGCCTGATGCACGTGTTCACCACGCGTGCCGACACCATCATGGGTGTGACCTTCTGCGCCGTGGCACCGGAACATCCGCTGGCGACCCATGCGGCCGCCGGTCAACCCGAACTCGCGGCCTTCATCGAAGCCTGTCGGCACGGGGGCACGACAGAGGCCGAGATCGCCACCCGCGAAAAGGAAGGCATGCCCACGGGGCTGAGCGTCACGCACCCCCTGTCGGGCGAATCCGTGCCGGTATGGGTCGGCAACTACGTGCTGATGAGCTATGGCGACGGCGCGGTCAAGCGCGT
>JAKDMO010000086.1 GCA_030452305.1 Alcaligenaceae bacterium | reverse complement strand
CGTCCACGCCCATGGGCACCGACCCCATCAGCCAGGACGAATGGGTGGTCATGAGCCGCACGGGGCGGGACAGTGCATGCAGTGTGCGGATTTGAGTTTCGTGCAGCGCCGGGTCCGAGCATAGATCTTTGATGGCGACGATATTGGGTACGCGCTCGCAGACTTCGACCAGGGTATCGAGGGGCAGCTGCAGATTGGTCCATTTGGGGAATTGAAACAGCACGATGGGCAGATCCGTGGCATCTGCCAGTGCTTTGTAGTAATCGACAAACAACTGGGGCCGGCTGGTGCCATGGAACATCAGCACATTGGGAGGAAAGGCCAGCAGGCAGGCCGCGCCGGCCTGGGCCGCCATGCGGGCGAGTTGCTGCGACAGGTGTGTGCTCTCGGAGTAGATGCCACAAATGATGGGCGTGCGATCGCCGACTGCATCAAGTGTGAGTTCTGCAGCCCGCTGTTGCTCGTCGAATGATAAGGCGTGGACTTCGGCGGCATGGCCGTTGATGGTCAGCGCCGTGACGCCTTCTGTGCCTGCACAGTCCAGAACATGCTGCCGATAGGCGGCAGCATCTATTTGCAGTGTGTCATCGAAAGGCATGAGGACGGCAGGAATGACGCCGTGTGGCACATAATTGGAAGAGGACATGGTGTGTCTCCTGAAAAGAAGGTGGGCGGAAAAGCGCAGCCCCGCTGGGGGCGTACTGCGTTCTCATCCCGGGGGCGGCCCGGTGGTGCCGCGCAGGATCAGATTGGCTTCGAGTTCCTGGCGTTCGATTCCGACGTTGCCCGACAGGCTTGCAATGATGTGACGGCCTGCTTCCTGGCCCATGGCGGCAGCGGGTACTTCAATAGTGGTGAGTCCGGGGTGAAAGTGGGCGCAGAATTCGAGGTTATCAAAGCCCACCACCGACAGTTGTTCGGGAACGGCGATATTTTGTTCGGCACATTCCGCCAGTACTCCGAAGGCCAGCACATCAGAGCCGCAGAATACAGCGGTCGGGGCGGGCTGCGCCATGAGCAGGCTGCGTAGAGCTTGTCGCCCCGCCGCGATTTTGTATGGTTTTTCGATCAGGTACGCATCAGGCAAGGTCAGGCCGTGTGCTGCCAACGCCTTGCGCACCCCCACTACGCGGTCATTGGCGCGGTCATTGCCCTGGGTAATGCCGGCGATCATGGCGATGCGTTTATGGCCGATATCAACCAGGTGATGGATGACCTTGGCCACCACGGTTTCGTTGTTGAAGCCCACGCAAGAGCGTTCTGAAAATGGGTGGTAGACGTAGGTATCGATGACGGGGATTTTGCGCGCCTGCAGCATGGTGGACAGTTCCGGGTGATGGTTGCCCCCGATGAGCACCAGGCCTTCAACCCCGCGTTCGATCAGGGTGCGTGCCTGACGCAGCTCTTTGACTTGGTCGTAGCCGCATGAAGTGACCAGCAAGAAGTAACCCTGCTCGCTCAATATTTGTTGCAATGCAGCAATCTGATTGTTGTAAATGGCGTAATCCAGCGTAGGCAAAACGCTGCCGATCAGATGGCTGCGGCGCGAACGCAGTGCGCGCGCTGCACCATCCGGCATGTAGCCCAGTTGGTCGGCTGCCAGGTGTATGCGCTTGAGGGTGTCCTTGTTGACACGCGCGGGTTGCGACATAGCCCGTGAGGCTGTGGCAATGGATACGCCGGCGGCCAGGGCGACATCTTTGAGCGAAGTGTGCCGTGCCTCGGGCCGTTGTGGCCCTGTACCCGAGGCATGGCGTGGCTGTGTGGTCATGGTGGGCTGTGGAAAATACAAGCATTCAGTTCAATAGGTATCTGCAGGGATTATAAGATCGTTTACATAAAAATAAACAGATAAATCCTGGTTTTATTCGGTATTTACCCTAGCTTGTTTCTGATTTTATGAAAGATTAAGCTGGTCGTAATGTAAACGATTACAGATGCGACTCAGCTTAGAAAAGGGCATGTGTGCCGTGTTTTGGTCGGCATCGCATCATTTCTGCCAAGGAATATAGTCATGTTGAACGGTATGAAGGTCCTCAGCCTCTGTCACTATCTGCAGGGGCCGGCAGCCGCCCAGTATCTGGCTGATCTGGGGGCTGATGTGATCAAGGTCGAACCCGTCGGGGGGGCGCACGAGCGGCACTGGGCCGGCGCCAAATCCTTCATTGGGGACGTCAGCTCGTTTTTTCTGTGCGCCAATCGCAACAAACGCAGCCTGGCAGTCGACCTCAAAGCACCAGAAGGGCTTGATATTGTGCGTCGACTTGCGCAGCAAAGCGACGCGCTACTTGAAAACTTTCGCCCCGGTGTCCTTGATCGCCTCGGCCTGGGGTACGACACATTGCGGGGGACGAACCCTGGCCTGATCTATGCGTCGGCCACTGGCTTTGGCGCTACTGGCCCGCTAAAAGACAGCCCCGGGCAGGATCTGTTGGTCCAGGCGCGTTGTGGCCTCATCGCCGGTACGGGTGAACGGTTTGCGGCCCCCAAGGCGGTTGGGGCTGCCGTGGTTGATCAGCATGGGGGGTCTTTGCTGGCCATGGCCGTGGTGGCTGCCTATGTGCGCAAACTGCAAACGGGGCAGGGTACGCGGGTGGAATCCAGTTTATTCAATGCCGGTCTCGACTTGCAGGCTGAGGCTCTGGCGGCTTATATCAACGGCGATGTCGGGCGAGAGCGCTATCGTCGCCATCCATCGTTGGCAAGTTGGTTTCATGAGGCCCCCTATGGGGTATATGGCACAAAAGACCAGCGTTTTGTGGTGATTGGGCTCAACGATCCCATCGCCCTGGCTGGCGCGCTGGGTAGTCAGGCCCTTGAGGCCTTGGCGGCGGTCGATCGCTACGACGACCGCGATGCCTATGCACAGGCAGTGGCAGATGCTACTGTCGCCCTGACATATGTCGATCTGGTCGAGCGCCTCGATGCTCGGGCGCTGTGGTATGCGCCGGTACAGGATTACGAGGATCTGAAACAAGACCCCCAGGTTCGGCATAACCGGGTCTTGCAGGAATCCACGGTGGGTGATCTGACGTTCACCTTGGTCAATCCGCCGGTGGACTATGACGGCCAAAAGTTGTCCACGCGGCACTTCGCGTTGGTGCCGGGTGCCGACACCCGGGCCATCCTGCACGATCTTGGCATGCGGGATGGCGACATCGATGCATTGGCCCAACGCGGTGTCGTGGCGGCTCCTGTCGGCCAGCACACCGCCGTCTCTGAACCCGCTGAAGGAGCTCACTCATGAATCGTTCCGTGCGTGCCCGCCCCGTTGCCATTGTCACGGGCGGACGCAGGGGGATCGGTCGTGCGATTGCGTATGAACTGGCGCAAGCAGGGTTTGATCTTGTGCTGAATGACCTGGTAGAAGACCAGGCCTTGGCCGACACCCTCGACGGCCTGAAGAGCCGGGGGGCCGATGCCGCGTTCGTGCCAGGCGATATTGCGTCGCGCGATACGCATACTCAGTTGGTCGAGACAGCATACGCCCGGTTCGGGCGTCTCGATTCTTTGGTAAACAATGCCGGTATTCAGGTGCGCGAACGTGGCGACCTGCTTGATGTCATACCCGAGCGCTTCGATGAAATCATCAACGTCAATCTGCGTGGCAACTTTTTCCTGACTCAGTTGGTGGCGCGGCGCATGCTGGCGGATCCTGTGCCCGAGCAGCAGCGCAGCATCGTGATTCTGTCCTCGTCCAATGCCCATCTGGTGTCGGTTGAAAAGGGTGAATATTGCATCTCCAAAACGGGTCTGTCCATGGTCACCAAGCTGTTTGCGCTTCGTCTTGCCGAGGCTGGTATTGCCGTGTTTGAAATCCAGCCGGGGCTGATCCGTACGGACATGACGGCAGAGGTGCGTGAAAAGTACGGCCGTCTGATTGAAGAAGGGATCTCACCCATACGGCGTTGGGGAGAGCCCGAGGATGTCGGTCGGGCTGTAGCCACGTTGGCTTCGGGACTGATTCCGTTCGCCACGGGCATCGCACTGAGCATCGATGGGGGGCTAATGATCCCCAGACTCTAACAACATATTTTCAAGGAGGCAGAACCGTTACAGTTAGAATGCTTTTAGCAACAATGGATGCGGGGCGTCACCCCGTAATAATTAAAGCAGTCCATCCAGTTGGAGGAAAACATGAAGCCATTTAAAAACATTGTATTTGGGTCACTTCTGGCCGCTGTCATGCTGGTTGCCAGTGCGGCCGCCAGCGCCCAGTCCATCAACGATATCGTCAAACGGGGCAAGGTCCTGATTGGGGTCAACAGTGGGGCGCCACCGTTCAGTTTCGTCGACACCGACGGAACGGCACGCGGCCTGGACGTGGACCTGGCGAATCTTTTTGCTGAATATCTCGGTGTGCCTGCCGAAATTACTACATACACCACAGCGGCACGCATTCCGGCACTTGAGGCTGGCAAGGTCGATTTCATGGTCGCGACTCTGGGCGCGACCCCCGCGCGTGCCAAAGTCGTCTGGTTTACGGGGTCTTACAACGTGTTCCCTTTGGTGATTGCTTCGACCAAGGATGCATCCATGAAATCCATGGATGATCTGGTGGGCAAAAGAGTCGCCATTGCTCGTGGCACGCCACAGGAATCCGCCTTGGTCAAGGCCTCGCCCGAAGGGGTGCAGCTTTCCCGCTTCGATGATGACCTGACCGCTACGCAGGCACTGCTCACTGGTCAGGTCGATGCGGTGGCCATTCCGGAAACAATCTACACCGAAGTCCTGAAGGCTCGGCCGGATGCCAACATCAAGGTTGAGTTTTCATTCCACAACGACTTCCAGTCGATTGCGGTGCGTCAGGGCTCTTTGGAGCTGTTGCAGTGGCTGAACACGACCCTTTCGTACATCAAGAACAACGGTGAACTTGACGCCATTGCCGAGAAATGGGTTGGCCGCCCGATGCCCAAGGATATGCCGGTCTTCTAAGGCTGGTGATTCCTGCCTGATCGTGCAGTGCAGAGGTATCCGGCACTGCACGATCACTTCGGGACGCAGCCGTCTCACCGATTTCCAAGGGTACTCTTCTCATGATTTTTGATCTTCAATTTGCCCCTATTCTGGAGCATGCCCCGGCGCTGTTGGATGCCTTCTGGCTGACGGTCAAGCTCTCAATCGGGGCGGTGATTTTGGGGTGCCTGCTGGGCTTGCTGGCGACCACTGCGCGCAGCATGCAGCCGCGCTACTTCAAGTGGGTGGTTGATCTGTATGTCGAGGCGATCCGTAATACGCCCTTGCTGGTACAGCTTTACATCATCTTTTTTGCACTGCCCGAGTTCGGCGTGCGCATGCCGGCCGTCTATGCCGGCTTGCTGGCCCTAACCATCAATCTGGGGGCCTATAGCACCGAGATCTTCCGGGCGGGCATTGAATCCATCCATCGCTCACAAATCGAGGCGGGGATGTCTTTGTCGCTGACACGGTGGCAGGTGTTTGTGCATATCGTGCTCAAGCCGGCAGTGGCCAAGGTCTGGCCGTCACTGGTCAGTCAGATCATCCTCACCATGCTGGGTTCCAGCATTTGCTCATTCATTTCGGTCCAGGAACTCAGTGGCGAGGCGTACACCATCCAATCACTGACATATCGCAGCTTCGAGATCTACATTGTGGCATCTATCATGTATCTGGCGTTTGCCCTGTTCCTCAAGGCGATGCTGACTGGTCTGGGTCACTATCTGTTTACACCGCGCCGGCGGCGCCACGCCGTGTCGGCGGGCCGGGTGGCACAAAAGGGGGTGCAATCATGATCCGACCGTTTGGTTTGCAGGAATTTCTTTTCCTGCTTGAATCGGCTGGCTGGACGCTTTTGCTGACCGTCATCGCGTCGATGCTGGGGGGGGTGCTGGCACTCGTGCTGTCCATTGCGCGGGTTTCGGATCGATGGATTTTCCGCGAGGCCGCCCGCGTCTACATTGCTGCCATTCAGGGCATTCCGGTGCTGATGGTATTGTTCCTGTCTTATTACGGGCTGGCTCAGGCGGGGTTTGACCTGCCGCCCATCATTGCCGCGTCCGTGGCGTTGTCGATATACGCCAGTGCCTATCTGGGCGATATCTGGCGGGGTGCGATTCAGTCGGTGCATAAGCAGCAATGGGAAGCCTCGGCATCGCTGGCGCTGACGCGCATGCAGCAGTATCGATATGTAATTTTGCCGCAATCGGTCAAAATTGCCTTGCCCCCCACGGTGGGCTTTCTGGTGCAATTGGTAAAGAACACATCCATTGTGTCCATTGTGAGTGTGATCGAGCTCACCCGTGCCGGCCAGTTGGTCAACAATGTGACCTTCGAACCATTTCTTGTTTTTATGATTGTGGCGTTGCTCTACCTGGCAATTTGCTATCCGATGTCACGTGTCAGTCGCTACCTGGAGGGAAAATCCCGTGTCTATCGTGACAGTTGAGAATGTACATAAGCGTTTTGGCGAGAATGAGGTCCTCAAGGGGGTCTCCCTCGAGGTCGAGCGGGGCCAGGTAGTGGCCTTGCTGGGGCGCAGCGGCTCGGGCAAGAGCACCTTGCTTCGCTGCCTCAACGGGCTTGAGGAGATCGACAGCGGGCGCATCGAGATTGCCGGCCATGCCATGAGCTACGAGCCCACGCAGTTGCGGGCCTTGCGCGAGGACGTCGGCATTGTGTTTCAGAGCTACAACCTTTTTCCCCATCTTCCGGTGGCGCAGAACATCATGCTGGCACCGAGCCTGGTCAAACGGGTCGATAAGGCCGCCAACCGTGCCCTTGCGGAAAAGGTGCTGGACCGGATCGGCTTGTTGGACAAGATTGACGATTACCCGGACAGCCTGTCGGGTGGGCAGCAACAGCGTGTAGCCATTGCCCGTGCCTTGGCCATGGAGCCGCGTGTCATGCTGTTCGATGAGGTGACCTCGGCGCTGGACCCCGAACTTACCGAAGAGGTGCTGGCGGTGATTGAGCAACTCGCCCGTGACGGGATGACGATGTTGCTCGTGACGCACGAAATGAGTTTTGCGCGTCGGGTGGCCAATATGATCGTCTTCATGAACGAGGGCAGAATCTGGGAAGTCGGTGAGCCCGAGGCGATGTTTAACGAGCCGAAAACGCCAGAGTTCGAGGCGTTTACGCGCCGCAACGTTAAATAACAAAAGGGGGTGCTGCATGGCTGACGCTCAGGGTGGGGATTCGCCGTTCTATCTGAAGGTTGATGATCGCGTTCGTTTTTCGAAAACGATTGCCGAAAGCGACGTCTATCTGTTCGCCGGCATCACCGGGGATCTCGCCCCCGTTCATACCAATCAGCAATACATGAAGGATTCGTTCTATGGGCAGCGGATCGTGCATGGGGTGCTGATCATGGGTTTCATGTCAACGGCTTCAAGCCTGATGGTCGCGCAGTGTGCGGGCGAGAGCGATACCGAGGTTCCCGTATCGTTGGGCTACGACCACGTCAGATTTTTGCAGGCGGCACTGATCGGAGACACCATTACGGTGGATTATCGCGTGACGTCGATCGATTCAGCCCGGTCCCGCAGCATGGCCGAAATACAGGTACACAATCAGGATGATTGTTTGCTGGCAGTGGCTACGCATATCCTGAAGTGGGTCCCGAACGACCGCGCCGGTATGTAAATGGACGCTGCTGCGCGTTGGTTACTTCAGGTTCCTGGCGATTTCACAGGCCTGCCTGGCCAGATCAGTAATGATTTGCCACTGCCTGTCCTGCACCGCCTGCTTCGGGGTAAGCCAGGAACCTCCGACACATTCCACGTTGGGCAACGGTAGGTACGCGCCCATGTTGTCCGCGTGGACCCCGCCTGTAGGGCAGAAAACCAAGTCGGGCAACGGCCCGTACCATGCCTTTAGCAAACCGATTCCACCGACGGCTTCGGCAGGAAAAAGCTTTTGCACGACAAACCCCTGATCCGCAGCCCGCATGGCTTCGCTAGCTGTGGCAACGCCGGGTAGGAATGGGATGCCACTGACCTGTGCTGCCTTTGACAGTTCGGGCGTGAGCCCCGGACTGACCGCAAACTGGACTCCGGCCTCCAGCGCCGCATCCAATTGCTGCGCCGTCCGCACGGTACCCGCCCCGACCAGGGCCTCGGGAACTTGATCCCGGATGGCCCGGATGGCTGTGAGGGCGGCATCGGATCGCAGGGTTACCTCCAGAGTTCGGATATTACCCGCTAATAGGGCGCGTGCCAGATCGACCGCTGTATCCACGTCTTGAATCACAATGACTGGCATGACAGGACTGCACTTGAGAATTTCCAGGGTGTTCATTGGCAGCACGCGTATGTGAAAGGATGAGGGTTCATCAGTGTATCCCATGATTTTATCCAATATATTGGAATTAAAAACAATAGGTTGTTCTGACATGATTTGCGTTGCTAGACTTTGGCGGTTTTCAGCCCCTGGTTTTGGACAGCGCAAACATGAACGAGACAAGTCATCTGCCCTTAGATATGAATAAAGCCGTGCTCGTCGGGCGGGTATGGCGTTCCCGACCACACGGCGGCCCGAGCGTTGTGGTGGTCAGGGATGGGCAGGTTCTCGATATTTCAAAATATGCGCCTACCGTGGCCGACCTGCTTGATCGCGATGATTGCATTGAATTTATTCGCAAGTTGTCGGCGGATGTCGTCTGCTCGGCCGAAGAGCTGATGCACAACAGCCTGAACAGGGCGGCTGGCGGCGATGCGGCGGTGCTGTGCGCACCGTGTGATCTGCAGGTCGTGAAAGCGTCGGGTGTCACGTTCCTGGTTAGCCTGCTCGAACGGATCATCGAGGAAAAGGCGGGCGGCGATGTAGCGGAAGCCCGCTCTATTCGCGAGTCCTTGCAAGCCTCGATCGGGGCCGAGCTCTCGGCGGTCCGTCCTGGATCCGCGACTGCCCGGCAATTGAAGAACACCCTGATCGAGCGTGGCGAATGGTCGCAGTACCTCGAAGTCGCCATCGGCCCGGATGCCGAGATCTTTTCCAAGGCGTCACCGATGGCATCTGTCGGACAGGGTGAGCTCATCGGCCTGCACCCGGATTCCAAGTGGAACAACCCCGAGCCCGAGATTGTTCTGGCGGTTGACAGTCGGGGACATGCAAAGGGTGCCACTCTGGGGAATGATGTCAATCTGCGCGACATCGAAGGCCGCAGCGCCTTATTGCTCGGGCGAGCCAAGGACAACAACGGCTCGTGCTCGATCGGCCCGTTCATCCGCCTGTTTGACGAGCACTTTACCGTGGACTCGGTTCGCCAGGCCGAGGTTGCGCTACTGATTGAAGGTTCCGACGGCTTCAGCCTGGAAGGCGTGAGCCATATGGAACAGATCAGTCGCGATCCACTGGACCTGGTTGCCCAGGCCTATGGCGATCATCACCAGTATCCGGACGGTTTCATGCTGTTTCTGGGCACCATGTTCTCGCCGGTCAAGGATCGGGGGGCACCCGGGGCTGGGTTTACGCATCACCTGGGCGATGTGGTGACCATCTCATCGCCGCTGCTGGGTACCTTGGTCAATGAGGTTCAGCTGTCCACCGAAATCCCGCGGTGGACGTTTGGCATTCGCGCGCTTTATCGCAATCTGGCTCTGCGCGGACTACTCGTTGATGATGGGTGAAATGTTGCGCATGAGGGCATAGTGAAAAAGAATCGTCCTGTTTCGATGACGACTTGATATTGAGACCAAAGAGGAGCCACCCCTGATGCAAGGGAATAACAAATATCGAATGGCATCCGGAGCCAAAAGGTTTTCGGATCTGCTTTTCTCTGTGCTGACAGCTTTCCTGGCGATCTGCGTGCTCGTCATGTTGGTGCTTGTTTTCAGCAATGTCGTATTGCGCTACGGCTTTAACTCCGGGATCAATATCTCCAGCGAAATCGCACGTTTGTCGTTTGTCTGGCTGATTTTTGGAGGTTCGGTCCTGGCCCTCAGGGCTCGCGAGCACCTCGCCATCAACATGCTCATAGACCGCATGTCCCCCCAGACTCAGAAGATCGTGCATCTGGTACGCCAAGTGATCATTCTCTGGGTGTTATGGCTGATTATCGACGGGGGCTGGGATCAGACCCTGATCGGCATGAGCACAGTCACTCCAGTGGCGGGGATGCCAATTGCAGTGTTCAGCGGTGCTGTCCTGATTTCCGCTGTGATCATGGCTGTGATGATTGTTCTGGATTTCTTCGTTGCCCTGGGCACACCTGCCACTTTGGAAAACATCAGGGTGTTCCGCACCTCTGCCGATAACATCGAGGAGATCTAGAAACATGGACGTCCTCATTTTTATCGTAACCCTGCTGGGATTCATGGCCTTTGGGATGCCAATTGCCTTCGCCTTGTTGCTGAGTGCGATTGCGCTGATGTTTCATTTGTCGTTTTTTGACCCGCAGATCATTGCACAGAATTTGCTCACGGGGGCTGATAACTTTGCCCTGATGGCTGTGCCCCTGTTTATTCTGGCCGGTGAGGCCATGAACGCAGGCGGGATGTCGCGGCGCCTGGTGTATATGGCAACCACCCTGGTGGGCCATATCAAGGGTGGCCTGGGCTATGTTGCCATTATGGCGAGTGTGTTGCTGGCGGCTTTGTCCGGATCGGCTGTCGCTGATGCGGCTGCCTTGGCTGCCTTATTGGTCCCCATGCTGCGTTCGCAGGGCTACGACCTGGACAAGTCGACCGGGCTGATCGCTGCCGGCGGCATCATTGCCCCCATTATTCCGCCATCGATTTCATTCATCATCTTTGGCGTTGCGGCGAACGTATCGGTGACCAAACTGTTCATTGCGGGTATCGTCCCGGGCCTGCTCATGGGCATCGCCCTGGCGGGGGTGTGGGCATTCACGATACGG
>JAKDMO010000085.1 GCA_030452305.1 Alcaligenaceae bacterium | reverse complement strand
ATGTCCAAACCATTTGCGAAGCGCGGGGCTGGGTGCCAGGTCTTTGCACCAAAGGGCATACGGGAGCTGGTCTTTTGAAACACCCCGCGGCCACAGTCGGTCGACAAAAACCCGAAAGCCGTCCTGGCTGTCAGCGGCTTCGTATACACGTTTGATGGTTACAGGGTGCTTCATGATTGACCTCAACTCGAATGTGTCATGTCCAGTGGGACTATCCATTCATCGTACTGCGCATCACTCAGATAGCCCAGCGCCAGCGCCGCCTCGCGTAGCGTGCTGTGCTCTTTGTGCGCCTTTTTGGCGATGGCTGCCGCCTTGTCATAGCCAATGTGGCGATTCAGCGCCGTGACCAGCATCAGGTTCTTTTGAAGGTTTTCGTCGATGCGCTGCCGGTTGGGTTCGATGCCAAAGGCGCAGTGCTCGTCGAACGACAGGCTGGCGTCAGCCAGCAACTCGATGCTTTCGAGCACGTTGTGAACCATGACCGGTTTGTAGACGTTCAACTGGAAATTGCCCTGGGACCCGGCGAATGCGACTGCCGCGTCGTTGCCGAACACCTGCGCGCACACCATGGTCAGGGCTTCGCACTGGGTGGGATTGACCTTGCCCGGCATGATCGAGGAACCCGGCTCGTTTTCGGGAATGGTCAGTTCGCCGATGCCGCAACGCGGGCCACTGGCCAGCCAGCGCACATCATTAGCGATCTTCAACAGGGCCCCCGCCAAGGTGCGCAGGGCCGCCGACAGATTCACCAAGGCATCGTGCGCCGACAGGGCAAAGAACTTGTTGTCGGCACTGCGAAACGGCAGGTTGGTGATATCAGCGATACGCTCGGCCGCCAGGTTGCCGAACTTTGGATGAGCGTTCAGACCGGTTCCGACCGCCGTGCCGCCAATGGCCAGATCGTAGATGCCGGGTAGAGTGCTCTGAATCGCGTCCAGGCCGAAATCGATCTGCGCAACCCAGGCACTGATCTCCTGCCCCAGGGTGATGGGAGTGGCGTCCTGCAGATGGGTGCGGCCGGTCTTTACAATGTCGTCGAACTCGCGGGCCTTTGCATCGAGTGTGGCGCGCAGCTTGCCGATCGCCGGAAAGAAACGCTGCTTGAGCTCGAGCGCCACGGCGATATGCATGGCGGTCGGAAAGGTGTCGTTAGACGACTGGCCGCGATTGACGTGATCGTTCGGGTGGACGGGTTGTTTTGAACCGATGGTCCCGCCTGCGAGTTCGATTGCGCGATTCGCAATGACCTCATTGGCGTTCATATTGGATTGCGTGCCCGATCCGGTCTGGAAGACCACCAGTGGGAATTCCTGGTTCAGTTTGCCCGCAATGACCTCATCGGCGGCGCGCACGATCAGGTTACCGACCTCGGGCGGCAATTCGCCCAGTTCGGCATTGGCCTGTGCGGCGGCCTTTTTCAGAACGCCCAGGGCGTGGATGACGGGCGGCTGCCACTTGAAACGATCCACGCCAATGGGGAAATTCTGGATCGAGCGTTGGGTCTGCGCACCCCAGTAATGGGTCGCGGGCACCTTGATTTCACCCATTGAATCCGTTTCGATACGGCTGTCAGCCATGATGTCGAGCTCCTGATTGGTTTATGAATTGGTTTCGGATGCCAGGTGCTGTGCAAGGGCCTGCCCGTCCTGGAATACAGATGCCCAGGTCTGGGTCACATCCAGCATCCGATGTGCAAACCCCCACTCGTTATCGAACCAGACAAACAGATTGGCAAAATGATCGCCGTTGACGCGGGTCTGGCTGGCGTCAATGATCGCCGAGTGGGGGTCGTGATTGAAGTCTACCGACGCGTGCGGATGGTCGGAACACGCCAGCAGATTCGGCTGGGCCCTGGCCGCAGCCTCGAACAGAGCGTTGATCTGGGCGGCAGTGCCGGCCTCGCGCAGATTCACCATCAGGTCGATGGCCGATACATTGAGAATAGGCACGCGCACCGCCTTAGCCTGGATCCTGCCGGCCAGTTCGGGTAGCAGACGCTCGACCCCTTGGGCGAGCCCGGTAGATACCGGGACGATGGACTGCATGGCCGAGCGCGTGCGACGCAGATCGGCATGATGGTAGCCGTCGATCATCGGCTGGTCGTTCATCACCGAATGCAGCGTCGTCAGATAGGCGCGATCCACGCCCAGGGATCGATCCAGCAGATCCAGCACGGGCACGATCGCATTGGTGGTGCAGGATGCGGCGGACACAATGCGTTGCCCGGCATCGAGGCCCGAATCGTTGATGCCTGGGACTACGGTGTAGTCCACATCGCGGGCGCTGCGGGCGGGCTGCGAGACCAGCACGCGCGGGCAGCCCGCCTGCAAAAAGCCTTCCAGCCCCGCGCGTGTGCCATAGGCCCCTGAGCATTCCCACAGCAGATCGAACTCCAGGTCGCGCCAAGGCCCCTGATCGGGCGTGGCGGAATGAAAGACAGGAATATTGCGGCCGTTGATCACCAGGCCGGTATCGTCGGCCTCGACCGATCCGTGAAATACGCCATGGGTCGAGTCAAAGCGGGTCAAATAGGCCATGCTGGCGAGATCAGCGGGCTCGTTGATGGCCACAATGCGGATGTCGCGATCCCGCCCCGATTCGTACAGCGCGCGCAGTACGCACCGGCCGATGCGGCCATAGCCATTGATGACGACACGAATTGGCTGCTTCACGATGACATCCCTGTTCAAAAAACCCCTGTCACCCTCTATTGTGCCCCGAATCCGGCCACAACATTGCGCGGATCGTTACGGTGGAAGGCCTCGATATTTCCAGTCATCTGGCGCACCATGGTCTGTACGGATTCCAGGCTGGCCCAGCCGATATGCGGAGTCAGTATGAAATTGTCCAGCTCAAGCAGGGACATGAATGGATGGTCTGCCGGTGGGGGTTCCTGGCTGACGGCGTCAAAGCCGGCGCCACTGATCCGGCCGCCGCGCAACGCCTCGACCAGGGCAAGTTCGTCGACCAGGCCGCCTCGCGCCGTATTGATCAACAGGGGCTTGCGCTCCATCAGCGCAAATTCGGCGGCACCGATCATGCCTCGGGTCTGCGCGTTCAGCGGGCAATGCAGGCTGATGATGTCGCTGGAGCGCAGCATGTGTGTAAACGAGGTGTAGTCGCTGGGTAGCTCGGCGCTGTCCTTACGGGCGGCAAACTGTACCCGCATGCCCAGGGCGCCCGCCAGTTGGGCCATCGCCTGGCCCAGGGACCCGCGCCCCACGATGCCCAAGGTCGATCCGGCCAGATCCCGTATCGGGTAGTCAAAATAGCTGAACTGCGCAGCCTGCTGCCAACGCCCCGCCGCCACAGACCGATGGTAGGCCGGCAGATTGCGGCGCAACGCAAAAATCAGGGCCATTGCATGTTCCGGCACCGAGTTCACCGCATAGCCGCGCACATTCGAGACTATGATTTCGCGCCGGTTGCACTCATTCAGATCAATGTTGTCAGTGCCTGTGGCCGCCAGTGCAATCATCCTTAGGCGATTCGCCCCTGCCAGGTGTTCGGCATTGATGGCGACCTTGTTTGATATGACAATGTCGGCCTCGCATATGCGTTCAGCGACCTGATCCGGGCGCGTTCGATCATGCTCGATCAGCGTGTGCGGAAAGCTGAATCCGGGCAGGGCCACCTGTTCAGGAATCGTGGCGCGATCCAGAAAAACAATGTTCAGGGCAGCCTCGTCCATACCCGCCTCCGGCGTGTGCTCAAGTTGGCTATAGTCTACCCCACGGGCCATCGCGCCACTAAGCGCCCAGATAGGCCTTGCGCACGTCATCGTTGACCAGCAGGTTCGCCCCGGTATCTGCCAGGACAACCTGCCCGGTTTCCAGGACGTAGCCCCGGTCGGCGATCTGCAGCGCTTTGTTGGCGTTCTGTTCCACCAGGAATACCGTGACGCCTTCCTCGCGGATCGTGCGAATGATGTCAAAAATCTGCGCAATGATCAGCGGCGCCAGGCCCAGCGTGGGTTCGTCCAGCAGCAATAGACGTGGCCGCGACATCAGGGCTCGGCCGATTGCCAGCATCTGCTGCTCGCCACCCGACATCGTGCCCGCCCGCTGGCCGGCACGTTCCTTCAGGCGCGGAAACAACTCGAACACGTGTTCCAGGCTATCGGCCGTCTGGCGGCGATCCAGGAAAAACCCACCCATGCCCAGGTTCTCGGTCACGGTCAGATCGGGAAAGACACGACGCCCTTCGGGCGAGATCGCGATGCCGCGCTGCATGATGGCGTGGGTATTGAGCTGTGTGATGTCCTCGCCCTCGAAGGTGATGGCGCCGCTGTGTGCCCGGGGATTGCCGCAAGCCGTCATCAACAAGGTGGTCTTGCCCGCTCCGTTGGCCCCGATCAGCGTGACGATTTCGCCCTGATTGACCTCGACCGAGACCTCGTTCAATGCCTGGATGGCGCCATAAAACGTACTGACGTTTTCAAGTTTGAGCACGCTTACTCCCCCAGATAGGCTTTGACGACACGGGGATCGGCGCGAACCTCGTCGGGCAGGCCCGTAGTGATGGGCTTGCCGTGTTCCATGACCAGGATGCGGTCAGACACCCCCATGACCAGACTCATGTCGTGCTCGATCAGCAAGACCGCCACATCGAATTCCCTGCGCAACTGGTCGATCAGCTTTTGCAGATCGCGCTTTTCCTGGGGGTTCAGGCCGGCGGCGGGTTCATCCAGCATCAGCAGCCGGGGCTTGGTAATCATGCAGCGGGCGATCTCTAGCCGGCGCTGGTGCCCGTAGGCCAGATTACCCGCCTCACGATTGACATACTGGCGCAGATCCATGAAATCCAGCCATTGCGCGGCGTTCTGCTTGGCTTGCTGTTCCGAGTGGCGAAATGATCGCGTTTTGAGCAGACCATGCAGCAGGCGCGTTTGCATCTGCGTATGCTGGGCCACCAGCAGATTTTCCAAAACGGTCAGATTCTTGAATAGACGCACGTTCTGAAAGGTGCGCACCAGACCATGGCGGGCCACCTTGTGGCTGGGCTGCCCGGTAATGGGCCGCCCGTCCATGGTGATCGCCCCCGAAGACGGTTTGTAGAATCCGCCTACGCAGTTGAACACTGTGGTTTTGCCCGCCCCATTTGGGCCGATGATGGCAAAGACCTCGTCCCGTCCGACCTCGAACCCGACCTGATCGACCGCCAGCAGGCCGCCGAAACGCATCGACAGGGCATCGACCTTCAACAAAGCATTACTCATGATTCCAGCCCTTCTTGTGGGCGCTTGACCGGCAGTAGCCCCTGCGGACGCCAGACCATCATCACCACCATGACCAGGCCGAAAATCAGCATTCGATATTCAGCAAACTCGCGGGCGAGCTCGGGCACCACAGTCAACAGAATCGCTGCCAGGATGACCCCGATCTGGGATCCCATGCCGCCCAGCACCACGATGGCCAGGATCAGCGCCGACTCGATGAAGGTAAAGGATTCAGGGTTGACGAGGCCCTGGCGTGCGGCAAAGAACGCACCGCCAAAGCCGGCAAACATGGCCCCCATCGTGAATGCGGAAAGTTTGATCGTGGTGGGATTCAGGCCCAGCGAGCGGCAGGCGATCTCGTCCTCGCGCAGGGCCTCCCAGGCCCGCCCGATGGGCATGCGGATCACGCGGCTGGACACATACAGGGTGAACAGCGCCAGGCACAGGGCCATGAGATACAGATAGATGACGACATCCTGACTGTCGAAGGTCCAGCCCATCAACTGGTGAAAAGTGGTTTCGCCTTCTGCGGCCCGGCGCGTCATCTGATAGCCAAAGAATGAGGGCTTGGGTATGCCTGAAATCCCGTCGGGCCCACCCGTGAATCCATACAGATTGATGAGCATCAGCCGGATGATTTCCCCGAACCCGAGCGTCACAATCGCCAGGTAGTCACCCCGCAGCCGCAGGACGGGAAAGCCCAGAATAAAGCCGAAGAAGGCCGCCATAGCCCCGGCCAGCGGCAAGGCCTGCCAGAATCCCCAGCCCGCCCAGTGATACAGCAAGGCGTAGGTATAGGCGCCTACGGCATAGAATCCGACGAAGCCCAGGTCGAGCAGCCCGGCAAAACCGACGACGATGTTCAGCCCCAGGCCCAGCATCACATAGATCAGGACCAGGGTGGCCAGATCGACCTGCGCACGACCTGAAAAGAATGGCCAGGCCAGGGCAATCATGATCAGCAGGAAGACCGCGTTGCGCCGGCTGCTATCGGAAAGCCTGGGCAAGGTAAACAGCGGCCCGCGGTGTTTGCCGATGATGCGCTTGATTAACGGCAGGATCAGGTGGCCGACAAACACGATCCCCATACCGCCAAAGATCATCGTCCAGTCGGGTTGCAGATAGGTATCCGCCCCTTCCCGCAGAATTTGCAGGCCAAAGATCGGGGCGACGATGATACCGGCCATCATGGCCGCAATCAGTGCGTTTTTCAGATTGTGCGCCATCAGACTTTTTCCACTTCGGGTTTACCCAGCAAGCCCGTCGGGCGGAACAGCAGGATAAATACCAGCAGCAGGAAGGCGACGATGTCCTTGTACTGCGACGAGATGAATGCAGCCGCAAACGTTTCGGCCAGGCCCAGCAGAACCCCGCCCAGCATGGCCCCCGGGATGCTGCCGATCCCACCCAATACGGCGGCTGTGAACGCCTTGATGCCGGCGATGAAGCCAATGAAAGGGTTCAGTTTGCCGATCGCCAGCGCAATCAGTACCCCGCCCACCGCAGCCAGCATGGCGCCAATCACAAAAGTAAAGGAAATAATGCGATTGGTGTCGATGCCCAGCAGATTGGCCATCTGCAGATCCTGCGAGCAGGCGCGCGACGCCTGTCCGGTGCGCGAGTGCTTGATGAACAGCGACAGCGCGATCATCAGCAGGATCGTGACCACAATAATCATGATGCGCGAATACGATGCGGTGACCGAGAAATCACTGGTGCCGATTGTGAAGCTCAATGAGCCGCGGATCAAGGACGGCACGGCCATATCGCGGGCGCCCTGCCCGGTCGCCACCCAGTTCTGCAGAAAAATCGACATCCCGATGGCTGAAATCAGCGGCACCAGGCGCGGGCTGCCGCGCAAGGGCGCGTAGGCGACCTTTTCGATGGCAAACCCGTAGACGGCGGTGACCATGATCGCCACCAGCAGCATGATCAGGATGATGACCGGCAGCGGCAAGCCGCTGTTCGCCCCAATGGCCGACAAGGTGACCAGGCCGACATACGCGCCGATCATATAGATTTCGCCATGCGCGAAGTTGATCATCCCGATGATGCCATACACCATCGTATATCCAATGGCGATCAATGCATAGATTGCGCCTAAAGACAGCCCATTAAAGAGCTGCTGTACAAGTATAGGTAGTAGTTCAGACATAAATGGGCAGTCAGCAGAATTCGCGAGCCAGTTCCTCGGCACGACGGGCGGCCGCCCCGGCGGCGCGCGCCACGATATCCTTGAACGCCGAGTCCTGGAACACATCCAACGCAGCGGCGGTGGTGCCGCCTCGTGAAGTCACGCGTTCGCGCAGGACGGCGGGACTGTCGGGCGATAGCGTGGCAAGCTGCGTGGCACCATTGAAGGTGGCCAGTGCCAGTTGGCGGGCCTGCTCGGCCGTCAGGCCCAGATCAACCGCCGCACCGATCATTGCTTCGAGGAACAAGAATACATAGGCGGGTCCGCTACCGGATATCGCCGTGACGGCGTCGATCCCCGCATCGCCTTCCACCCAGGCCAGTTCACCCACGGCACCCAGTAATTCCTCGCTAAGTTCCCGATCCGGCGCCTGGACGTCGGGCATGGCGTACATACCCGTCATCCCGCAGCCAATCAAAGCCGGGGTATTGGGCATGCAACGCACAATGCGGGTATAGGGTTGCTCGGGGCTTCCGAGCCAGACGGATAGCGCAGCACCGGGAATGCCGGCGGCAATGCTGATCACCAGCGTATCGGGTTGCAAAAAGGGGCGGCATTGCTGCACGACTGCTTTCATGATCTGTGGCTTGACCGCAAAGAACCAGACGTGGCGCGACGAGAGCTGGGCATCAGCCACCGCAGCCACCGAGCTGCCCTGCTCCGCCCAGCGCGTGCGCGTGGCCTCGTCGGGGTCAATCACATGGACGTCACCTGCTGCACATCGTTTGCCGATCAGGCCGGACGCTAGCGCGGTGGCCATATTGCCGCCACCGATCAATGCAAGGGTTAATTCTTGTTTCATAGGTTCGCCATTGTATGTTCACCACCCCGATCGTGCCGGAGAGGTGTAAGGAAAAAGGCGAGACGCCTGGACGCCCCGCCTTTTCCGGCAATCCATCCCGGATACGGGCAGGATTACTTGTAGACGGTCTTGGAACCGTCAGCGTGCCACGTAAAGATATCGAACTTGAATTCCTTCAGGTCGCCCTGCTTGTTCCAGCCGATCGTTCCGATAGGCGTATCGACCGTGTGGCCGTGCAGGTAGGCGGCGACCTTCACCGGATCATCCTCGCCCACACCCTTGATACCATCGGCAATCGCAACGGTTGCCGAATAGGCGGTCAGCTGGAACGCGCCGGCAGGATTGCGGTCCTTGGCCTTGAAAGCCTTGACGATCTCGGCGTTCTTGGGATCCTGGGTGAAGTCGGCAGGCAGCGTCACCAGCATGCCTTCGACGGCCGGGCCGGCAATGGCGTTGATGTCTGGATTACCCACGCCTTCGGGGCCCATGAACTTGGCCTTCAGACCCTGTTCTGCGCCCTGGCGCAGCAGCAGACCCATTTCGGGGTGGTAGCCGCCGTAATAGATGAAATCGGCACCCGAGGCCTTGAGCTTGGTGATGACGGCGGAATAATCGCTGTCGCCCGCATTGATGCCCTCAAAGAGCACGACCTTGACGCCGGCCTCGTCCAGATAATCCTTTACCGCCGAGGCGATGCCCTGGCCATAGGATTGCTTGTCGTGCAGGACGGCAACTGCCTTGGGCTTGATCTGTTCGGTGATGAACTTGGCTGCGGCAGGGCCTTGCTGATCGTCGCGCCCGATAGTGCGGAAGATCATGTCGTAGTTTTTGCCGTCGGTAACCAACGGCGATGTAGCCGACGGAGAAATCATCAGCACGCCTTCGTTGTTGTAAACAGGCGTGGCCGCAATGGTCGCACCCGAGCAGACGTGACCCACAACATAATGGATTTCGTCGTTGACCACGCGATTGGCCACGACCGGGCCTTGTTTGGGTTCGCACGCATCGTCGATGACGACGGTCTCGAGCTGCTTGCCCAGTACACCGCCGGACGCGTTGATGGTTTCAACTGCAGTATCCACACCCTCTTTGACCATATCGCCGTATTGGGTAAGGGCCCCGGTGAAGGGACCCGCAATGGCGATTCTGATGGTGTCGGCCCCGGCAGCCGAGGATATCAGCATGCCGGCGGCAAGCCCTAGCGCCGCCGCCACCGGTGTAAAGCGATTTTTCATAAAGCCTCCTGTTAGTACCGGGGAAAGGATACACCGAAAGAATTCATGAATGCGCAATCCCCGGTTGAGGGTTTACACCGAGGCTACTGCAGCAAACTGCGAAGCATCCAGGCGTTTTTCTCGTGGATATCCAGGCGTTGGGTGAGCAGATCGGCCGTGGGTTGGTCATTGGCGTCATCGGCGCACTTGAAGGCGGCGCGCGCGGTCTTGGCCACAGCCTCGTTGCCTTCCATCAGCATCCGGATCATCTCGTCGGCCGAAGGCACTGATTTTGGTTCCTTGATGGACGACAGGCGTGCGAACTCGGCATACGTACCGGGCGCGTAGTGGCCCAGCGCGCGGATACGCTCGGCGATCGCATCCAGGGCCTGCCAGGTTTCCGTGTACTGCGTCATGAACATCAGATGCAGGGTGTTGAACATCGGCCCGGTGACGTTCCAGTGAAAATTGTGCGTCATCAGATAAAGGGTGTAAGTATCCGCCAGGGTTTTGGACAACTCGTCGGACACTGCGGCACGGTTCTTTTCCGAGATGCCGATATCAATGGAAATCCCTTTGTCCTGGGCGGCGGATGCGCGCCGGGTCGTTTTGACTGCTTTTGCCATGGAACACTCCTGTTTCGAATGAAATCACGCTCAGGATAGCATGCAGCATCGGCCGCCGGCGGGCCCGTGCATGCGGTTTTTCAGAGGGGTGCAGTCGAGACCGGATCGTCGGCAGGCGCATCGCTGTCGGCCGGCATCTGGACGCCGGGCACGCCACAGGTGAGCACGGCATGCCGAAGGGATTCGATGGCGGCCATGCGCGGGAAACTCTTGCGCCAGATCAGCACCACACGGCGATCGGGCACCGGGGGCTTGAACGGCACGTAGGCCAGCAGATTGTTTTCCTGGCCGGGCATCCCGATGGCGCTGGCCGGCATGACCGTGATGCCTATGCCCGCCGCCACCATATGCCGAATGGTTTCGAGCGAGGAACCTTCGAATGTCCTTTGGATGCCCTCGCTCGAGGCCGAATAGCGCGAGAGTTCCGGGCAGACTTCCAGGACCTGGTCGCGAAAGCAATGCCCTGCCCCCAGCAGCAGCATGGTCTCGTCCTTCAGCCGGCCCGAACCGATCTGCTTTTCGCCGGCCCAGGGATGGTTATGGGGCACGACGACATAGAAAGGCTCGTCATAGAGATCACACATCGCCGTGCCGGTATCGGGCAGCGGAAGCGCAACGATTGCGCAATCGATCTCGCCTTGCCTGAGGAGTTCCAGCAGGCGTGTGGTGTAGTTTTCCTGCAGCAACAACGGCATCTGAGGGGTCAGTTCGATCTGCCTGGGAACGAGGTGGGGTAGCAGATAGGGGCCCACTGTGTAGATGATCCCCACGCGCAGCG
>JAKDMO010000084.1 GCA_030452305.1 Alcaligenaceae bacterium | reverse complement strand
GGCATAATGGCCAGCCCATCCAGTCCATCGGTCAGGTTCACGGCATTGCTCGAGCCCACAATCACCAGCCAGGTCAAGGTCACAAAGCCCAGGACCCCCAGCGGATAACTCACGGTCTTGAAAAACGGCACGATGAGATCAGCACGGGTGGGCAGCGGCATGGTGAATCCACTGAGCACCCAGTCCGAGAACAGCGGCCAGAGGGCGGTATTCGCGGGGGCGGACACGGCGAAGCTCAGGTATATCGCAGCAACCAGACCAATAATGGCCTGCCAGAAAAACTTCTGACGGGCAGGCATCCCTTCCGGATCATGATTGACGACCTTGCGATAATCGTCCGCCCAGCCGATCCAGCCAAACCCGAAGGTCACCAGCAGCACGACCCAGACAAAGCGGTTCGTCCAATCGGCCCACAGCAGCGTGCTGACGCCGATCGCAATCAGAATCAGCGCGCCGCCCATGGTGGGCGTGCCATTTTTTTGCAAATGGGATTCGGGGCCGTAGCTGCGTACAGCCTGGCCGATCTTCAGCGCCGTCAGACGACGAATCAGCCAGGGGCCCGCCAGCAGCCCGATCAGCAAGGCGGTGGCACTGGCCAGCAAGGCGCGGAACGTGATGTATTCCACCACGCCAAAACCCCTGAAATGTTCAGCGGACAACCACCGCGCGAGCTCAAGCAGCATGATCGCCCTCCTTACCCTGAACTCGCCCGGTACCGACTTGCAAGGCCTGCACCACGCGCTCCATATGCATGCTGCGCGACCCCTTGATCAGCACATGCCCCGGCCGCACCGCCAGCAGTGCCGGCAGCAAATCATCGAACGCATCAAAGGTCTGGGCATTCCGCCCAAATGCCTCAGCGGCCTGCCGCGATGCCTCGCCCAGAGTCAGCAGATGATCCACACCTCGCTCGGCCGCATAGGCGCCGACCTCGGCATGCATGGCCGGACCCTGGTCTCCGACTTCACCCATATCGCCCAATACCAGAATCTTGCGCCCATCCAGCCCTGCCAGTACATCAATTGCTGCACGTACCGAATCGGGATTCGCGTTGTAACTGTCATCAATCAGTTGGAAACCATCGGCCATCGAATGTGGCTGCATCCGCCCACCGACCGGCTGGAAGGCGGCCAGACCGCGCGCCAGGGCATCGAGCGGCGCCCCGGCCGCGTATGCACAGGCTGCAGCGGCCAGCGCGTTGCGCAGATTATGGCGGCCCGGCGCATGCAGTGTCATGGAGATGGTCTCGCCCCGGACAAACAGGCGGAACTCCGTTCGCGATGCGCCCGCGCGAATATCCAGGGCACGCACCTCAAACTGCGGATCAAAGCCGAAACGCAAGCACGTGCGCCCATCGGCCAGACGCTCCCAGAGGCGGCAGTATTCCTCATCACCCGGGAATACCGCCACGCCGGAGGGCGGTAGCGCCTTGATGACCGAGCCATTTTCCACGGCAACCGCTTCGACGCTGCCCATGAACTCCTGATGCTCGCGCTGGGCATTGTTGACCAGTGCAACCGTAGGCTGTGCGATGGCCGACAGAACAGCGATCTCGCCGACATGGTTCATGCCCAATTCGAGTACGGCCGCCCGATGGTTGCGCCGCATGCGCAGCACCGTCAGCGGCAAGCCGATGTCATTGTTGTAATTGCCCTGTGTCGCCAGACGATTCGACTCGCCCAACCAGGCGGCCAGGATTGCAGAGATCATTTCCTTGGTTGTGGTCTTGCCATTGCTGCCGGTCACTGCCACCACAGGCAATTCGAACAGACTGCGCCAGACCGTTGCAATCCGCTTGAGTGCGGCGCGCGTGTCCCCAAGCAGGAACTGCGGCAAGCCCAGACCTTCGTCACGCCGCGCCACAATGGCAGCACTCGCGCCGGCGTGCATCACAGCCGAAAGATAGTTGTGTCCGTCGAAATGCTCGCCCTGCAGCGCCACAAAGATCTGGCCTGGGCGAATCGACCGCGAGTCGGTGGATAGCTCATAACCGCGCTCCCAGGTCAGGGCAAAGCCCGCCCATTCACGGTCGTCGAAGGGGCTGCGCACATTGTGCGTTTCCTGGTAGGTCTCATGCCCCTTACCCGCGAGGAGCACGACATCCTTGTCCTCGGCCCGCCAGATCGCAGACAGGATGGCCTGGGCACGATCCGGCTCAACGGGTGCGGGCGCCGACATACCGGCCAGAATATCCGCCGTGATCGAGGCCGGATCCTCGGTGCGCGGGTTGTCTGTGGTGATCAGGACCTCGTCGGCCAGTCGGCCGGCGACTTCACCCATCAGAGGGCGCTTTCCATGGTCCCGGTCACCGCCGCAGCCAAACACACAAATCAAACGTCCACCGCGTGCACGAGCCATCCCGCGCAAGGCCCCAAGCGCACGCTCGAGCGCATCGGGAGTATGTGCGTAATCCACCACTACCAAGGCCTGTGGCCGGGCACTACTGGATCCACCCAGCGCCTCGACCACCTGCAGGCGGCCGGGTACCGCACATAGTGTGGCCAATGCACGCGCAATACGAATCAGGCCCCAGCCCAGCTCGCGCAGCACTCCCGCGACCAGCAGCAGGTTGGAAATATTATGTTCCCCGACCACACGGGTCAGGATTTGTGCGGATCCTTGTGGCGTCGCCAGGTTGAATACCAGCCCGCCTGCGCCAGTCTGGATGTCCTCGGCCCGAATAGCGATAGCCTCGTCCGCACCCAGGGTATACCCCGTGCGCCGGACCGAGTCCTGCACGGTCAGCAATTCCGCACCCGCCGGATCGTCGGCGTTGATCACGGCGCTGCGCAGGCCCGCATGCGCAAACAAAGCGAATTTCGCCTGCTTATAGCGTGCCATGGTCTGGTGATAATCCAGGTGGTCGCGAGTCAGGTTGGTAAAGCCCGCGACTTGTATCCGAACCCCATCCAGGCGGCCCTGCTCGATACCGATCGACGAGGCCTCGATGGCCGCAGCCTGGCCACCGGCACGCTCAATCGCAGCCAACCCGCGATGCATGGTCAGGACATCGGGCGTGGTCAAGGCCCCACCCAGATTGCTGCCATCAGCCAGTGTGACCCCCAAGGTACCGATCGTCCCGCAAGCCACGCCCTCGACGTTCAAAGCACCCGCAATCCACTGTACGGTGGATGTCTTGCCATTGGTGCCCGTAATCGCGATGACTGTTAGCGCATCGGATGGGCGACCGTACCACTGGTGGGCGATCTCGCCCAGCATTGCGGACAAACCCTCGACCTCAAGTACGTGTTCTGCCGTGCCGTCCGCCGGCGGCTCGCCGGCTTCGATCACCACTGCCGCCGCGCCTTGCACGACCGCCTGTCCGATAAACTGCCGGCCATGCGCTGCCGTACCGGGGCAAGCAAAAAACACATCCCCTTTCTGAACCTGACGCGAATCCAGACACAGGTCGGCCCGACGGTCCACCCGTTCATCCAGCCAGGCGAGGATGTCCTTGATCGTCATCATTCAGAAGCTCCCGACCCGGCAACGGCCACCATCGAATCCACGGGCATATCCGGCATGACACCCAGGCGCTTCAGTGTGGCGGCGACAATATCCGAGAACACGGGTGCGGCCACACGCCCGCCGTAATAACCATCGCGCCGGGGTTCATCAATCGACACCGCCACCACAATGCGGGGATTTTTTACCGGTGCGAACCCGACAAAGGAGCCCCGATACTTGTGCTTGCTGTATTTGCCATTCACGATCTTGCGAGCAGTGCCGCTCTTGCCCGCCACCGAATAGCCCTGAACCTGTGCCCTGCGGGTGCCCTCGGGCCCGGCTGCGGCATCGAGCATGCCGCGGAGCAAACGAGTGACCTCCGGCGAATAGACCTGCACACTGGTCGGCCGGCCTTCGCGGCGCAGCAATGACAAGGACACCATATCCCCATTACGCGCGAAAGCCGTATAAGCATGCGCAACCTGTATCAGCGAAACCGACAAGCCATAGCCATATGCCATCGTCGCACGTTCGATCGGCCGCCAGCGCTGCCAAGGCCGCAGGCGGCCGGATGCCATGCCTGGAAAATCGGTCTGCGGTGCGCGCCCGAAGCCCAGTTCCGAAAATTTGGTCCACATATCCTGCGAGCTCAGCAATTCCGAAATCATGGTCATGCCGACGTTGCTGGAGTGCTGGATGATGCCCCCCACCGTCAACACACCGTAATGCCCCACATCCGAGATCACCGAGCCCTGATAGCGATAGCGGCCATCGCCCGTATCGAACTTGGTCTTGGTCGTGATGGTCTTGTTGTCCAGCGCCAGTGCGGCCGTAAAGGGCTTCATGATCGAGCCCGGCTCGAAGGTATCGGTCATCACGCGATTGCGCAGTGCCGGGCCGCTGCGCTGCGCCGTGTCATTCGGGTTGTACGAGGGCAGATTCACCATCGCCAGGACTTCGCCGGTATGCACATCCAGCACAATTGCCGCACCCGCCTTGGCATCATGTGCCTCGACCGAGGCCTTGAGTGCACTGTACGTATCAAACTGGATGCCCGAGTCGATCGACAGCGACAGGTTCCGGCCATCGACCGGCGGCACCACCGCCTGCACATCCTCGACCACGCGCCCGAGGCGATCCTTGATGACCCGTCGCGAACCCGGCTGCCCCGAGAGCAGCTTATCGAACGCCAACTCGATGCCCTCGATGCCACGATCCTCAATATTGGTAAAGCCCACGAGGTGCGCCATGACCGCACCTTCCGGATAGAAACGACGGGTTTCATTCAGTTGATGAACCCCGGGAATCTTCAATTTTTTGATTTTCTCGGCCACATCCACAGACACCTGCCGCTGGATATATACAAAGGTCTTGCTCGGGTCGGCCGTGCGCCGCCGGATGTCACCCGCTTTCATGCCCAACAGGTCCGCCAACTGATCAAGCTGGGCATTGTCCGCATTGTGAAAGTCTTCGGGAATGGCCCATATGGCACGGGCCGGGATGCTGGAGGCCAGCACAACCGAACCGCTGCGATCGAAAATCTTGCCGCGCGTGGCCGGCAACACCAACGTACGTTCGTAGCGGCGTTCACCCTGGCGCTGCAGGAACTCATTGGACAGAATCTGCAGATACAGCGCCTTGGCCACCAGCGCGATAAACCCGACCATCAACAGGATCAGCACCAGGCGCGCACGCCAGAAATTCCTGCGACCGGCCAGAACGGGGCTATCGTGGAAGCCGAAGCGCTTCATGGCCGCCCCCCTTGTGCAGGCGCGACCGATGCGGCGCCCGACTGCCCGCTACGGATGTAAACAGTCCGATCCGGTGTTGAGGGCACCAAGTGGAGATCATCGCGCGCAATCCGATCGATACGCACGTTGCGTGCCAGCTCGGCACGATCAAGCTGCAGACGGCGCCATTCGGTGTCCAGTTCGTGGGCTTGTGCCGACAGGCGCTCAGAGGTCACGAACAGTTCGCGCGATTGAAATCTGGCGGTCACAAGAGAGATGGCCGAGAGCATGAGCAGCACAGCAAACAGGACAAGCAATCGCACCATCAGCGCCCCCTTCCCGTACGGATGGATCCCGGCTCTGCAACCAGCACGGTTGTGTTGACCAGGGCGGCGGCACGTGCCTCGGACAGCGGCTCGTCGGTGCGCTGCGCCACCCGCAGCACGGCCGAGCGAGCGCGGACGTTTTCGCGCACCTCGGCCTGATCGGGCAGGATGCGCCCCAATACCCGCACAAAGGGCTGCGGCATGTCTTTTTCGGGAATGGGCAGTCGCGCCTGGGCCTGACCGGGCCGCGCAGCGGCCATCAGGCATTGCTTGACCATACGGTCCTCAAGCGAGTGAAAACTGATCACGGCCAGACGGCCGCCCGGGTTCAGCATGGTCAGAATTGTCGGGAGGGCGCGCGCGAGCTCCTTGAGCTCTTCATTGAGGTGAATCCGTATAGCCTGGAAGGTCCTTGTAGCTGGGTGTTGACCTTTTTCGCGCGTGCGGACGACACCGGCGACGAGCTCGGCAAGGTCGTGCGTTGTGCGCAGCGGCCTGGATTCGCGGCCCGTAACAATCGCCTTTGCAATCTGGAGAGCAAACCGTTCTTCGCCATATTTTGCGATGACCTCCTTTAATTCTTCTACGCCGGCGTCTGCCAGCCATTGCGCGGCGGTAATGCCGCGACTCGTATCCATGCGCATATCCAGGGGACCTTCGCGCATGAATGAAAACCCTCGGTCGGCATCATCGATCTGCGGTGAGGACACCCCCAGATCGAGCAACACCCCATCCACCCCGGCAAGCCCCATTGCCGCCACGTGGCCGGCCATGGAGGCAAACCCGTCGTGCACCACCTCGACACGCTTGTCTGCACGCTGAAGCTCAGTCGCAGCGGCGATCGCCTGCGGATCCTTGTCGAACACAATCAGGCGAGCATCGGCTGCAAGGCGGTCAAGCAGCAGGCGGCTATGCCCGCCTCGCCCGAACGTGCCGTCAACAAACACACCGCGTCGCCGGTCACTTGCATCTGGCTGAGCCGATGCAGATTTGCGTCCGAACGCGGGATTGAGCAACGCCTCAATGGCCGGTTCGAGCAGAACGGTTCGATGCACAAACGCCATGGCAAGCTCAAAAAGAGATCTTTTCCAGAACCGCTGGATCGAGGTTTTCGATGTCTTCCGTATCTCGGCGCGCCCACTCGGCGCTATCCCACAACTCGAAGTGCGTCCCCACGCCCATCAGCATGACTTCACGCGCCAGGCCGGCCGCAGTGCGCAGCTCGGGAGCCACCAATATCCGGCCCGCGCCATCCATATCCACATCCTGCGCACTTCCCAGCAGCAAACGCTGCAAGGCGCGCGCGTTCATGGGCAGAGCCGCAATCTGGACACGTTTCAGTTCCCACGCAGCGCGTGGATAGATCATCAGGCAGCCATCGGGGTGGCGCGTAATCGTGAGGCGCCCCTGCTCCTCGGTAACGAGCGCGTCACGATGCCTGGCCGGAATTGACATCCGACCTTTGGCATCCAGCGTAAGTGCGCTGCTTCCTTGGAACACGAGGAATTTCCCCCCACTTTTTTGCACAAAATCCTACTTTGCCCCACTCTACGGTATGGAATTGGGTCGGTCAAGCTATAAATTGCGATTTTTCCAAGCATGACAAGCACTTAGACCCTATTCACAGAAACCGTTTGGAAAAAATACCTATCTAAATCAAAGTATTGTGCGAGCATCTGAAAGTTGTTTATGAACAGATTAAACACACGTATGAAATGTGAGCGAATGCGTCGTCAGTGCTTGACAAGAAACGGCCGGATCGCTGTAATGGGCTGTCTGCCGTAGATTCAAAGAATCAGGGACACAACCATAAATCTTGATAATCAGACCGTCCCGGGCTCAATAAGCATCCGAGCCCATCACGGGGCCTTGCGAGTTACACAACCCAAAGGAGTCACTGATGTCCGAGCACAAATCAAAAACCGAAGACCGTCGCAAATTCCTGCTGTCCATCGGCGCAGCTGGGGGTAGCGTCATGCTCAGCAGTACACTGCCCCTACGCAGCGCGATTGCGGCAGGCAAGCCACCGACGATCAATATCGGGCAGATTGCTCCCATGACCGGCGCAGCCGCTGAATTCGGCCCCTACTATCGCGATGCCGTACAGATGGCGATCAACCACATCAACGCCGCCGCTGAAAAGGTTTTGGGCGGTCCCATCATCGACAAGCATGTCACGGTAGACACCACCACCATCCCGACGGTCGGCGTTCAGGCCGCCCGCCAGATGGTAGACACCGACAACGTTGCAGCCATTGTGGGCGGCTGGTCCAGCGGCGTCACCGTCGCCGTGGCCACATCGGTATCGATTCCGTCGGACATCCTGCAGGTGGCAAATGGCGCAACCTCGCCGCTGATCACCGTCCTGCCGGCCGATGCAAAGGCCGACCTGCTGTACCGCACCACAGCATCGGATGCCCTGCAAGGCGTCGTCGCAGCCCAGTTGGTCAATGGCGAGATCTACCCTGACTACAAGTTCAAGACCGTCTCGACCATCTACATCAACAACCCCTACGGGCAAGGCCTGTCCAACTCGTTTACCAAAGCCTTCGAGCATCGCGGCGGCAAGGTACTGGCCGAAGTTCCGCACCCCGAGGAAGTCCAGCCAACCTACAAGTCCGAGCTCTCAAAGGCTCTGAAAGACAAACCCGATCTGCTGATCGCGATCAGCTATCCGTCGCACTCCACGGTGTTCATCAAGGAATCCCGCGATATCTTCGACTACACCAGCTGGCAATTCACCGACGGCAACGCTTCGCTGGATCTGCTGAAGGCGGTGGGTGCCAAAGACCTGGATGGCAAGCTCGGCACCGCCCAGGGTGAAGACACCACCACCACGGCATACAAGGACTTTGCCAAGCACTTCACGACCGACTTCAAGTACGACACCATTCGACCGTTCACCGCCGCAGCATACGATGCGGGTATGGTGATCGGTCTGGCCCTGGCCAAGGTCATCATTGATGGTCAAACCGACGGCTCGAAAATCACGGGCAGCGTGCTGCGCGACCAGCTTCGCACGGTAGCGGGCCCCGGCGGCACCAAGATCGAGGGTGGCGACCCGGCTCGCGTACTCGAAATGCTCAAGGCCTTGAAGGCCGGCCAGGACATCGACTACACAGGTCCTTCCGGCCCCTGCGATTTTGACAAGAACGGCGACGTAATCACTCCGATCAACATCTGGAAATTCTCGGGCGACAAGATCGAAACGGTCGAGACACGCCCGGCAACGTCCATCCCCAAGGAATGATCTCAGCTTGAGCCTTCACACCGGGCCGCAAGGCCCGGGACACAAAATGGCCACCCGACAAGGGTGGCCATTTTCATGAGTGCGAACTGCGGCGCCGTCAGTCCTTGGGGTGGTTCTTGAGGAAGCGTGACACCCATTTTTCCTCGGGAAGCACACCCTGAGGGCGATACAACACGATACCGGCAAGCAGCAGACCGACGAAAGACCAGCGCAGGAACGCAGTGCGCGACGCGATTTCAGGGGCGACATCCACCAGAAGGCCGTGCAGGTAGTCGGTGACAAAACCTGTGCCGCTCCAGACACCCCAGATGACAAATGCCCCCAGGATGGCGCCCTTGTTGTTGCCGCTGCCGCCCAGCATCAGCATCACCCAGACAATGAAGGTGCCGAACAGCGGCGCAAAGTGACTATAGTCAATGGTCACCATATAGGGCGCATACAGCGCACCACCCACGCCCATGACGACCGCCCCCACGACAAACGACTGGACACGCAGGGACTTCACGGGTTTGCCGTTCATGGATGCGGACAGCTCATCGTCTCGCACGGCCCGCAATGCGCGCCCCCAGGGTGAGCGCACGGCGGTCTCGAGCGCAAAATACACCACACCCAGGATCAGTGTGACGATCACCAGATAGATATAGCCGTAGTCCCTGGGCTGCATCACCGATACGAACTGCACCACGGAGTCGGGCAACCAACTGCAGGCGGGTTCATCAAACATGCACGACAGGGGTTGCGGAATGCCGCTGAGCGGCTGCGGGCCGTTGGCCAGCCAGCGCTCGTTTTGGAAGATCAGGCGAATGATCTCGGCGATCCCCAGTGTTGCAATGGCCAGAAAGTCGGTACGCAGATGCAGGACGGGCTGGGCCACCAGAAAGCCCACCACGCCGGCCAGCACCCCTGCGGCGATGACACCCAGCAGGAAAGGGGCTTGCAGACCGAACAATTGCTGCGCATATTGCGCCATCAGGCCGCTGGGCATGGCGGTGATGAACAGTGCCTGAGTGAACGCGCCTACGGCAAAGAACCCGGCAATCCCGAAATCCAGGTGGCCGTTATACCCCCACTGCGAGTTCAGGCCCAGGCACAAGACCGCATAGATGCCGGCCATGACGGAAAACGAGACCAGATAATCGAGCGCCCCCGGAACCAAGGCAACCAGGCCAAAGGCCACCGCGATGCCCACCACGATCCCCACAGGGATTCGCCAGATCCAGCGCCTGACCGGCAATGCCACCCAGGCCAGCAGGATCAGCGGAATTACCAGGAACCAGGCTTTCACCACCAGTACTTGACTCATCGCCTACCTTCTTTTTCTGTCAGTTCATCGATCTGCGAACAGGCCTTGCGGACGCATCAGCAGCACAAGCACCATCAGGGCAAATGCCACCGCTGGACCATAGGCTGGACTCATGAATGCCGAAGTCAGCTGGATGGCCACCCCGATCACGATCGAGCCCACCAGCGCGCCATACATATTGCCGATACCCCCCAGGATCACCCCTGCGAACATCGGCAGCAGCAGCGTAAAGCCCATGTCAGGCCGCAATTGGGACGCCAGTGCATACATGACACCACCCGCTGCAGCCAGGCCGCCGCCTATCCCCCAGGCCCAGGCGATGACGCGTTCGGTATTGATGCCACGAATCTGGGCCAGTTCAGGATTGTCGGCGGTCGCCCGCATCGCCTTGCCGATACGCGTGCGCGTCATCAACCAGTACAGGAATATCACCAGGACCAGAGCCAGCCCGAACACGAACAGCTGGTCAGCCTGAATCCGTATGCCCCAGGGAAGCTTCAGGGCGGGATTGGCACGCCCCTCGTAGAAGAAATGGAAATCCGAGCCCCAGAGCAGATAGATGACACTGCGCAGGAAGAACGCCATGCCCAGAGACGCCATGGCAAACAGCACCAGTGCCGATTTATGGTTGCGCAGGCGGCGGTACAGCAGGCGATCCACAATGATCGCCACGATACCGGTGACAATCGCAGCGAGCACCAGGCCGACCATCAGTTCCCAACCAAAGGAGAACAACCAGACCGGATCGGACTGTGGAATGACCTGAATCACCGCAAAGGTGACGTGGCGCGCTCGCTGATGTACATGGCC
>JAKDMO010000282.1 GCA_030452305.1 Alcaligenaceae bacterium | reverse complement strand
CGGGCAACACCGCAGCGTCCAGGGGCGGAATGACGGTGTTCATGCCGCCTTGTCCTTGATGTACCGGGCGGCGGACTCTGTGATTTCCTTTTTCGCAGCATCCAGCCCCGCCCAGCCGGTGACCTTGACCCACTTGCCCGTTTCCAGGTCCATATAGTGCTCAAAGAAGTGCTTGATGCGCAGCAGATCGCCGGGCAGCACGTCGTCGGTCGACTGGATGTGGGCGTAGGGTGCGTAGAGCTTGTCTACGGGGCGGGCCAGCAGTTTTGCGTCGCCGCCCGCCTCGTCCTCCATGTTCAGGACACCCAGCGCGCGACAGCGGATCACCGAGCCGACCTGCACCGGAAAGGGGGCCATCACCAGCACGTCGACCGGATCCCCATCATCGGAAATAGTGCGAGGAATGTAGCCATAGTTGCAGGGATAATGCATCGCGGTGGACAGGAATCTATCCACAAACACCTCGCCCGTGGCCTTGTCCACCTCGTATTTGACGGGGTCCGAGTTCATCGGGATTTCGATGATGACATTGAATTCCTCCGGAAGCTTTTCACCGGCGGGGACGCGATCTAGACTCATTATTTGGCCTTGCTGAAAAAATAAATGATGGATGTAATTGATTAACGACGATCCGGCCCGTGCCGTGAGCCGTCTGAAGTCTGGGACATATCCACGCCGGGGATGGGCGCGGAATCATAGTATTCGTCGGATTCCGACTGATCGGGTGATGCCGCCCCAGGCGCGGGTGGCGAGGCAGGAAGTGCCGAGCCCAGTGCATCGCCCTCATCGCCCGCATAGACGGCACTGGCCGCCTCGGGAATGGTGGGCCCCTGGGCCGCCGTGCGGTTGCCTGCGGCATCATCATCGACGAAATGGGGATCGCCGCGTGTGTCGGCTGCCGGCAAGAGGCGATCAACCGCCAGTGCAGGCATGGCGCCCGCCGCCGCGCAGGCCAGACGCCAGTGCTGCATGGCGCGATCCGGACGACCCAGCGAATCATTCAGATTGCCCAACAGCGCCTGGACACGCATATCGCTGCGCAGCTTCATGCTGCGTTCCAGGTAGTGTTCACCCTGCCCCCACAACTGGGCCCCCAGACACAACTGCCCGAGGGTGGCGAGCAGGCCGGGATGATCCGGATGTGATTTGAGCCAGAGCTCGGCATGACCCAGCCGGTTGACGGCCTGATCGGGCTCGCACAAGGCGTAGGCGCGCAGCAATGGATCGTCCATGCCTCGATTCAGGGCTGCCTCGATCGTGCGTGCCTCGTCGGCATGCCGCCCCTGGCGGTGCAGTACCTGTGCAGCCGCCAGCGCAATGCCCGGATCGGTGCGCTCGTCGTTGTTCAGGTCGCCCCATATGGTCTTGAAACCGGCCTCGTCACAACGCGCGAGGCGCGCCACGGTGGCTTCGCGGATGAAGCGCCGGGCCTGGGGCTTGTCGATGGCGCTGCGGCGCAGCAGCAGGCGCGTCAGATCGTAGACCTGGTCGTAATGCCCCAGAAGGCGCTCGGCGCGCAGCAGCAAGCGGCCGGCATGGAAATAACGCGAAGAGGCATCCTGCAAGGGCTTGAGCAGGGTCAAGGCCTCGGCCGGGCGGTTCTGGTCGAGCAGCATTTCGGCCGTCACGACCTGAACGGCATGGCTCAGCCGCGTATCCGAACCCGCACTGTCATGTGCCTGTTTCAAGGTCTGATCGCGGCGATCGTAATAACCCATCAAGTGCTGGGCGCGCGCGGCGCTGAGGCCCGCGAGCACCTTGCGATCGGCCGAACGGGTCTTTGTCAGGAGCGCCAGGAGTTCCTTTTCAGCCTGGATATAACGCCCGTCGAGGACGTTGATCCAGCCCTTTTCGAGCAGGTCGAGATCGCGCTTTTGGGCACGACGCCCGCGCCAGCTGCGAAAGCGATCGGGACTGGAGCCCGTCCAGGATAGGACGCGCACGATCCAGTACAGCAGAACGAAGCTGAAAATAAGCAGAACCACGGCAAAGGCGAGCGAGAGCTCGATGCGCCAGGGCTGCGCCATGATGAGCACATTACCGCCATGCTCGCGCAGCAACAGCGCCAGCACCACGGCAAGCACCAATACGATCAATGTCCAGAACCAAGTACGCATAGTCTGGCCTTCCTATAGCGTGCCGGAGCCGGCTGGGCTGACCCCGCCCTGAGCCTGGCCCTGCGGCGAGGCGTCTTCGGGCTGGACCGCATCCGGATCGGGGCCATCGTCACCGGGATCCACTTGCTGGGATTGTTCCTGAGCGGTGACCGCATCGCGCAGGGCTGTGATTGCGTTGATGCTGTTATCGACAGTAGGCAGCGTGGCCTGAATGGGCGTGTCGTAAAGCTGACGAGCAAGTTTCAGGGCTTCGCGCGAATCGGGCGACTTCATGTCAAAGCGTGTATCGACTGCAGCGGCAACCGCCTGCAATTCAGAGCGCCAGATCTGCGACTGATGCATCATCAGGGCCAACTGTGCAGTCAGGGTGCGCTGGCGCAAGCCTTCGCGGAATCGCTGGGCCTGGTCGGGGGAAATCAGCAGGGCTGCTGCATCATCGACGCGGCGTACATCCATAAGCCCACGCAGATCCTGGGCCAGCATGCCTGCGCCCTCGCGCGACCATT
>JAKDMO010000281.1 GCA_030452305.1 Alcaligenaceae bacterium | reverse complement strand
GCGCGGTGCCAGGCGTGCGGTGATGCCTTGTCGGGCATGGTATTGGGGCGCGGTCAGGCCCGGGCCCCAAAAATCATTCAACAGGGCGCGGTCGGCAGGCGCTTGGTCGATGGGCTGGGCCGTGTAGAACACGGGTATGCCCGCCAGGTCGCATTGTGCACGCAGGCGCGAAATATTGTCCAGCAGATCCGGAATGGGGGCGGCCTGCACATCGTATTTGTCCAGGAAATAATCCTGCATATCGTGGATCAACAGCGCTGCGCGTGGTGCTTCGGGTGTCCAGTCCACCTTGTTCGGGATGGTCTGCGTCGGCATGGTGTAGGGCGCCAGGGTGGGAATGCTCATGTTGGTCCGTGTCAGTCTATGGTGATGGGGGTGTCCAGGCCCAGCGCGTCCAGGACAGTGCCCAGTTTGTTGCGGGTTTCGATACGCTCCCGGACGGGATCCGAGCCGGGAACAATACCGGCACCCGCGTACAGGGTCAGTCGGCGGTCGCGGTATTGGGCGCAGCGTATGGCCACGGCCCATTCGCCATCGCCGTGGGCATCGCACCAGCCCGCCGCGCCCGCATAGAAACCACGGTCAAAGGATTCGAGTTCACGGATCCCGGAGCGGGCAAGCTGCATGGGCTGCCCGCACACGGCCGGTGTCGGGTGCAGGGCCAGCGCCAAGTCCAGGGACGATGTCCCGGGGTCGGTCAGCCGGCCCTCGATCAGGGTCGAGAGGTGCCACAGCGTCGGTGTGCTGATCAGGCTGGGGCCGTCGGGGACGTGCAGGCTGCTGCACAGGGGCCTCAGGCGCTGCACGACATCCCCGATCACGATGGCATGTTCGTATTGATCCTTGGCCGAGGCCAGCAGTGCGTCCGCGCGGCGCCGGTCCTCGGCTGGGTCGGGGTGCCGGGCGGCGGTGCCTGCCAGCGGGTTGACTGTGACACGCCGGCCTTCGCGGCGCACCAGCAGTTCCGGGCTGGCACCGAAAAACAGGGCGGGTTCGGCATCGGCCGCGCTTTCCAGGGGAATGGCGTAGGTATAGCCTGCGGGATTGTCTCGCAGTAGACGAGCCAGGATGCCTTGCAGGTCGGGGACGTCATCCAGATCGAGTTCCAGTGTGCGGGCCAGCACCAGCTTGTGCAATTCCGGGCCCGCACGCATCATCGCCAGCGCCTGCCGCACGCTGTCTTCGTAGCCGGTAGCATCCGGCATGCTGCGCTGTGCGCGGACATTGGACACGGCGCCTGCCGCATCTGGTTCATGCGCCGCACGGGCCAGAGTTGGCACGGACTCGTAGCGCTCTGGGACGAACAGGCGCGCCGGGCGTGTGGCATCAAAGGGGATCAGGCCGAGCAGGATAGGATGGTCGGCGCCCTGCACCGCAGCCTCATGCAGCAGCTCGCGCGCTTGCTGCGCAGCCGGGCCGGCGTCACCAGTGGCCGACAGCAGGTTGCCCTGCCCGATCAGCGCTCGACCGGGCGAAACGAACAGGCTGCTGCCCGGCCCGAACCCGTCCAGCCAGGCGCTGGGCGTCGGGGCTGCTGATTCCGACCGGGCCGTGAGGGCCGGCGCATCCATCAACATGATTACTGGCCGGCGTGGATGCGGGTGATCCGATTGGCCGTAGGGTCGTTTTTTCCTTTGCCTTTGTTCAACACGTAGGCGTCGCCTTGGTCGTCGATCGTGATGTGGTTGGGCGCGCTTCCGGTCGGGATCTGGGCGTGTATGCGGCCTTCGGAGTCGAGCACAGTGATGGTGTCGGCCTTGCGGTTGGCGACGTAGGCCAGCCGGCTTTTCGGATCGAAGGCGACGTTCAGCGCACCCGCGCCGGTGGCGACATCATGCAGTACGGTGCCGTTGGCGGCATCGACGATCAGCACATTGCCGCTTTTCTGGGAGGCCACGTAGACCCGGCCACCCTGGCTGTCGACGGCGACGCCCGAGGCCCCTTGCGCGCCCGGCAGCGCGTACGCGTGTTCGAGGTGCCGGCCGGCCGTATCGATCACGAACAGTTCATTGGTGTTCAGGCTGACGGCGTAGAGCTTGCCGTGCGCAGCGTCCAGGGCCAGGCCCATCAGCTTGGGGGTTTCGGTGCCGGGTCCCTGCACGGCGATTTCCTGCAACGGGGCCAAGGTCGTGGCGTCGAACACGTGGATCAGGTTCGAGGCGGGCGAGGACACGTACACGCGCGTGTTCGCGGAATCAACCAACACATCGCGTGAATGGGGAACCGTCCCCTCGGGAAATTGCTTGATCAGGCCCAGGTCCGATTCCCGGTAGACGGCAATGGATCCGCCTCGCGTGTTGGTCACCCAGACCCGGCCACGTGCATCGTCGATATCCACCCCATAGACGGCCTGGAGCTGACCGTCATCGCGGCCGGCCTGCAGGGGCGGCGTGGTGCGCGCCTCGATCGTCAGGCCGGCGGGGTCGACTTTCAGCAGTTGCGAGGTTTTCACAGGCGGGCGTCCGACCGCGCTGGTGACGTACAGGTGCCCGGTTTTGGCGCCGTAGGCGCTCTCGTACAGGCCTGGAGCCAGGGGCTCGTACTGGACGATGAACTCATCCGTGGCTGTGGCGGCCTCGGCGCTTGCGTGGGGGGTGGTGGCGCATCCTGCGGACAGAGCCAGCGT
>JAKDMO010000280.1 GCA_030452305.1 Alcaligenaceae bacterium | reverse complement strand
CCTGACGCCCGGCCAGTTGCGGGCATTGGTGCGGGATCTGGTCCAGGCCGACCGGGCTCCAGTCGTGCTGACCTTTGAGTCGTTTGCCTACAAGCGCGGCGTACCGGGCGATGCCGACCTGGTGTTCGATGTGCGCTGCCTGCCCAACCCGCATTACGACCGGACGCTGCGACCGCTGACCGGACGCGACGAACCCGTATCGGTATGGCTCGCCCAGTTCGGCAGTGTGGAATCCATGATCGAGGACATTGCCGGATTCATCCGGAAATGGCTGCCGCTGTACATGCAGGACACCCGCAATTATCTGACGATCGCCATCGGCTGCACAGGCGGCCAGCACCGATCCGTGTATGTCACCGAACAACTGGCGCGACGCTTTGCCGACCACTCACCGCTGCTGATCCGCCACCGCAATCTACCACCGACCTGACCCGCATGAGCCGACTCCGGATATCGCCCCTCCTTTCCCTATGCATCCTGCTCGCCGCCCTGGCCGGATGCGCCTCGCACCAAACCGGGGGCGGTTATTACAAGGACGACGGCCCCGGCAGCAATATCCCCGCAGACGTCCAGGCCACACCCGACGCAGTCCCACGTGTCGAGACCCACGCCCGGGCCAATTTCCGGCCCTATACGGTCTTTGGCCACCGCTATGTTCCCATCCAGGAAAACCAGCCGTATCGGGAAACCGGCACGGCCTCGTGGTATGGGCGCAAATTTCACGGTCAGTCCACTGCGAACGGGGAAACCTACGATATGTATGCCATGACGGCTGCACACCCCACGCTACCGATCCCGAGCTACGCACGCGTGACGCGGGTATCGAACGGAAAATCCGTGATCGTGCGCATCAATGATCGTGGCCCCTTTCACAGCTCGCGCATCATCGATCTATCGTACGCGGCTGCCGCCAAACTGGGCCTGATCGGGCCTGGCCACGGCAAGGTGATCGTCGAGGCCATCACCAACGACGATATCCGCAGCAGTCGGCGCACGCAAACCCGCACGGCATCGACCAAACCTGCCACGACACCCGTGCAGCACGTCGCCGCCGCACCGCCGCCGAACACAACTACGGATACGTCGTCGGACACGGCCCGGCAGCAGGCCCCGCCACCCACGCAAAACGCACTGCTCAGCCCAAGGGAACAGGGTGTCTTTCTGCAGTTCGGCGCATTCGCCTCACAACACAATGCCCAATCCCTGGTGACCCGCATCAATCAGCAATCAGGGGGCATGAGCGGCAGCGCCAAGGTGCAATACAGCGACAGTCTGTACAAGGTACGCATCGGCCCATTTCCTTCGCGCACCGCAGCCGTCAACGCAGCCTGGGCACTGCAGCAATCCACCGGGCTCGGCTCATCAATCGCCGTTGACTGAACCGGCAGGCCGCGAGCGCGCCAAGGCCCAGGCATAGAGCGTATCGCGCGCCAGGCCCGTCAGACGCGCACCAACCCGTGCCGCATCGCGCACCGACAACTCATCGAGCAGCACCTCCATGACCCGTATCTGATCGGGCGTCAATTCGCTGCGCTGCTGGGCAGCCGCTTCACCCGCATGCAGAATCAACACGAATTCGCCCTGGGTGCGATGCCCATCCTCGTCCAGCCAAGCCAGAGCCTGCGACAGCGACAGCGTGTGGATCTGCTCAAAACGTTTGGTCAGTTCACGCGCCAGGGTCAGCCGGCGTGACCCATCGCACACCGCCAGCATATCGGCCACCGAGGCGCGCAGACGATGGGGCGACTCGAACAGCACCACTGGCACATCCAGCGCACTCCAGTGCTTCAGCCATTTGCGCCGGGCCTGTGCCTTTGACGGGGCGAATCCGGCAAAAGCAAATCCGGGCACTTCGTCGCTGGTCGCCCCGCTAGCCATCAGTGCAGCAATCAGGGCGCTGGGCCCCGGCACGGGTACGACACGGTAGCCGGCCGCTCGCACTTCACGCACGACCCTCGCACCCGGGTCGCTGACGGCGGGCGCCCCGGCATCCGAAATCAACGCAACCCGCTCGCCGCACGCCAGACGCCCGATCAGGGCCTGTGCGGCCTCGCGCTCGTTATGGCGATGCGCAGCCACCAACGGAGTGGCGATACCCCAGGCATCCAGCAAGGTGCGGCTCGAGCGCGTGTCCTCGGCGGCGATCACATCGCAGCGCTCCAGCGTCAGCCAGGCGCGCATGCCCAGGTCGCCCAGATTTCCGATTGGCGTGGCCACGACGTACAGACAGGCCTCGGGCCAGGATTGGACAGCCACCCGCGCAGCGAGACGTTTCCATGCCTCGGGGGGCGGCCTGAGATCCGGCGCTTCAGTCATACTAGGTCTCCAGTCAAACTAAGTCTCCAGCAATTACAGGCATGATCATGGGTTCCGATCCGTTCGAAATTGCGCAGCGCGCACAAAAACTGGCCGCGCAACGCCGCGCACGGCGCCTGCGCACCAAACCGCAAGCAAAGCGCAACAGCCCCGGGGATGGGTCGCCACGCCAGCGCCAAGGATACGCAGCCGAAGCCCGGGCAGGCCGCTATCTGGTCGAACAGGGTCTGCAGATCCTCGCACGCAATCTGCGCTGCAAGGCCGGCGAAATCGACTTGGCCGCACGCGATGCCCAGACCCTGGTGTTCGTCGAGGTG
>JAKDMO010000279.1 GCA_030452305.1 Alcaligenaceae bacterium | reverse complement strand
TCTGGCAGTCCGCCATCAGCAGATGCAATAACGATTGCCAAACCGGCATCGCACGACTGGCAACCTGCACCGCATGCTCGATGGCCAGCAGGCCCCGGCTGTCCCCGCGCTGGGTCAGCGCCCACCCAGCCATGCCATCGGCCAGCGCACGCCAAAATATCAGATCGCCATCGTCGGACATGGCTTTAAGCTCAGCAGCTGCATTCAGAGTGCCTTCGATATCACCGCTCAGACGATGCAATTCGCACAGCACGGCCTGGCACAAAACCCGGCTGGACAATTGCCCAGGCTGGTCACGCCCGGCCAATCCTGCCTGGGCAAGGTCGGCTCCCTCGTCCGAACGCCCTTGCAGCGCAAGGCCCCACGCCAGCATGCCGCGTGCAGACTGGGCCCGCTCAGCGCCCCAAGCGGGCATTTTGCCCCCGGCGGCGGTCTGCCTGCCCAAGGTATGCAGGCAACTGCGCAGCCACCGTTCAGCCCTCGCCACATCCCCCATGAACAGGCGCGTCTGACCCAAGGCGTACTGCGCCGATCCCAGCACAATATCGGAATCACGCTGCTCGGCATGATGCATCAGCCCTTCGGCCACCTGCAAGGCCCGTGCGTGGGTCTGTGTATTGAAGGCTACGATCCATTCACCCCACTGCATCTGAAACCGCATATCGGGATCGTCATCATGCCGGCGCAACTGGACGACACGTTCGTATACCTCAGATGTTTCCGCAGCGCCGCCGCCCTTCAACAAGGTCAACACCGACCCGCGCAACAATTGACACTCGAACTCGGCTTTGCGTCGGTCTTGGGCATCGTCGATATGCACCAGCGCCGCCAAGGCACGCTCGCCCATCGCCTGAGCTTCGGTGGTGGCTGACTGGGCGAGTGCATCGCGCCCCGCAATACACCACCAGCGCCACGTATCCGGCTGCCCGGACAACTCCAGATGCTGGGCAATATTGGCTGCCTCGGCCCGCGCCAGGCGTGCGTCGCGGCCGATCAGGTATTCCGCCACGTTTGCATGCAAGAGACTACGCTGAGCCGGATCAATTGTCCGGTAGACCGCATCCCGGGTCATGGCGTGGCAAAACCGTGCGGGCATGCCCTCCCCAAGCAAATCATGCTGACGCAACTGGCGCAGCAGCGCCAGCGTGCGCTTGGCCGTCACCCCCAAGACCTGTGCGGCGCGCGTCACCAATCCATCATCGATGCGGCCAACCACAGCGACAAAGCGTGCAAGCTCGCGAGCGGCGGGTTCGAGCGCTGAAATGCGTGCTGCGATCAAGTCCAGAATCACGGGGGTTGCCCCGATTTCCGCACCCAAGGCGACCTGGCGCACGATTTCATCGGCAAACAGGGGGATGCCGTCAGCGGTCTCGACAATCTGATCGCGCTGCGAGGACGACAGGTGGTGCCCGCGCGAACGATGCATGATCAGTTCCGCCATGGCGCGGTGATCCAGGGGGCTGAGCCGCAACTCGTTCGCCCCGCTCAGGAATGAGAATTCATTGCGTGCTGTCGCCAGCACCAGCGTGGGCGCCACCTGAGACCGTTGCAGCAAAGTGTTGAGCAGGGCAAGGCTGGACGGATCCGCCCAATGCAGGTCCTCCCAGACAATCAGCAAGGGGGTGTCTGACTGCGAGCGCCGCAACAAGGTCGAGGCGAGAATGTCGAGCACCGACTCGCGGGTATCCTGGGGCGCCCCCGTTTCGACCTCTACTGGGTACAAGAATCGATTCAGGACAAGACGCCGTTCCGGGTCCTCGTCCGCGCCGGTTCCGCCCAGAGACAATTCCTCCAGCAAATAGGTGCGCACGGGATGAAACGGCTTGTGCTCGTAGCCTTCTTCGCTGTAGAGCGCACGGACATCCCCACCCGTGCGCCGCACGTACTCAACCATGACCTCGGCCAGCAAGGACTTGCCGATGCCCGGCTCACCACGCACGACCATGCTGGTCGGAACCTGCACCCGAGGCAATCGCGACCACAGGCGAACCAGAGTATCGAACTCGCGCAAGCGGCCGAACATCCGGCCCACGAGGCGCGTCTCACGCTGTGAGTCCATCACGTATCGGGCGTGGCCATGCCGCATTTCGTAATGCACGGTAAACCGCTCGATGACGCGATCACGCGCGCCGGGCGTCAACAGGATCTCGCCTGGCTCGGCCAGGTAGGCCAGCTTCATCGCTTGCTGACTGAGCAAACGGGCCAGATGCTGCGGATTATCCGAGGGCAGCATGCCCACATCTGCATGCAGGCCCATACCTGCCCGTATCCCGTCGGGCAGGACTGTTTCGCGCAAACTGCAGGCCAGGCGCGCGCAGGTATGCGCCGGCCGCTCGACCAGGGATGGGAAGCCGAACGTAATCAGCAAACTGCCCTCGACCCCCAGTTGCACATGGCCGCCAAGGCCTTCGGCCTTGGCCTGTATCAAATCGGTCGCAGCATAGAGACCGGGTATCGGGTTGTCGTCGTCAAGCTCGTGGTCCCCCAGCATCAGCGCGACGCCCAACACAGCCAGGGGACGATATTGGTGAAGTGCCGGGGCTCCGGACCCCCGCTCGGGCGCGGTCACCACCATTGCAGTCGCCGGTTCAGGCAGATGAGCCATCAGGTTAAGCGTCTGCTCGGACGGCTCTACATTA
>JAKDMO010000083.1 GCA_030452305.1 Alcaligenaceae bacterium | reverse complement strand
AATCACCCCAAGCATGCCGAAATACAGGGCGGGCCGATTATCGCCAACCACCAGGACGATATCCCCCTGGCCCACGCCGCAGCGTTCCAGCCCTGCCGCGAAATTCAGGACCTCGTCGAGGTAGCGGGCCCAGGTATATTCCTGCCACACGCCATGATCGTATTCGCGCATGGCCACCTCGTTCGGATAGCGCTGAGCGTTGTCTGCCAACAGGGTCAGCAGATGGTCGTCGGGGCGCCAATCGGGGTGGCACAGCGACTCATCGGCCAGCGATTTCAGAACCGGATCAGTCATGTTCAGCCCCCACCTTGCCGATATAGGCCTCGATCACCGCCGGATCGCTGATGGCCTCCTGAGGCAGTCCTTCCTTGATTTTTTCCCCGTTGTTCAGAATCACCAGGCGATCACAGATCGCCGTCACTACGTCCATATGGTGCTCGATCAGCAATATCGTCAGACCAAGGGCTTCCTGAGCATCCAGGATGAAGCGCACCATGTATTCCTTTTCCTCCTGATTCATCCCCGCCATGGGTTCATCCAGAATCAGGAAGGTGGGCTCGGCCGCCAGAGCCCTGGCCAATTCGACACGCTTTTGGGTTCCCAGCGGGATGACATCCACGTGCTCGTCGCGCACGCTTTCCAGCTGCAGCAGGTCGATGATGTCCTCGACCTTGTCGCGATTGGCGATTTCCTCGGGCTGGGCACTCCACCAATACAACATGGCCCGCAGGACGCTGGGCTGCATGAAGTTGTGGCGGCCAAGCAGGATGTTATCGAGCACGCTCATACCCTTGAACAGCGCCACGTTCTGGAACGTACGGGCGATCCCCTGCTGGGCGACCTGATGAGGCAGCAGTTTATTGAGTTGGACGTCGCCGAACCAGATTTCGCCTTCCTGAGGCGGAAAAAATCCGGTGATCGCATTGACCGTCGTAGTCTTGCCCGAACCGTTGGGCCCGACCAGCCCCAGGATTTCGCCGCGCTTGATCTCGAGCGAGACGTTCTTCATGGCCTGCAGGCCACCAAACCATCGGCTGGTATTGATGCAGGACAGGACGGTGTCCCGAGAGTCCGCAGGCTCCAGTGACCGCATGTTTGTCATCCTCTTTTAATATTGGTGTCAAGATACAGACAGGCTACCTATCAGGACTGTCGTACATACGACAATCCTTTGTATTCAAGGGTAATCACCCATGAAACCCCCGTCGCTACGGGCGCCCGAGGGCATTTCCATATAACTTAATTGAAGGTCGAAAGCCCACCTAATATGGCTTTAAGGGTTCATACTGTCGGTAGTTGTTACGATTCTCTCACTTAAGAGGAGTGTTTACCATGTCATTCCAACTGGGCGATACCGCCCCCGACTTCGAAGCCGACACCACCGAAGGCAAGATCAGCTTTCACAAGTGGCTGGGCGATTCCTGGGGCGTACTGTTTTCTCACCCCAAGGACTTCACACCGATCTGCACCACCGAGCTTGGCTTCATGGCAGGCATCAAGGGGGAATTCGACAAGCGCAACGCCAAAATCCTGGCTGTTTCCGTCGATTCCGTCGAAGACCACACAAAGTGGGCCGTGGATATCGGCAACACTCAGGGAACGGCACCGAATTACCCCATTATTGGCGACATCGATCTGAACGTCGCCAAACTCTACAATATGCTGCCTGCCGGTGCCTCGGGCGATGTCGCCAAACGCACACCAGTGGATAATCAGACTGTCCGCAACGTCTTTCTGATCGACCCCGACAAAAAAGTACGCCTGATTCTGATCTACCCCATGAGCGTCGGCCGCAACTTCAACGAAATCCTGCGCACGCTTGATGCCTTGCAATTGACCAGCGAATTCAAGGTCGGCACACCTGCGAACTGGGGAGTTGAAGGTGCCAGCCGCGATGTCGCCGTGTCGGCAGCGCTGTCGGATGACGACGCCCAGAAACTGTTCCCCAAGGGCATCAAGAAACTCACATCCTATCTGCGGATGACGCCCGACCCACGCTAAGCACTTGCCGGCATCGACCGCGAACACTGCGTCGATCGCCTGCTCATACGGCCTCTTTCGGCCCCCAACGCCTCAGGCTTGACCGCCTGGGGCGTTTTTCTGTGGGCCGACGATCGTCAAGCTTTGTCAAAAAATCCGGAATACCCGTTTTCGGTACGTATCATTAAGTTGCATATATCAATTGGGGCCTGAGGATGCTCGGGTTCCGGCACGTCTGCCCTGACGGGGTCCCACCTCGTACAAGGCAGCCACTGCGACTCAATAGGCAACAGAAGTGAACTCACACGAACTGCTGACCCAGTGGGCAAGTGACTACACTGCCTGGGCCAAACGCACACTTTCGGATCGGCGCTATGCCTATTGGTGGGCGGGCGGGATGCATCCGAGCCCACGCAGTTGGCATGTGGACCAGCAGTGCATGCTGGCCATTGTCGGCATCCGGACGGATGGCACCAAGACGCTGGTCGCCCTGGTAGACGGAACCTCTGAATCAACGGATGCGTGGCGCGAGGTACTGCGCGACCTGAAGCGCCGCGGCCTTTCAGTCGGGCCGCAGTTGGCGACCAGCGACAGCCACATGGGGTTTTGGGCGGCACTTGGGGAAATCTATCCTGAAACCCGCCACCAGCACTGCCTGGGGCACAAGACCGCCAGAATCCTGCACACTCTGCCCAAGGACATACAGCCGCAGGCCAAAGCAGAATTACGCGAGATCTGGATGGCAGAGACCCGGGACGAGGCGCGGACCTTGCTTGAAGCGTTCATATCCGCGTACCAGGCGGAGTATCCGAAGGCTGCCGCCATGCTCACCGAAGATCACGAGGCGCTGTTGGCGTTCTACGATTTCCCGGCCGAACACTGGCATCATCTGCGCACGACCAACCCGATCGATTCCACATTTGCCGCAGTGCGCCATCGAATCACACGAAGCGGTAACGGGATGTCGCGTATGGATCTGCTGGCCACGACCTTCCGATTGGTACAGGAATCCGAAAAATCCTGGCGGCGTATTCGAAGCCATCAGCGCATCAGATAGCCATTGACCGCGTCGATGTCCTGGCGATATTCCTGACAGCAGTCATTGGACGACAAGCGTCGTGTCCTTGCCCTCGTCGTCGATCGTCTCCAGCGCCACCGGGCGGCGCCAGACCAGCGCGATGTATTCCAGCACTTTCTGTGCACGATCGAGATCCAGACCGCGACCGTCGGCAGCATGATCGTGACGAAGCATCAAACTGCCATCGCTGCTCAGTTCAACAGCCTGCACGTGAGGCGCGGCAAAATTGAATTTGGGCGAGATCAATTGTTCGCGTAGCGTGCCGATATCGGTATCTTCTATCTGAATGTGAACCCCCCTGATTTGGTCTTCGCGCGCGCGGTAGCTCAGCAATTGCAGCTTCTCGACCAAGGCCTCGCCCAGGTGATTGCGGATGAAGCTGAAGTCGTCCTCTTCGGCACGAATGAACAAGGCGCGATCCAGGCCCTCAGTTTCGATGAGGTGTTCCCACATGGCAAAACCGATGTGATAGGGGTTCAATGAAAGCGCGATGTTCTTGCCACTGGCGTAGGGGCGAATGACGTCGGAATGCGATTTGATGGCATCCAGATACAGGCTGTCGGGCAGGAAATCGGCTTCGCGCAGCAGGCGTGCATGCCAGTAGCTGGCCCAGCCTTCATTCATGATCTGACACGCAAATACTGGGTAAAAATAGAAGGACTCTTCGCGCACGGCCAGGAAAATGTCCCGCTCCCAACCTTCCATGTCGGGCGCATAACGGGCGATGAACCACAACAGATCCGATTCGGGATACGGCGGAATGGTCGCGCGCTGCCGACGCTGCACGGGGGCGGCTTTTTCACCAGGCAAATCAGCATAACGGGAACGAAAGCCAGTAGGCTTTCGGTTCGGCTTGGGCACGATGTGGGTCGGGTAGTCGGGCCGGTGGATCGGCAGGTCCACATCGATGTGCTGCTCCAGCGCGAGTGCGGCATCCAGCACCCGCTCCACACGCTGTTGACCGTGTTCTTCGATCGCGGCCTGAATGCTGCGCGCCCGTTCGGCCGCCTCGGTCACGATGTGATAGCCGACTTGTTGCTGCATGCGGGCAAACAAGGCGTTGTTCTTGGAAAAATCGGCATGCCCAAGCACATGTGCGATCACCAGCGCGTTTTGTGCCAGCCCATTGTCGGCAACCAGGAAGGCGCGGTTGGGCTTGCCCGGGAACACGACTTCAAAGATATGTGATCCGCCCATCCTGTGCTGGACATGCTGATGGATATAACGCACCCCAAACGACCAGTGCGGCATGCGTATGGGCAGGCCGTACACGGCCACTTCCATCATGAAGGTATTGGGCACCAGCTCAAAATCAACCGGATCATAATCAAGGCCGTCATGCCTGGCCAAGGCCTCAATTTTGGGGATGTAATGCGTCAGCCGTTCCAGGCCTTGTTGATGTGAGGCGAGCATCTCAGGCCTCCACTTCCGCATCGGCATATGCCTCACGCTGAAAGAATCGGCGCACGGCATTCCATACATCGCCGCGGTCATGGATGGTATAGGTGCCTACCGGGTACTTCCGTGATTCCAGCGAGCGAAACAACCGGCCGGTTTCAGACAAGCCGGACTCGTGCGGATTCAGGGGCGTTTCCACAAAGCCCATAAAATTGACGATATCCCCGAGCTTGCATAGCAGGCTATCGGCCACATCCCGGTCATCGGCAAAGTTTTCGCCGTCGGATGCATAAAACAGGTAATGGTTATAACGCCGGGTCGGGTAGCGTTTGGCAAAAATATCGAGCGCCAGCGTAAAGGCGCTTGAGGCGGTGGTGCCGCCCGTGGCGCTGACCTGAAAGAATTGCTCTTCGGTAAATTCCCAGGCTGCATTGGTATGCGCGATAAAGACGATTTCCAGCGCATTGCCATATTGCCGACGCAGGCCTTGCACGGCCCAAAAGAAGAACGACTTGGCCAGTTTGCGCCGTTCCGGATCCATGGAACCCGACACATCCAGCACCAGGGCCACGACCGCATCGGTCGCAGGACGTTGCCGCCGGGCCAATTGCCGGAAACGCAGATCTTCGTCGGAAAAAGGCGCCGCGCCTTCGGGCTGGGCGTGCCGGCGCTTGATGGCTTCCTTCATGGTCAGGCGCCGGTCCAGTCGTGCGTTGGGGCCATGCCGGCTCCACCCTTCACGCACCAGATCTTCGTCCCTGAGTGCATCGCTGGTGCGTGGCTTGAGGTCGGGCAGGTGCAGCTCGTCCCAGATCCAGTCCACGATATCCTCGATCCTGAGTTCCAGCATGAAACGCAACTCGCCGTCGCCACTGCCACCTGCGCCGGACTGGCCGCCATCGCCGCCATCGCCTTGCCCCTGCTGGTACACATCATTTGGCTTGCCGCCACCCTGGCCCACGCCCGACTGTTCATTCGACGTGCCCAGACGAAAGCGATAGTGCTCAAGGAAATGAACCGGAACCAGGACGGTGTGGTTGGATGGGCGGCCCAGGATATCGGCGCCCGCAATCATATCGGGCAACTGCTCGCGCACGGCATCGCGGACTTTTTCATTGTGCCGCAGCCAGTCACGCGCACCGCGCGAAAACAGATCGTACCAACGGTGCGCATGGGCCAGGTTCGACAGTTGCCGGCTGGGTGGCCTGGCCACGGTGGAGGCCTTGCGTGCCATGACTATTCCTGTGCCAGCAGCGTGGTCACGTAGTTCAGCGCCTCGTGCGCACTGTGCGCATCGTAGCCATATTCGTTGACCATGCGATCTTCGACCGCCGAGATCTTTTCCATGACTTCGGTGTCCGCGCGCGTGCTGGATGTGACCAGGCGCAGCACATCGCGCCGTTCTTCGAACAGATATTGCTCGATCGCCTCACGCAGGCGTGCATGCTCGCTGAGGGTGAATTTTGCACCACGTTTGTAGGCATTCAAGGCCTTGCGCACGATTTCCTGGCGAAACGAGGTCTTGCCGGAATCGGAAATGCCGATCTTGGTTTCCACGCTGCGCAAGAACCGTTCGTCAGCGTCGCGTTCCTCGCCGGTGATGGGGTCATCCACCTTGCGATTTTCGAGTACCGCCTCGACTTCATCGAGGTATTTGTCCAAAAGCCCCTGTGCCTCATCCTGAAAGGATACGAATAGTGCTTTGTGCACGTCTTCCTTGACCCAGCGGTTATAGAATTCCTTGCGCGTGGTCACCAGAAAATCGATCCATTGCTTTTTCACCTTGGTATCCATACGCGCATCGGATTCGATTGCGTCCTTCAGCGCCAGCATGACTTCCATCGAAGTCAGGCTTTTACTTTCGGACTGGCTGATGGCGCCGGCCAGCGCGTTGACGATAAAGCGCGGCGACACACCATCCATACCCTCGTCGGGCTGCTCGCGGATGATGCGTTCGGCCTCGGCATCCGAAACCCCTTCTATGGCTTCGTGAGCGTGAATGCGCAGTTTCTTGCTGAGGTCGAGATCCGGGCGCTCGGACGGTTTCAGGCGGGTCAGAATGGCGAATACGGCCGCCACCTGCAAGGCATGCGGATCCAGATGCACCTGCCGGAACGAAGGCGTGGCAGAGGTCAGCTTGTGATAGATGCGTGCCTCATCGGTGTAGCTGAGGGTGTAGGGCACCTGCACGATGACCATACGATCAAGCAAGGCTTCATTTTCCTTTTCCTGCAGAAACCGGCGAAATTCGGCCATGTTGGTATGGGCGACAATAGTTTCATCAATGTAGATCAATGGAAAACGGGAAACCTTGACCACTTGCTCCTGCGTCAGGGTCAGCAGCAAGTATAGGAACTCACGCTTGACCTTGAGGATTTCAATCATTTCCAGCAGCCCGCGGTTGCCGGCATAGACCGCACCCGACCAGGACCAGGCGCGGGGATCGCCCTCATCGCCATATTCGGCCACTTTGGACAGGTCGATCGAACCCACCAGGTCGGCGATGTCGGCCGTGGTGGGGTCATGGGGCGCATATGTGCCCACCGCCTTGCGGGCGGCCTCGTCAATAAAGATACGATGCACGGGTACGCGGGTGAAATCGCCGTCGTACTCCCGATCCAGCAGCATACGCGTATAGGGCGATAATTCCCCGCTGATTTCGACCCCGTATGAGTCCCTGAATTCAGCTTGTTTCCCATGCGGGATCAATAGCAGGGGCGATTCCTGGATCGGGCTTTCCCGGATGGCATACAGCGCCCCTTCATCGGTGTGGCTATAGGCCTCAAGGCCGCGCTTGAGCAAGGTCACCAGACTGGATTTACCGCCGGATGGCGGCCCCAGCAAAAGCAGCAATCGTCGGCCCACTTCGGAACCTTCACTGGCCGCCTTGAAGTAATTGGCGACCCGTTCCAAAGCTTGGTCGATGCCGAACAGCTCATCCTCGAACAGCTTGTAATGAGTATTGACACCGCTTTGTTTCGACGTCTCCAGACCGCGCCAGCAAATCATGTCCCAAATATATTGATGACTTGACCTGGCTGCACGTACCGGATCTTTGGCGACAACGTCACTCAGGTAATCGTTGAAGCTGCCTTCCCATTGCTGCGCTTGTTGCTTGCGCGAATAGTCCACCAGCGACTCGACAAACTCAGAACGGTGCCGTTCTGTACCGCTATTTCGATCGGTCACGGCTCTTCTCCAGACATGGTGCCGGGTTGCCCTCTGACACCAGCCGCAGCGAGCACGACTGTGTCAGTGCAAACCCAAGCTCGAAGTATCCATCTTTAGTTGTTTGGACAGGGATACGTGGTCGAAGTTCACCCTGCGCACGATTACGTGCGATCCCGCATGACCAGGTAGATCCCAAGCGCCGCCAGTAGAATCCCGGGCCAGGCCAGCAGGGGAATGGTTTCGCCAAGCAGCAAAAAGGCGATCACGGCGGTGGCCGGCGGCACCAGAAAGAACAAGGCCGAGACCCTGGTCGCTTGCCCACGGCGGATCATTGCAAGCAGCAGGGTGATGGCAACGATCGAATTGCAGATGACCAGATAAGCCAACGCTGCCCACAGCCCGACAGCGTCCCACTGCACCCGCATTGGTTCCAGCATGAGCGCCAGGGGCAGGACTACGACGAACCCGATCGTGTACTGCACAAGGTTTGCAACAACAGGGTGATTCTCTGTGCCGAAACGTTTTTCCCACAGCGTGCTGGCTGTGATCGCAAACAGTGCCAATATGGCGTAGAACGCGGCCCAGAGAGACACTGCGCCAGCGCCTGGAGCCTTCGCGATGATTACGATGCTCGCGCCGATGACCCCCAGGGCCAAACCCAGCCAGCCCACGCGCGACACACGCTCATGCGCAATGAACGGAGCCAATAAGCCAACAAGGATCGGTTGCTGAGAGGTAATCAAGGCAAGGCCGGCGGCCGACATCCCCTGATACAGACTAAGGTAGGTAAACGAAAAATAACCCGCCTGAAGCAATACCCCCACCACGGCCAGGTGCAGCCATTGCCGCGCATGCCTTGGAAACGACGGACGAATCCAGAGCAAGGGGCCAAGTAAAATGACCACTACGAATGCGTAGCGCAATGCCAGAAAGGTCAGTGGATCCGCAAATTGCAGCCCGAGCTTCAGAAAAACGAAGCCGCTGGACCACAACACGAGGAAAAGCACGGGGGCGGCCGTGCTCCATGATGATTTCAAAGGCAGCGCTCCATTGACCGGATGGATCAGGATGACTGCGCCGCGCCTGCTGACAAGGGCTGCGGCGCCCAGATCCTGGCGCAATCGCGTCCGGCAGACTTTGCACTGTACAAGGCCTCGTCCGCCCGGACAAGCAAGCGATCCAGGTCATGAGCCGCCTGCGCGGCCGAGGCAATTCCGATGCTGATGCTCAGGCGGCCCTGGGCTTCGGTTGAACATTCGGCCAGACGATCACGGATGCGGTCGGCCAACTCGATCCCCTGCGACAGATCCGCCCCCAGGGCCAGTACGACAAATTCCTCGCCGCCGATCCGGGCGCACAAATCACCCGAGCGTATGGATTCACGCAGCACCTGGCCGACCCGCGTCAGTGCCCGATCGCCGGCACTATGGCCGCCTTCGTCGTTGACACGTTTGAACCAGTCCAGGTCACACATCAACAGCGCGGCATTGCACCGCTGGGAGCGTGCCACCTCTAGCACCTGCGCCGCCTCGGCAAAAAAGGCGCGCCGATTGTGCAGGCCCGTCAGGTCATCGTGCAGCGCCGCATAGCGGTACTGCCGTTCGGCGCGTTCGCGCACCATCATCAGAATAACGAACGACAGGCTGATCGCAAACAGGATGCTCTCGAACATCGTCAGGGCGAATCCGGACTGATCCGAGCCCTGTATGGGCGGCATGCGCTCCATGAACAGGCGATACACATTAAACAGCATCTGCACGGCCAATACGATCACGGCCGGCAGCACACCGAACTTGCCCCGTCTGCGCAGTTGCCAGATCTCCCACAGGGCGAGCGCCAGATATCCATTGCACACTATGGAATACACCCCGATACGCAAGGCGACCGAATCCAGAAAAGGCGGCCACTGGGACAGCACCACCCAGGCCAGGCCACCCGTCAGCAGCCATGCAGGCCGCTGGGGATAGCGCGAGAACGCGCGGAATGCCGCCCAGACCATGGCATGGCTCAGGATCAATATTGCATTGCTGGTCGTCACCGCAAAGGCATGCAATTCCGGCTTGGTGCGAAGCAAACTGACGATCAGACCAAGCGCAGCCAGTAGGCAGCCAAGCGAGGTGAACAGCAAGGCCCGTTCGCGCTGCCCCTGGAACGCGGACACCAGCAGTAAGGCGCCCAGCAGCGCCAGAACATACGCATCGACGGCGACCAGGGTCGGTGCATCAAAATGCTGCATGGGGGTGTTTTCCTGGAAAGAAGACGACAATATAGCTGAAACGCAGCTCGCAGTACGTCCCGCGCAATGAGACTGTGGGTTATTAGGCCTCCAGGCACGCCCAGCGACGAAATGTGCGCCATGCCCCAAGAACCCAGAGTGTCAGCCCTGCCACCGCCCAAGCCATCATCGCCATGCCCGCATATAGCTGGTCATCCGCCAGGTAAACACTGCATAGCTGCTGCGGCGCGTCCCGATAGAGCATACCCACAACGAACATCATCCAGAATCCGTTCATGGTGAAAAACGCCTGGATGACAATGCCGCCGCTGCGCCAGGAGGCCGCAGCCAGCATCCCTGCCATCGCCATGCTGAAAATCTTTATCACGCCGACGGCGGGCAAGAGGACCGCGTAGTCCAGGGCGGACGGGACCATCCACAAGGACACCACGAGCATTGAAAAGCTCAGCGCCGGAACGCCGGCCATATTCCACGGTGCAAGTATTCGGGTCAACCGATCGCCGGCGACTCTGGCCGCAAACCATCCTGTGATGAAAACCAGTGGCAATTCGATGCCCATGTGCCGCGCCATGGATGCCTCCAGCCATGGCTGCAAGCATGCCAGGCAAGCCAGCAGGACCCCGGGCACGGCCCAGTGGCGGGCAAGACGCCCAGACAGACGCAAAACGGGAAACGGCCTTTTCATTGCGCCGTCCCGCGCCGGCTTCTAGCCAGGTAGTCGGCCAGGGCCAGGTCCGGCCTGTCGATGTCGTAGGCTCTGGAAAGCCACCCCTTTTCATCAATCAGGAACAGAGCGGCATTATGTGCATAGCCGCCCAGCCCATCGGGCAGGACGACAATATCGAAAAGCTTCAGCAGACCATCGAGGTCGGCATGATCGCGAACCGTGGCGAACGTCCACAGTTGCGGATCCGCGCCGAATCGGCGCGCATGCTCGGCCATCACCTGGGGCGTGTCGTTTGCCGGATCAAAGCTCAGCGTCAGCAGGCGCACCCGGTCTTCGAGGCCTCTTGACTGGATGGCAAGCTGCATCCACGACAGGCCGGACATTCTCCTGCGGCAGATGGT
>JAKDMO010000082.1 GCA_030452305.1 Alcaligenaceae bacterium | reverse complement strand
CACCGGCAGCGCGATCGAGTCGGCGGCCGACCTCAGGGTAAAGCGCGACGTGATGGTCCGCCCGTCGGCCCCGCGCCACTCCAGGCTAAGCATATGCGGCGCCGTAGCCTGCAGTGCGGACTCGGTATCGTTGAACAGAATCCCCTGAAGCGTGATGGGTTCGCCCGCAACCGCCTTGTCTTGTAGAAATTGGTAGGCAATTCCGGCATGGGCGGAACCGGCCTGCAGGAGCATGAGGCTGGAAAGCAAGAGTGTGGCGCTCAGCCAGGTTCTTGGGTGTCGTGTCATGATTCTGGTCGTGTTTGAAATAACGTTAAAATGCGGGGCGTTGTGCGCCATGCCGCCCTTAGCTCAGTTGGATAGAGCAACGGCCTTCTAAGCCGTAGGTCGCTGGTTCGAATCCAGCAGGGCGGACCATGGAAACCGCATCCGATCAGGCCGGCAGCGCCGCCAGGGCATGTGCAAGGTCTGCCTTCAGGTCCTCGATGTGTTCGACCCCCACCGACATGCGTACGAAATTCAGTTCGATGCCGGCTGCGCGCATTTGTGGCTCGGTCATGCTGCCGGCCCACATGGCCGCCGTGTGCACGGCCAGTGTTTCGACCCCGCCGAGGCTGACAGCGTGTGTGGCCAGCTTCAGGCCGGATACAAAGCTGCGTGTGGCCTCGTATCCGCCGCGTATCGAAAAGGCGACCACCGCCCCGAATCCACGCATCTGCCGGGCAGCCAGGGCATGCTGCGGGTGACTGGGCAGGCCGGGATAGAACACGGCTTCGACGCCTGGGTGCTGTTCCAGCCAGGCAGCCAGGGCCAGTGCATTGTGATTAATGCGCTCGACCCGCAGCGACAGTGTACGCAGGCCACGCAGCAGCAGCCAGGCATCCATGGGCGAGAGCACCGCACCCAGCGTGACGTGCATGGCCCAGATTTTCTCACACAGGGCCTTGTTGGCGCAGATGGCGCCCGCCATGATGTCGGAATGGCCGCCCAGATATTTCGTGGCGCTGTGCAGCACGATGTCGATACCCAGGGCATGGGGTTGCTGGTTCAGGGGCGAGGCAAAGGTGTTGTCCGCGATGGTCAGGATATCGTGTTTCCCGGCGATTTGCGCCACGCCGCTCAGGTCGGTAATCGCCAGGGTTGGGTTGACCGGGGTTTCGACCATGATCAGTCGGGTGTTTGGGCGGATCGCGGCTTCGAGGGCCTTCAGGTCGGTTTGGTCAAAAAAGCTGACTTCCACGCCGTAACGCGGCAGGATTTCGGCAAAGAGCTTCGAGGTGCTCATGTAATGGCGATCCTGGGCAATCACATGATCGCCTGCGCTGACCAGCGCCAGGATGGTGGTGCTGATGGCGCCCATGCCAGATCCGGTCAGCAGGGCGCTTTCTGTTCCTTCGAGCTCTGCCAGGATGGCCTCGACACGCTGGTGCACGGGATTGCCATAGCGGGTGTAGAAACCCGTGGCGCGCGGTGTGGTGGCCATTTCAGCGAACTGCTCGGGGGTGTCGGCCCGGAAGGTGGCGCTGTAATGGATGGGGGCGACCACGTCGGGATCCGGGCTCAGGCCGCTATCGCCGTGCAGCACCGTGGTTTGCTCGTGCCAGGCGGTGTGCTCGGATTCGGGGCGGTGGGCGGAACTCATGCGTGATCTCCTGGTGGGTCCGGGGCAAAGCTCTAATGATACGCCGCCGGACCAGGACTAGAGGTACGGGCTGGCCAGCCAGATGACGCGATTGCGTAACTGTTTGATGAACGGAATCGCCGCCAGCGATTCGCGGGTGACTGGCTCGGATGCCTGGATGTCCCGATCGATGCGTTCCTCGATTCGGCGGGCCATGTCTTTGCCATAGATCTCCATGTCGAGCTCGAAATTCAGGCGCAGGCTGCGAGGGTCCATATTGGATGAACCGACATAGGACCAGCAACTGTCTATGGTGATCAGTTTTGAGTGGTTGAAGTTCGAGGTGCACCGCCACACCCGGCAGCCGCCTCCTATGACCTGATCGAGCTGTGCGGTCATGGCGTAGTTCACCAGCCGCAGATTGTTTTGGCCGGGGATCACGATATCCACCCGCAGGCCGCGACGTGCTGCTGTGTTCAGTGCGCCCAGCAAGGTCTGGTCGGGCAGGAAATAGGGTGATTGAATGCGGATGTGTTGCTGGGCAACGGCCAGTGCGCCCAGCAACACATTGTGCGTGGCTGCAATGAAGCGGTCTGGACTGGATCGAATGCAGCGTGCAGGCACCCAGGGTTCCGGGGCGGCCCACGAACCGCTCACCCAGTCCTCGATCGGCAGGCGTTCGCGCGTGGTGAACTCCCAGTCGTTGGCAAAGACCGCAAATAGTTGCATGACGACCGGCCCCTGGATGCCAAAATGTGTGTCCATGGTGGCGTGTGTGCCCACAAGCGAGGGCATGAATCCTTCACGAATGTTCATGCCCCCGGTGAATCCGATGTTGCCATCGACGATCAGGATCTTGCGGTGGCTGCGCAGATTGGCATAGGGCATGCGCATGCCCAGGGGATTGGTCATGAACAGGGCTGCGCGGATACCGCTGCGATGCAGTTCCGTCAGGATGGGCGGCCGGGAATATTTTGAACCGATTGCGTCGATCAACACCCGGATCTGGACGCCGCGCCGGTGCGCGCGCGCAAGCGCCTGGGCAAATTCGAGGCCGATCCGGTCATGATCAAAGATATAAGTCTGCAGCGCAATCGTGTGTTTGGCGCCGTCTATGGCGGCGAGCATGGCCGGATAGGCCTCATCGCCGCTATCGAGCAGGCGGATGTGGTTACCATCATGCAGCGGAAAACGGCTGATGCGGTCGCACAGCACGCGCAGCGAGGCGAACTGGGCGCCGGCGATGTGGGTGACATCGAGATAGGGGGCCTGCGCGTGGTTGACATAGTCCTTGATGAGTTTGCTGCGCTGCACCGAAAGCTGTTTATGGTGCACACGGTTGATGCCGGCAACCAGATACAGGAATGGGCCGAACAGGGGTGAGGCGACGATGACGCCCACCCAGGCGATTGCCGCACGCACGTCACGTTTGGTCATTGCTGCATGCACGGCGGCAGATACGGTCAGCGCCAGGCTGAACACTGCGAGCAGGTGCGGCCAGTAGGCATCAAAAAACGCTGCGATTGTCGTCATCTGTCAGAAACCGGACGCGTCTGCAGCGTCTCGTACCAATTCGGGTTGGGGTCGCCTTGCCAGGCAAAGCGCTGTGCTCGGGAGTTCGCGCGCCACACCCCGCCGCCCACGCCCAGGACGGGTTCCACCCGGTACCAGAACCAGCGGCCGTCCTCGTCCTGCGCGGCCCAGTTCCAGCCTTCCGGGGCCGCCGGCCAGTCAGGCATTTCCGGGGAATGCGGCATCGCAACGCTCCTTTGCGGGCAAGTGTATCAGCCTAGGGCCGTATCCAGCAGCATCATCAGGACGAAGCCCAGAAACAGGCCGCAGGTCGCATAGACCTCGTGGCCCTTTCTATGCGATTCCGGGATGATTTCGTGGCTGATGACAAACAGCATCGCGCCCGCTGCAAAGCCCAGACTCCACGGCAATAGGGTGGCGGACCAGACCACGACCGCAGCGCCCAGCACCGCCCCCACGGGCTCGATCAGGCCCGAGGCCATGCCCAGTGTGACCGAGAACCCTCGGGTGTAGCCGGCCGACAGCAAGGCGACGGCCACAACCAGGCCTTCGGGAATGTCTTGTATGGCGATTCCCGTGGCTAGCGCGGTGCCGCGTAGGACATCGGTGCCCGCGTAGCCGACTCCGATCGCCAGGCCCTCGGGCAGGTTGTGCAGGGCAATGGCAAAGACGAACAGCCAGGTGCGCCGCAGTCGGTCTGCGCTCGCACCCTCGCGCCCCTTGATGAAGTGCTCGTGCGGCAGTGCGCGATCCATCCACAGCAGCGAGGCGCCGCCCAGCAGGATGGACGCACCCACGATGAGTCCGGCCTCCCATGGACTGTTGCCCTGTTCGGCAGCGGCATTCAGTGCGGGAAGGGTCAGGGAAAAGGCCCCGGCTGCCAGCATCACGCCCGCGCCGAAACCCAGCATGGTGTCCTGCACGCGGTCAGATAGCGTACGAACGGTCAGGATGGGCAGGGTGCCTGCTGCGGTGGCGGCCGCCGCCGCCAGTCCGCCTGCCAGCGCCAATGCCAGCGTGGGCGCATGGTGGTCAAAGAAGACCCAGAGTTGGTAGGTGCCCAGACACGCCAGCAGCCCCAGGACAATTGCGGGGGTCGCGCCGAGAATACGACGATTCCCGCGTTCTGCTTCCATGCTTGCTCCAAAAATATGACGAATACCACCATGCCGCTTGTGTTTTCCCGATGGAAACCCGGACGAGGGGCGGACACTTTGGTATTGTAGATGCAAGCATGCAGAGAGACCCTTTAGCGATCGGAGCAGGTATGTTCAGATGGTTGGCCGGCCGTGGTGCGACACGTCGTGAAGTCCTTCGCACGCTGGCGGGCATATCCGCGTCGCAGTGGCAGGATGCTGTGGGTGCCTATCCATTTCTGACGGGTCTGTCACCCGAGGAACAGCAGTTGTTGCACGAGCATGCGGCATGGATTTTGGCCGGCAAATCGTTTTTCGGGGCGCATGGTTTCCAAGTCAGCGACGCCGTGATGCTGTCGATTGCGGTTCAGGCCGCGCTGCCGGTCTTGCATCTGGATCTCGTGCTGTACGAAGGCTGGACGGATATCGTCGTGTATCCCGGTGGCTTTCTGGTGCCGCGCTCGGATGTCGATGAACAGACCGGCGTGGTCCATGAATATGTCGAAGAACTCGCAGGCGAGGCCTGGGAGGGCGGCCCCTTGATCCTGTCCTGGGAGGACGCGGGCCCGGGCCGCGATCATGCAGCCAACGTCGTCATCCATGAATTCGCCCACAAACTGGACCTGCATGCGGGTGATGTCAACGGGATGCCCAGTCTCAGCGCGCATCCCCAGCTCTGCGCGCGCGATTGGCACCGCGTGCTGCACGCGTCTTTCGATGCGTTTCAACGCGCCGTGACCCAAGCTGAGGACGCCATCCCTGCGGACGTCGATCCAGAGTCCGATGAGGCCGCGCCATGGCTGGTGGCCTTGCCGCTGGATCCCTATGCCGCAAGCGATCCGGGGGAGTTTTTTGCAGTCAGTACCGAGGCCTTCTTTATCGATCCTGCACCGCTCGCCCAGGCCATGCCGGATTGGTATGGCTTGCTGGCACAATATTTTCGACAAGACCCTTTGGGGCGGCGTGCACGGGTTTCCCAAGACACTTAAAGCGCTTAAACTTTCACCGATTCGAATTTTCAGAAAGGTTGCCGATATGCCCAGTTTTGATGTGGTCTCCGAAGTCGATAAGCACGAGTTGTCCAACGCGCTTGACCAAGCAAACCGGGAATTGGCGACCCGCTTCGACTTCAAGGGCACGGGGGCCGAATTCGAACTCGAAGGATTCCAGGTCACCCAGCGTGCGCCCAGCGCCTTTCAGTTGAACCAGATGCTCGATATTCTGCGTGGCCGCCTGTCTGCACGCGGAATCGATGTGCGCTGCATGGACGTCGCCGATCCGATCGAAAACCTGGGCGGCGCCCGTCAGCTCGTGACGATACGCCAGGGGATCGAGCAGGCCGTCTCAAAGAAACTGATCGCGGCCATCAAGCAGGCCAAGCTCAAGGTCGATACGCAAATCAATGGCGACAAACTGCGCGTCAGCGGGAAAAAGCGCGACGATCTGCAGCAGGCCATTGCCTTGCTGCGCAAGACCGATGTGGACTTGCCCTTGCAATACCAAAACTTTCGCGACTGATTTCGTCCGGCAAATCAGGACTTCGGCGGCGGCCCGACGGTGAGGCTTTTGATGGTCAGGCGCGTGCCCACCAGTTCGAGCTTGATGTCCACCGTGCCGGCTGTGGGGCAGCAGTCCGGGTCTTCGGGTTTGTACAGATCGGTATGCGCCTGCATGGTGATCAGGTTGGGCCAGATGCCCTTATGGACTTCCGTGCCGTTGGGAATGCGTGACTGCAGGTCGTTCAGCCAGCTGGAATTGTCGAGCTTTTGCCATTGGCCGTCTTTCAGCAGCAGGTACACGCTTCGGTTGAAATGACCCGTTCCTGCGATGGTGATCGCGATATCCAGGATTTTGCCGTAGGGGGAATCCACCAGCGCCGGCGCCTGGTAGGTCTCGTCAGTGTCGCTGGACGTCTCGAACAGTCGTGTGGTCTGGCCGGATTTCGACGACTGCGCCAGAACCGCCATGCCTTGCAGAATGCAGAAATCGCCGACATGCTTGACGATGTCGTCCAGGCAATAGCGTGCAAAGTGCAGGGTGGTTCCGTTTGCCTGGCCGATAACGGCCGTTTTGATCGCGCCGCAGTCATCGGCCGGTGCAGCCACTGCAGACGCGGCGGCTGTACAGGTGCCGGTAATCGCCTGTTTGAGCGTTGGGAAACTGCTGGCATCGATTGTCTGCGCGCCGCTGGTGGGCGGCGCGGCGATCATCAGGATGATGGCGGTCAGGCCGGCGCACACGCCCAATCGACGCAGCAGGGAATGGCTTGCGCCGGCCATCACCGTCGCCTGCTGGACCGGCGGCGCCTGAGCGCAAACGCCAGGATGATCGCCAATATGATCAAGCCCGCCACGACCAGGCCTGCGCGGGCGAGCAGGACCAGATCCACCGGCGACTGTACCGTGCCATTGCGCAGGGTGCTGACCTGCTCGGCGCTGACCGTGCCGGCCGGATTGCCGTAGTTCTGCATCAGGTAGTTCCCCAGGGTCGCGACCTGCGCATCGCTCATGACGGTGCGAAAGCCCGGCATGATGGTGCCTGGTTCCTTGCCGTGCTGCTGGATGCCGTCGAGGATGGTCAGCACCAGATTATTGGTCTGCAGCCGGCCTGTGGCGGTGTTGTGGAACAGCGCGGGCAGCTCGCCTGTGAAGCTTCCCTGGGCCTGGGCCTGGTGGCAGGTGGCGCAGTGTGCGCTATAGAGCTGGGCGCCGGTCATCTGGCCGGGGTCGCTTGGCCAAGGTACGCCGCGCACCGTATCCAGGTGATCGACGGCCTCGCCCCAGGCGAACACGGCCTTGGTGTCCTGGGCGTCATGTACTGCGGGAACCGTTTTCACGTAGGTGGCCAGTGCCTGAAGGTCTGCCTCCGTAAGGTGGCTGAGGCTGTAGTCCACAGCCTCAGCCATCGGGCCCGATGCCTGGGCCTTGGCGGTGTGCCCGGTAGCCAGATAATCGACGATTTCCTGAGTGCTCCAGCCGCCGATGCCGCTGCGCTCGTCCGATGTGATGTTGGGTGCGTACCAGGGCCCGACCTGACCGCCGGCCAGTTCGCGCGACAGGTCCTCGGCCAGCAGGAAATTGCGTGGTGTGTGGCAGGTGGTGCAGTGCGTCAGCCCACGAGCCAGATAGGCGCCGCGATTCCATACGGCATCCTGATCCGGATCAGGGCGAAAGGGCGTCGGATCCAGGAACAGCATGTTCCATACCGCCATGCTCAGACGGATATTGAACGGAAACGGCAATTGTGTAGGGGGTGGCGAGGTATCTACAGGTTCGACCCCATGCATGAAGTAGGCATACAGGGCACGCATGTCTTCGTCGCTGGTTTTCGCATAGGCGGTATAGGGCATGGCCGGATACAGATGCTTTCCGTCGGCCCGTATGCCTTCGCGCATCACCCGGGTGAATTGCTCGAGCGTGTAGTTGCCGATACCCGAGGTTTTTGAGGGCGTGATGTTTGTCGAGATGATGTCGCCGACCGGGGTCGGTGTATGCAGGCCGCCTGCAAAGGGTTTGCCGCCGGCGACGGTATGACAGGCGATGCAGTCGCCGGCTGTGGCCAGGTACTTTCCCTTAAGGACCAGTTCGTTATCGACGGAGTCGGCCGGCGCGGCGGCCCAGGCACCGAAGCTGATGACGGCCAGACAGGCGGCGGCAAAGCTGCGACAGGGCTTGCAGTTCATCCGGATTTTCATCACGAGACCCCCTGTTCGGTCAGAATGTGGTCTGCTGTACGCAAGGCGAGCGCCAGACCGTTCTCGGTGGAATTACAGGTGCCCGAGGTGGGCAGCACACCGGTGCCGGCGGCGAACAGGTTTTCGTGATCATGCGTACGGCCCCATTTGTCGACGACCGAGGTGGCGGGATCATTGCCCATGCGCATGGTGCCGCAGATGTGCTGGTTGTTTGCAAAGTGGTCTTTTGCACTGAAACGCAGGTTGGTGCCGCCCATGAGTTCGGCAATTCGGCGGAAGTCCTCGATCGACCGTTCGGCGCCTTTGCGCGTGTATTCATCGATTGAGTAGTGGACCTCGGGTTTGGGGATGCCCATGCCGTCTTTTTCGCTGCTGAGTGTGACGCGGTGCTTGGGGTCGGGCAGGACTTCCAGCACGTTCTTGACATTCAGTTCGTGCGCCGCGCTGTGCCGCAGGCGCCGTTCGAACTCGGCACCGTATACACCCTCGGCGATCAGCCCCCGGGTGGCGCCATCGACACGCGAGATATTGGTGAAATCCAACCGATATGGGGCGTGGTCGCTGCGAAAATCGCCGTCCCGCATGATGTTGATGGAGCTTGGGCTTTGTGGCCCACGGCCCAGCCAGAGTTCCTCCTCGGCGTCGAAGGTCAGCGAAGTACTGGGGTGATCCATCAGGTGACGGCCCACCATGTCGTGGCCGTTTGCCAGACCATTAGGGAATTTATCGCTGGTCGAGAGCAGCAGCAATCGGGGGCTTTCAATGCCGTTGGCGGCAACGATAAAGGTTTTGCCGGTGACGCGGTGCGAGACCTTGTTCGGATCGTAATACAGGGCGCTGGTGACCCGGCCCTGCTCGTCGTGTTCCAGGTTGTAGACATTGGCGTCGGCGATAAGCTGCACGCCTGCCGCCTCGGCGGCCGCAACGGCAATGCCGCCATGGTATTGCGCATCGATCGGACAGATCGGTTGGCAACTGTTATTGCCACAACAGGCCGGACGGCCATCATAGGGCCGACTGTTGCGTGCCGTGGTGTTGGTGACGACCTTGTACGCAGGGGCCAGGCGCTCGCGGATGCGGCGCATGGCATAGGGCTCGACAACGGGGGTCATGGGAAAGGGCTTGTTGCGCGGCGAACCGGTATCGGGTGCACCGGATACCCCCATGATTTCCTCTGCCAGCTGATAGAACGGTTCGAGTTCGTCGTACGATACCGGCCAGTCATCGCCCACGCCGTACAGCGTGCGGATCTGGTGGTCGTTGGGTACATTGCGCCAGGCGTGGGCCGCCCAGTGCCAGGTCGTGCCGCCCACCACGCGTATATATTCGGCCGGGTAGGGATAGGGGCCTGCCTGGACGAGGTAGCCGTTGTCCTGGGGCTGATAGACCGGATGCGGGGCCCAGGGCGAGAACGGGTAGGGCGACATCCAGTCGCTGCGCCGCGTAGAGTTCCTGAAGTTGTAGACGATCTGGTCGCGTGTGACGCGCGGACCGGCCTCAAGGATAATGACCGAGGCACCCGCCTTGGCGAATTGCAGTGCAGTCAGCGAGCCGATAATTCCTGATCCAATGACGATGAAATCGGCGCTCGGTGAGTCAGCCATCCGCATGCTCCTTATGTGGGTTTTCGAGTCCAGGTACCGTATGCGCCGTATGAATAGGTGGGGGGCTTGAGGACGTCGGATACGATTTCTGCGTTCAGGGCGTGTTCGTAGGCAAGGCAACGCGCGCTTTCGCCCGAGCCGACGATGCCCAGGAACCATGCGCTGGCGACCTTGCGTGGGACTTCGGCCAGTGGCGAGTGTTCGTCATCGAGCGCCTTTTGCAGGGCCGAGGGATCGACTTTGTGGTCTTCGATATATTTGAGCAGGGCCTGCGCGGCCTGGGGAAAATCGGGGTCGAGATCGGTCAGTGCCTGGTACAGCCGTGTTGCCAGACCGGCGTCCAGCGTCTGGCGGCCTGCGATGATGGCGGAAAGCGCCAGGAATGCGCCGTGTTTGTCATCGCGAACGGGCTGGGCCAGCGCCCAGGGTACCAAGGTGGCCGTGTAGGCGCCCAGTAGGGCGGCGAGAACGCGGCGTCGGGCGGGATTCGTGGCGATCATGGCGTGCTCCGGCCGATTGTCTGGAAAGAGAGGGTTCGGGCGACTGCCGGTTCATTCTACACGTGTTCCCTGAAAGTTGGCTGTCCGGTTAAGGCCGTCGGGTGCGGCCTGCCATGCGTCTGACGGCTTGGTTGCCGCGAGGCTTCTTTGTACACTGACCGTATAACCTTGAAAGGAGATCGACTTTTGACATTTAGTCTGTTTATCGATTGGGCAGCGGAAATCTATAAGGAATGGAGCGGCCCGATCACTGTGTTTGCGATCGTGTTCTCCACTCTGATCGTGGGATGGCTCGTGGGCGCAATACTGCGGCGCCTGGCACAGCGCCCGGATCCCGTGCGCCATGCGTGGGCCCATGGGATGCTGGTCAGTGCCAGTGCCCCGGCCAAGGCCCTGGTCTGGGTGCTTGGGATCGCGGCGGCTGCCGAGGTTCTGGTGCGTCAGAGTACGGACTCGGCCTTGTCGCATATCCTGGGGCCTGGCCGAAATGTGGCGATCATTGTGGTGGCGATGTGGTTTCTGCTGCGGGTGGTCGGCCGCGTCCAGGCCAATCTGGTGGCCCGTGCCGGCAGACAGGGTCGTGAACTCGACCCCACTGCAACCGATGCGATCAGCAAACTCGCCAAGGCCTCCATCGTCATCACCGCTATTCTGACGATGATGCAGACGCTGGGCTTTTCCATTGCGGGGGTGCTGGCCTTTGGCGGGGTTGGCGGGATTGCGATCGGCTTTGCGGCGCAAAGCCTGGTGGCCAATCTGCTGGGGGGCTTGACTATTTTTGCCAGCCGGCCGTTCAAGGTCGGCGAATACATCATCATTCCGGGCACCGAATTGATGGGCGGTGTCG